>CALHLB010000179.1 GCA_938034375.1 uncultured Alphaproteobacteria bacterium | reverse complement strand
ACCACCGATGTTCGCATGCCGTTCTCTTGTTCCTTGATCATAGAAATAATCTGCTCATCCGTAAATCTACGCTTCATTATTGTCTCCATTTATTGAGACAAATTCTACCACAAATTGGAGGAGTTTACGGGGCGCAGGTCAATCACCCTAATTCTGTAATAAACAGTTTTCCATGCAGTATCACTGATGCGTGTTTAAAAATCATAAAAAACCACCAGAACTGATCAGCTCTGATGGTCTTATAGCGTAATCCTTTTAATATGATCTTCATTTTAAAAGAAAAGATGAGCGTAAACAAAAGGATATAGCTAAACTATTTAATCATTTTAAAGGAGCCCAGGGTCTGGACCTATTAATTAACTAACGATTGGTTGGAAGAAATTTGTTCAGCTACACGGCATAAGATTTTAGGAAACCTTTTGGTTTCAAAATCTTATAACAAAGTAGTCCGCGCAAATTTATCCAATCCAGAGGACGCTTGATAGGACGGCGACCTAAAGCACAAAGTCTTTTGAATGGGGGATAAACTCCATCGGCAAGCCTTTATACTGTATCTCTTGCCCTATCAAACGCCAAGCACCAGCTAATTAATAGGTCAAAACCCTAGCTATAATTGTAGAAAGAAACGTTTTAAGCTTCGTCTTTTTTAATTTCTTCACCAGTTTCCTGGTCAACAACTTTCATAGAAAGACGTACTTTTCCGCGTTCATCAAAGCCCATCAGTTTTACTTTTACTTTTTGGCCTTCCTTCACAACATCTGTTGTTTTTTCTGGGCGCCCCTCAGCAAGTTGAGAAATATGAACAAGACCATCTTTCGCGCCAAAGAAATTAACAAAAGCACCGAAATCAACCGTTTTTACAACTGTCCCTTCATAGATTTCACCAACTTCAGGTTCAGATGTAATGGATTTGATCCATGTAACAGCGGCATCGATGGCTTTACCATCAGAAGAAGCAATTTTTACTGTGCCATCGTCTTCAATATTAACTTTGGCTCCTGTTTTCTCAACGATCTCGCGGATAACCTTGCCGCCTGTACCAATAACTTCGCGGATTTTGTCGGTTGGAATTTGCATAATCTCAATACGAGGTGCAAATTCACCAACATTTTCACGCGATTGAGACAAGGCATCAGCCATACGGTCAAGAATATGGAGCCGTCCACCTTTCGCCTGCTCAAGAGCTACTTTCATAATCTCTTCAGTAATGCCATCAATCTTGATATCCATTTGTAAAGAGGTAATACCATCAGATGTACCGGCAACTTTAAAGTCCATATCTCCTAAGTGATCTTCATCACCTAAAATATCGGAGAGAACCGCAAAATCATCACCCTCTTTAATAAGACCCATTGCGATACCCGCTACAGGCTTTTTCAAGGGAACACCAGCATCCATCAATGCGAGGGAAGTGCCACATACCGTTGCCATGGAAGAAGATCCATTAGATTCTGTAATATCGGAAACGATACGTAATGTATAAGGAAATTCATGGTGGGCAGGCAACATTGGATGAATAGCGCGCCATGCGAGCTTACCATGGCCAATTTCACGCCGACCAGGGGAACCAATACGGCCTGTTTCACCAACGGAAAATGGCGGGAAGTTATAATGTAAGAGAAAAGTTTCCTTCTTTGTACCTTCCAATGTATCAACAAACTGTTCATCATCGGCAGTACCTAGTGTTGCAACCACAAAAGCCTGCGTTTCACCGCGTGTGAAAAGGGCTGAACCATGCGTGCGTGGTAACACACCAACTTCTGAAACAATTTGACGCACTGTTGAAAGATCGCGACCATCAATACGTGAACTTGTTTTAATAATATTGCCACGCACAACTGATGCTTCTGCTTTTTTTAATAAGTCGCCAAGCAGAACGCTATCTGGCGCATTTTCTGCACCTTCTGGCGCTAAAGTTTCAATAACTTTAGCCTTGATAGCATCAACAGCATCTTTTCGTTCGATTTTTGTTGTAATTTGGTAGGCCTCTGCCAAACCATTTCCAGCAATTTCCAAAACCTTAGCGTAAAGATCAGAGTGATCATCCAACACAAGTTCACGGGGTTCTTTCGCTGCTTTTTCAGCTAGAGAAATAATACCTTTAATAACAGGTTGGAACGCTTTTTGACCAAATGTAACAGCACCAAGCATGGTTTCTTCATCTAGCTCCTCAGCCTCTGATTCAACCATTAAAACAGCCTGTGTTGTGCCGGCAACAACTAGATCAAGCTTGCTGTCTTCCATTTCGTCAACTGTTGGATTGAGAACATAGTCTCCATCAATCAAACCAACGCGCGCACCACCAACAGGACCCATGAAAGGAACACCAGAAATTGTTAAAGCAGCAGAAGCAGCAACAAGTGCAACAATATCAGGCGCATTTTCCATGTCGTGGGACATAACACTCAAGATCACTTGCGTATCGCATTTAAAGCCATCCACAAAAAGAGGGCGTATCGGCCTATCGATCAAACGCGATGTTAGCGTTTCATGTTCACTTGGACGACCCTCGCGTTTAAAATAGCCCCCTGGGATTTTACCAGCTGCAAAGGCTTTTTCCTGGTAGTTAACAGTTAGCGGGAAAAAGTCCTGGCCCGGTTTTGGTTCTTTTGCCGCAACAATTGTGGCTAAAACTGTGGTTTCACCATAAGTTGCCAGAACAGCCCCATCGGCCTGACGGGCAATTTTGCCTGTTTGCAATTTAAGGGGAC
Source organism: uncultured Alphaproteobacteria bacterium (assembly GCA_938034375.1). Classification (GTDB taxonomy): domain Bacteria; phylum Pseudomonadota; class Alphaproteobacteria; order Rhizobiales; family JACESI01; genus JACESI01. Next base: position 24,697 of record CALHLB010000179.1, on the reverse strand, counting down.
GGCCACCCCAATCAATTTCTACTTCTTGAATATCAAACAATTTACAAGTCCTTATCAATATGAAAAGGCTTCCTGCCTTTTCATATAATTTGAATTATCGACATACCATGAGCAAGACAACAAGAGGTTTTATTTTAAAAACCGCTGGCAATCCTGCCATGAAGCGCCGTTTCGAAATATGGCCTATATTTTTAGACCCATATAAAAAAGTGGCGCTTTCATAAGCGTCACTTTCCGTGTTTTTAGCGACGCAAGCCCAAACGCTTAATAATATTAGCGTAACGTGCTTCTTCTTTTTTCTTGAGATAATCAAGTAAACGACGACGTTGACTTACCATTTTCAAAAGGCCGCGGCGGGAATGGTTATCTTTACCATGGCTTTTAAAATGTTCTGTAAGGTTGACTATACGTTCTGATAAAACAGCAATTTGCACTTCAGGAGAGCCTGTATCCCCTTCTTTTGTTGCATATTCTTTTATCAGTTCTGCTTTTCTTTCAGCTGTAATCGACATCGGGTACTCCTTATTTTGAGGCCTTAATGGCCAAGATTAAAAATGCGCTTTGGTTTCACGTGTCCCCTGTCAATTTCGGCCAAGGCTATTAAAGCCCCTTGCGATAACACACTAACGGTATCGCAAATGAGAGGAGCGCCGCTTCCGCGAAGCAAAACGGATTGACCTCTTTTGAGGCGTACCGCATCCTTACTGTTCACGGCCACCGCCGGGATGTCGTCCAGCGCGGTCTGAACAGGAAGGAGAACATCATCAAAATGACCGTTAAAGGCCAGTTCGGTGAAATTTTCAGTGTTATTACGCAATTCTTCTAAAAAATCCAGAGAAATCATGTGTTCTTGAGAAAAAGGACCAACAGTAATGCGCCTTAACTTGCTGACATGGGCGCGCGCCTCCAGTTTTCTGGCCAAATCACGGGTTAAAGCACGCACATATGTACCTTTTCCACATTCAGCCTCCAAAACAATTGTGTTATTATCAATGCGTTCAATCATTTCCAGAGAATGAATTTCAATCGGCCTTGGCTCCAAAACCACATCTTCCCCTGAACGGGCTTTATCATAAGCCCGCACACCATTGATCTTAATTGCAGAAAAAGTTGGTGGGGTCTGTATAAGCGTTCCAATAAATTGAGGTAACATATCCAAAATATCTGAATCGTTTGGCCTTGCAGCAGATTTTTCTGTTATCTCTCCTTCAAGATCATCTGTTGTTGTTTCATGCCCAAATGTAACATGAAAACGATAGACCTTGGCGCCATCCATTATAAAGGGAACAGTTTTTGTTGCTTCACCGAGGGCAATCGGCAAAAGTCCCGTTGCTAATGGATCAAGCGTGCCTGCATGACCTGCTTTATTGGCGTTAAAGAGCCATTTTATTTTCCCAACGGCCTGAGTTGATGTCATATTTAATGGCTTGTCGAGTATTAGCCAGCCGCTTGTATCCAGCCCTTTTTTACGCCGCGCCATTTATTCCTTATCCCCATAACCTGTTTGATGATCAAGGTCCCGCGCAACATTGGGCGACCTTAACAATTCATCAACGCGTGCATATTCATCAAAGCTGTTATCTGGTTGGAAACGCAGGTTTGGTGTATATTTCAACGCAATAGATACGCCAATACGACCACGTAAAAACTTTGCATTGGCAGCTAAGGCCTTAACAATAGCTTTTACATCCTGTGGTCCCAATGGTGCAATATACACTGTCGCAATTTTCAAATCAGGAGACATTTTAACTTCAGAGATAGAAATAACGCTCATCTCAAGCAGGGGATCGCGCACATCGCCCCTCACCAAGCATTCCGATAAGGCTTTACGGATAATTTCTCCAACGCGTAATTGACGTTGAGAAGGCATTTTTGGCGCTGTCATCAATTTACCCTTCACTTTTCTTCATTAGAGGAGAGCCGAAAAACTGTGCAAGAAGTATAAGGATGCCTAGAAATATAAAAACAGCAATCGCCAATGTCGGTTCACCAATGCAGCCTTCTTGTCTTGCATCTACATCAATACCAACGGGATTGCGCCATGCGTAAAAATTCATAAAAGCCAGAAGAAAAGCACAGCTGGCAATAATGATTGAAAACCAAAGATGCCGGAAGCGAAATGCCAAAATCATCATGATTATAAGCACAATACCGCCAGACGAAAAAACCAGGTTAAAGGCTTCACCAATCAAGCCAACCGTTTCGCCACTCCATGCAGGCCGCACAGTCTTGCAGGCATTAGCAAGAGCCGAGCCATTAGAAAGCAGCATCATAACCAATGCGGCTGCACCAGCAAAAAATCCCTTTATCATTTTTAAATCCCTAACAGCTCTTTCACGGAGTTGGACCTTGAAAGAGCAAATTTACTTTAAAGATTACGCTCAATATGCTCCACACGGAAGCATTCAATCACATCTTTCGCGCGCATATCCTGATAATTTAGGAAGGCCATACCACATTCTTGGCCAGCGTTAACTTCTTTCACCTCGTCTTTGAAGCGTTTCAAAGTTGAAAGTTCACCTTCATGAATAACAACATTATCGCGAATAAGGCGAACCCCTGAGCCGCGTTCAACCATACCTTCAGTTACGCGGCAACCTGCCACTTTACCAACTTTCGAAATATTAAAGACTTCAAGGATTTCTGCATTGCCGATAAAGGTTTCACGCCGTTCTGGTGCCAACATACCAGACATCAAGCCTTTTATATCGTCAACCAGATCATAGATGATATTGTAATAGCGAATTTCAATACCTTCAGCTTCAGCCAGATCACGCGCTTGCTTATTAGCGCGCACATTAAATCCTATAATGGGTGAATTGGAAGCGATAGCAAGCGTTACATCCGATTCGGTAATACCACCAACAGCGGCATGAACAACGCGGCCTGCTACTTCATCAGTGCCAAGTTTATCAACCGCGCCAATAATAGCCTCAATAGAGCCTTGAACATCGCCTTTAAGAACAATCGGTATTTCTTTTAGATCAGATGTTTGAAGTTGGTTGAGCATCTGTTCCAGGGAGCCACGTTGCGTTGTTAATTTGGCCATCGCTTTTTCACGATTTTGACGCTCGCGATATTCCGTAATTTCGCGAGCTTTTGCTTCATTTGCAACAACCGCAAAACGATCACCAGCATCTGGTGCATTGTTAAAGCCCAATATTTCAACTGGTTTGGAAGGCTCTGCCTCTTTTACCTGGCTGTTCTTATCGTCAATAAGAGCGCGCACCTTACCCCAGGAAGAACCGGCAACAACAATATCACCCACCCTTAATGTACCGCTTTGAACCAGCACTGTTGCAACAGGACCGCGTCCTTTATCAAGCTTGGCTTCAATCACAGTGCCTTTCGCTTCGGTTTTTGTATTGGCTTTCAATTCCAAAAGCTCTGCCTGAAGGGTAACGGCCTCCAAGAGTTTATCAAGGTTGGTGCCTTTTAATGCAGAAACTTCAATTTCAAGCACATCACCGCCCATAGTTTCAACAAAAACTTCATGTTGTAAAAGCTCGGTTCTAACGCGATTTGGATCAGCGGCCGGTTTATCAATTTTGTTCACGGCCACAATGATTGGAACATTCGCCGCTTTTGCATGATGAATTGCTTCAATCGTTTGCGGCATCACGCCATCATCAGCTGCAACAACCAAAATCACAATATCAGTAGATTGTGCGCCACGTGCACGCATTGCTGTAAATGCGGCGTGACCTGGCGTATCAAGAAATGTGATCCTGGAACCATTTTGCGTTACTTGATAAGCCCCAATATGCTGTGTAATACCACCTGCTTCTCCCGATACAACATTAGCACTTCTTATTGCATCAAGTAGAGACGTTTTACCATGGTCAACATGACCCATGATCGTAACAACTGGTGGGCGCGATGTCGCATCAGCATCATTTTCAGCGGAAACATCATCAAACAGATTTTCTTCAACATCAGATTCAGCAACACGCGTAACACGGTGGCCCATTTCTTCTGCAATAAGCTGCGCCATATCAGAATCGATAATATCGTTGGCCTTTAACATTTGGCCTTGTTGCATCAATAACTTGATAACATCTACAGCACGTTCTGCCATACGATTTGCCAATTCAGCAATCGTTATTGTTTCTGGAATAACGACATCACGGACAATTTTCTCACGCGGGGCATTGGCTGCTGCCTTCGCCTTTTCACGCTCACGCTTACGGCGGATGGAAGCTAAGGAGCGCTCTCTTTCTTCATCATCCAGCGCATTAGAAAGCGTTAATTTACCGCGGCGGCGCTCTTCAGTACGTCTAGCTGGTTTTGGTTCTGCCGGTTTTGGACGCGAATAAGCTTTTAGGCCGCCTTTACCCTCTTCATCGTTGTCTTTAGTGCCTTTTTGGCGATCCTCAACATTTCTCTTTTGAGAAGGCGCTGCCGGATTTGGCTCGGCTTCCATGGCCACTTTGGAGGCGGCTTCTTCAGCCTTTGCTTGTACAGCAGCCAGATTTCTTTCTTCTTCAACGCGCAGTTTTTCTTTTTGCTTCTTTCGGCTGGCTTGTTCTGCTTTTTCTTTTTCTTGTTTTTCTGCTTCCAGTTTGGCAAGAGCTTCTTTTTCAGCTCTTTCACGGGCCTGGCGTGCTTCTTCTTCAAGTTGTCGCCTTTTTGTGTCTTCTTCTTCACGAGCGCGCGCTAAAGCCAGCGCGCGGGCGCGGGCTTCCTGCTCGCCCGATGACAAGGTTTGAACAGGCTTAGCAGACGGCTTCAAAGATGGGCGGCTACCTTTTTTATGGCCACCTCTCGTCTGTGACGACCGCGGCTTGTCAGCGCGTTTTTCAATGTTAGAAGGAGCAGATGGCTTTTTTTCTGAAGGAGAAGGCGTACTTACTTTAGTCGTATCATCGGAAGGAGCAACAGGGGGATTTGACACTCCTGAAGAGCCACTTGGTGTTGCTGGAGTTGTGAAACGACGGCGTTTTTTTTCAACGACAACCGTATTGCTTCGACCATGCGAAAAGCTCTGGCGAACTGTACCGCCCGCACCGCGTTTTAAAGACAGGGTCTTTTTGCCTTCGCCGTCTTTTTTATCGCCAGAATCGTTCGTATCGCTCATGCGTTTTGTCACTCTTTCCCATTTACTTTAACCAGACCAATAAATTTATTGGCCTGTATCTTTATCCATTATGCTCTCGCATATAAAAGAAGGTTCAAAATCTTCCAACCTTTTTATTGCTGCCAAGCACATCTTTGCAGCCCCGCCAGATAATAAAGCTGCATGTATCACATTTGGCTTGCCAAGCGCTATGGCCAATTGCGAATTTAGTAAACATTCATGCAGCACAATTTTATTTGTCTGCATATCATTTTTCAATTTCGCCCGTATTTTACCAATACTGCCGCTTGAGCCATCACGGGCAAATAAAATACCACAGAGTCTTTTATTTGCCAAAATAGCCTGCACCTTTTCAAAACCAGCAACAACCAGCCCTGCCTTAGCGCATAAACTAAGAGCCTGCATAGCCCTTTGGGCCAAAAGCTCTTCAATCTGGTCGCTCAAGCCATCATAAACCTGAACTTTCTTTTTAAATCCTTGTGCAAACAATCCTTTTTTATTGGCAATGTCAATATCCTTACGGTTTGCACTGACCCAAAGACCCCGCCCAGGCAAAGAAGCTTTCAAGTCTGGCACAACTTCATTTTCCGGCCCAAGAACAAAGCGGATCATTTCATCTGCCGGTTTTTCAACACGTTGAACAATACACGTTCTTAATCGTGTCTTTTCTCCCGCACTTAGTGAAGGCCCTTTTCTATGCTCTTTTGCCACCAAATGCTTAAGCCTCGCCTTCTTCTTCCTCTTTCTCTTCGCTTCCTTCTTCTTGCGCGTCAAGCTCTTCCTGCGTTACCCAGCCAACAAGAACTCTGGCAGCCATAATCATCTGGTCGGCTTCTTCCCGGCTCAAGTCATGGCCTTCAAGAATACCTTCAAAATGCTTTGTTTCACCATCCTTGCGCTCATTCCAACCCAAGAGGTCATCGGCGACACAGCCAGCAAAATCTTCAAGAGATTTAACATCATTTTTGCCCAAATCAACCATCATACGAACAGTAATATTTGGAACTTGTAAAAGATCATCAGAAACGCCGAGCGCTAACCTCTCATCGTTCATTTTCTGGTCACGCTGTTCAAGGAATTCACGCGCACGAGACTGCAATTCCAGCGCCGTTTCTTCATCAAATCCCTCAATATGAGAAATTTCATCTTGCTCGACATAAGCAATTTCTTCCAGTGATGTAAATCCTTCTGATGCCAATAATTGGGCAACAACTTCATCAACATCCAATGCCTGGCAGAAGAGGGCAGTGCGCTCTGAAAATTCTTTTTGGCGCCGTTCGCTTTCATCTTCTTCAGTTAGGATATCAATATCCCAGCCCGTCAACTGTGAAGCAAGTCTTACATTCTGGCCACGGCGACCAATAGCCAGGGACAATTGGTCGTCTGGCACAACGACTTCAATACGGTTTTGATCTTCATCAAGAACAACTTTTGCCACTTTAGCAGGCTGCAAGGCATTCACAATAAATGTTGCCTGATCCATATTCCAAGGAATTATATCAATCTTTTCGCCCTGCAATTCATTAACAACAGCTTGCACCCGTGAGCCGCGCATGCCAACACACGCTCCAACAGGGTCAATTGAATTATCATTGGTAATAACTGCAATTTTTGCCCTCGAACCAGGATCGCGGGCAACATGGCGAATTTCTATAATACCATCATAAATTTCAGGCACCTCTTGAGCAAAAAGCTTTGCCATAAATTCTGGCGCTGTACGCGAAAGAAAAATTTGCGGCCCACGTGGCTCACGGCGCACATCTTGAAGAAAAGCGCGCACACGATCACCATAACGAAAGCTTTCACGTGGAATGAGCTCATCGCGGCGTAACATTGCTTCACCGCGCCCCAGATCCACAACAACGTTTCCATATTCAACACGCTTGACGGTGCCATTAATGATTTCGCCAACACGGTCTTTAAATTCATCGAATTGACGGTCCCGCTCAGCTTCCCGCACTTTTTGAACAATGACCTGCTTAGCAGACTGCGCTGCAATACGACCAAAATCAAGCGGCGGCAGAGGCTCGCCAATATGATCTCCCAAATTGGCATCAGCATTTCTTTGGCGCGCTGTTACAAGGTCAATTTGAATGGTTGGGTCCTCAAGATTTTCAACAACCTCAAGTAGGCGTTGCAGCCGAATCTCGCCCGTTTTCGGGTCAATTTTTGCATCAATATTTGTTTCAGCACCATAACGGGATTTAGCCGCTTTCTGAATCGCATCTTCCATAGCAGCAATAACGATTTGACGGTCAATAACCTTTTCGCGCGCTACAGCATCAGCAATTTGCAAAAGTTCCAGACGGTTTGCACTTACGGCCATCTTACTTTTCCTTCCTCTAAAGCCCTTGATCTATGAAAGGTTCAGCTTACTTGCTGCCTCTTCCATTAATTCATCTGTCATAATTAATTTGGCCTCGCCAACATTTTCAAGCGGCAACCAAACCTTATTATCTTTACCTTCTGGCTGATCTGGAAGATCCAGCCCGACATGTGTAACTTCTTCCACCAGACGGCACCCCAATAAAATGCCACGATAGCGCCGGCGCCCTTCAACAGGAACATCCAATTCCAGTTTTGCAACATGACCCGACCAACGATCGAAATCACTTACACGTACCAACGGACGATCAATGCCTGGTGATGAAATTTCCAAATTATAGGCTTGTGAAATTGGATCTTCAGCATCCAAAACAGGCGAAAGATTACGGCTAATCTCCTCACACTCATTAACACCCATGCTGCCATCAGGAAGCTCCGCCATGATTTGTACAGTCATGCCATTTAGACCAGAAATCCTGACACGCACCAGACAAAATCCAAGATCTTCAATAACCGGTTCAACAATTTCTGCCAAACGCCTATCAAGACCTTTTTCTATTATGATCCGCTTTTCCATTTTAGCCTTTTAAATAATCCAATGACCAATTGTTGCGAAAGCAATAAAAAAGAGCGGGTCCTTATGGCCCACTCTCAAACTATTGAGAATTTATGTTGACGTTTCTATAGCGCCTTTTTAACTAGAATGCAAGACGCATTTACATCTCACCTAATGACCCAGTTCTTTGCGGATTTTCTTTGTTAGCTTTTCAACAACAAGATTATAGGATGTTTTAATATAACGCTTCAAATCATCTTCCGGCAAGCCAGGTTCACGATAGTCCTGTATCCATTTAAAACCGCGCGAGGCAAGATAGGGGGCAGGCTGCAAGCCTTTTTCCTCTTTCAAAATTTCATAAGAAAGCGGGGTGACCTTAAATGTAAAAGCAGGCTTATTTTTATTTTTTTTATTCCACCCACCAATGGCAAAAACCTTGCCACCCACTTTCCAAACATCAGCACCACCCCATTGTACTACATGGGTTGTCTTTGGTAGCGAGGCGCAAAATGCATTGAATGTATCTTTATTCATAGATCAAGAAAAGAAATCACTTTCTAAGAAAAGTCAAATAGCGAGGCTGCCTTGCCTCACGCAAGGCTTTTGCCTCATAACGGGTGCCGGGCCAGTTTTCCCATGGCTTGAGGGAATTTTCTTCTTTCTCTTCAAGCCACGAAAATTCAGAATGCCTATCACAATGATCGACTGTCCATTTTACATAAGAATCAATATCGGATGCGAAACGAAATTCTTTTTGAGGTTTTAGAAGTCTTGCAATTCTATCCAGATTTTTCATATTTACAAAACGTCTTTTAAAATGGCGCTTCTTTGGCCACGGATCTGGATAGAGGAGATAAAACCCATCCAGCTGCCCTTCAGGCAGCCAATCCAGAAGCGGTCCTGCTTCTTCATTGTAAAGGCGAATATTATCTAATCCTTCAGCCTCAATCTCAACCAAAGCCTTTGCCATGCCATTTCTAAAAGGCTCTACACCTATATAGCCGATTGTGGGGTTTTCTTTTGCTCGATGAATCAAATGCTCCCCGCCACCAAAGCCACTTTCCAGCCAAACACTCTCCACCTGTTTTGAAAATAAATCTTTCAAAGGCTTTGGTGCAGATACCTCAATATCAATGGCTAACTCTTTTAGAAAATCCTTCATCAGAAGTGCCTGACGCTCATTTAGGCTTTTTCCGGCGCGCCGACCATAGAAGCCTCGCGCGTTCTGCACATCGATCCCTATTCTATTACTTTTATTTTCCATTATTCTTCATCATCGATTCAAAGAAAAAGCCTCGGACAACCAATGCCCGAGGCTTTTATAATTCAATCATATTTTTATTAAAGGGCTTTCTTCAAAGCCTCAACCAGATCTGTTTTCTCCCATGAGAAGCCGCCATCAGAGTCAGGCATTCGACCAAAATGCCCATAAGCAGCTGTTCTGGCGTAAATCGGCTTATTAAGATCCAGATGCTTACGAATACCTGTCGGGGATAGGTCCATAACTTGACCCAAGGCTTTTTCCAAGGCTTCTTCACTCACTTCACCATCACCACCCATATCAACATAAATTGACAGAGGCTGGGCAACACCAATTGCATAAGAAAGCTGGATTGAACACCATGGCGCGATGCCGGCTGCAACAACATTTTTAGCAAGATAACGTGCTGCATAAGCTGCTGAACGGTCAACTTTTGTTGAATCCTTGCCAGAAAACGCCCCACCACCATGTGGTGCATAGCCGCCATATGTATCAACAATGATTTTACGTCCCGTTAGGCCGCAATCACCATCAGGTCCACCAATAACAAATTTTCCCGTTGGATTAACGTGCCAAATTGTTTTGTCCGTTACCCAGTCCTTCGGCAGAACTTCACGAATATAAGGCTCAACAATTGCACGAATATCAGACGATGTCTGATTTTCATCAGAATGTTGCGTAGACAGAACAATAGAAGTTATGCCAACTGGTTTACCATCTTTATATTGCACTGTTACCTGGCTTTTTGCATCAGGCTCCAATGTTGGTTCTGTACCGTCTTTACGCACCTCTGCCAAGCGGCGCAAAATTGCATGCGAATAATAAATGGGAGCAGGCATTAAAGCCTGTGTGTCCTGACAGGCATAGCCAAACATGATACCCTGATCGCCAGCACCCTCTCCATCATCGTCTTTCTTTTCGCCTCCGATATCAACACCTTGGGCAATATCAGCTGATTGCGCGTGAAGAAGAATGTCAATATCAGCCTCTTTCCAATGAAAGCCCGCTTGCTCATAACCAATATCTTTAATCGCGTCACGCGCCAAACCTTCAATGACATCATGCGTCACTTTGTCAGACCCACGCACTTCACCAGCGATGACAACCTTATTGGTTGTGGTCAATGTTTCCGCAGCGACACGAACCTGCCACGGATCTTGACCCTCATCAAGGGCAGCCTTGAAATAAGCATCAACAATTTCATCAGAAATTCGGTCTGAAACTTTATCTGGATGACCTTCTGAAACGGATTCACTGGTAAAGAGGTAAGAACTGCGAGCCACGTAAAACACCTTTTATAGGACGACAGGAAAATGGCCAGGCAAAATGCTTGACCAATAACGCTCGCTCATCGCATTTTTTAGTAAATTACGTCAACCCCAAACCGTCAATTTGTGACAGTTTAGCTTAATCAATGTAATCAATGCGGTAAAATCACTTAATCAACTGACGGTGTCATCGGCCAAGGTTTTAACCAACTCAACAATACGGCGCCTTACCTTTGCATCATTAATACGCGAAAAGGCCCTGTTTAATTGCAAACCTTCTGTACTTGACAAGAATTCTATCATGAAAGAAGAAGAACTTTCCTGAAACCCATCCCCTTTTGATCCATCCGTATTTTCCGATGGTGATCCTTCAAAAAAGAAAGAAACCGGCACTTGAAGAATTTCTGCGATATTTTGTAGGCGGCTTGCACCAATACGGTTGGTGCCTTTTTCATATTTTTGAACTTGTTGAAATGTTATTCCCAATTGCTCGCCAAGTTTTTCCTGGCTCATGCTCATCATCATTCTGCGTAAACGAACACGACTGCCAACATGGACATCAATGGGATTGGGCTTTTTCTTACCTGTCATCAGGTAATAACCTTTCTTTTATACAAGGCAAAGGATTTTAAACCTTTACTTTGATAATTAATATTCCCTACCCCTGCTCAAAAGAAAACACAAATTTAAATTCGTGTTCCCGCGCGACACATATGAAGAAATACGATCAAAGCGTCAATAGGCATATTGGTTTTTTGACCAAATTCGTGGCAAGAAAATCAAGAAAACTATTGATAAAATCAGCCAGAACATAAAATTTCGCTCATATGCGCCTATCCATAATACAACCTTTAATGGAATTTGGGAAGTCAAAATTCCAGATTTATCGAGGGAAATTTTTTCAAGTACGCGTCCATAACTATCAATAACAGCTGAAATGCCATTATTGGCTGCTCGAATAACCGGCACTCCTTCTTCAACGGCCCGCAAACGGGTCTGGTGAAAATGTTGATAGGGACCTGATGTCAAGCCAAACCATGCATCATTCGTAATATTCAAGATCCAGCCCGCTTTATCTATACCTGAACCAGCATTTAACTGGCCAGAAAATATCACTTCATAACAAATCAAAGGCAGAAAGGAAGGGGCTGAACTTGTTTGAACCAGTCGTCTTTGAGTTCCCGCTTTGAAGCCGCCTGGAAACTCCACTAAAGATAACAAACCAAGACTTTCAAGTGTCCCTTGAAAAGGAAGATATTCGCCAAAAGGTACCAAATGCACCTTATCATAGGCATCTTTTATTTCCCCATTATCGTTAATAACATAGAGTGAATTATAATAATTTCTATCTTTCTGGTTTGCCTGTTTTGGGTCTGCCCTTACAGCGCCTGTTAATAAAGTCGTGCCAGGGGGCAATAAAGCAGCGATAGCGGCCAAAGCACGCGGCTGTTCTGTTAATAAAAATGGAAAAGCCGATTCTGGCCAGATCAAATGCGTTGTCTCTAATAGAGCGAGGTCTTTTGGGTGTTCTTTTCTAGCAGATAATTCTAAATAACGCTGCAAAATCTCGCCAGCTTTTTCAGGTTTAAATTTATCTTTCTGAGCGATATTGGGCTGTATAATTCGTAATTTTGGCCCTGTTACATATTCCGTTTCATTATCTGCAATTCGCAAAAAACCAAAGCTAAATAACCCAATTGCGAGTGAAATTACGCAAATAAAAAATAGATGCTGGAAAATTGCATTCCTTTCCCTGTCTAGAAAATAGATCGGACACGAGAATATTAAAACTGCAAAGAAATTATAAAGCGGCAGACCAAAAATTGAAATGCCTTGCATCATCACATCATTAAAGGCAAGCAAATGTCCAAGACTATTCCATGGAAAACCGGTTAATATGCTTGCCCTTAACCATTCAAAAAAAGCCAGACAGGCTGCCAAAATAACAACACGACCAAATCCCTGCCCCCAGAATAAACGTGAAAATGCCGTTGCAAGACCAAAAAAAGTGGCCAAAAAAAGAGGCAAGCCAATAATAGCCAATGGCATCAACCATGCAAAACGGTCTGCATTTACTAAAAAAGCAGATCCCATCCACCAAAGGCCGGCAATAAAATAGCCAAAACCAAACCAGTATCCGCGTGCAAAAGCAGGTGCCAGACGATAAAGCCCGTTTTTTTTACCGTCAGGAACTGCGCCATCCAGAAGGCAGATAAATAAAGGAAAGCTAATCCATAAAACGGGGAAAAAATGGAAAGGTGCCAACCCCATTGCACTTATGGCTCCCAATAAAATTGCCATAATTGCTGCCCGCCAACCTGAAAGCAAAATAAGGTTGTTTGCCCAATTGGCAACACCATTTGCAAAAATTGCCACGCCTTACTGTTCCTTTACTACGCTAAATGGTTTTTCGGGTGCTTCTGCTTCTGCAACTTCACCCTCCGCGCGACGTCGTCGGCGCTTGAAAGGACCTTTATCTTTCATAATACGCACACGTCTTATGCGCCTTGGATCGGCTTCAAGTATTTCAAAGTCAAAATCATCCAGCACGTTAACGACCTCACCACGCACAGGAACGCGACCAAGCTCTGTAAAGAGTAAGCCACCAATTGTATCTGCCTCTTCTTCACCCTGTCTATCAAGAGAAATATCGAGTGCTTGACAAATATCATCAAGTGAGACGCGGGCATCAGCACTCCAGCTATTTGCTGTTTCTTTTACAATTTGCGGACCTTCATCATCATCGTCATGTTCGTCTTCAATATCTCCAACAATCACTTCCACCACATCTTCCATGGAAATAAGACCATCAGTGCCTCCATATTCATCGATAACCAATGCCATTTGGGTGCGGGTTGTCTGCATTTTTGCAAAAATATCAGAAGCAGACATAGAGGGCGGAATAAACAAAAGAGGGCGTATAATTTCGGCAGTTTCCAGACTTTCCGTCAAATCCACATTCGATAAATCATAATCCACGACATCATTGTGTAATAGATTCATCTCTCCATGCGGGTTTTCTTCAGCCCTCCCCATAATGTATCCCATCAGATCTTTTACATGGACCATTCCAATCGGGTCATCCAGTGTTTCACGATAAACGGGCATGCGGGAATGGCGCGCTTCTTCAAAACGAAAAATCAATTCGCCCAATGAAATCATTACATCTATGCCATCAATATCTGCACGCGGCACCATAATATCATCTGCGCGTACTTCACGCAGCGCCAAAATATTTTTCAGCATCGCCCTTTCTTCAGGGCTAAATGTCAAATCAGAGTCATCTTGTTCCAGAACAACTTCAAGATCACGCCTTAACGTTCCGTTTTTTCTAAAAGGCAAATGTTGCTTGATACGTTGTAAGAAACCGGGACTTTCGGCCTCTATGTCCGTTTCATTATCAAAATCTTGACTTTCGGGATTTTCTTCCTGTTCTTTTGGCAATCCCGCTTCTTTTTCAACCGCAGCCACAGGTTTGGCATCGGGCGGCGTCATATTCATTTTTCAATTAATCCTTATAAGGGTCGTCAATACCAAGTTCCAATAAAATTGTTGTTTCAAGGTTTTCCATCTCTTCTGCATCCTCATCTACTTCATGATCATATCCGAAAAGATGTAAAAAACCATGCACTATTAGATGTTGGAGATGGTGGTTAAATATTTTATTCTCAAGTTTTGATTCGCGTAAAATCGTTTCAAAAGCGATAACAATATCGCCAAGGCAAGGCCCAAATTGCGTTTCATCGGCTTCATGCTGGGGAAACGATAAAACATTTGTGGGCTGATTCTTAGCCCTGAATTGTGTGTTAAATGCTTGAATATGGCTATCATCGGTAAAAAGCAAGCTTAATTCAGAGCCCTTTAAAATTTTAATTCCAGCCATAAAGGCAGGACAGGACAGAACGGCATTTATGGCTTTTTGTACCAGCCCTTCCAATTGGGTTAAGTCACCCCAATTCCCTGCTTCAATGCGGATGTCTAGCGCAATGTATTTTGTTACATCATTCATCATTCATTGCACTTACTGTTAGGTGAGATGTCTTTTTCTTTTTTATTATCTACAAAAGCATCATAAGCCTCAACAATGCGTGCAACAAGGGCATGGCGCACAACATCTTCGCCCCTGAACTTTATTTGCTCAACACCTTTAACGCCCTTCAAAACGTCAAGCGCTTCAATAATGCCAGATTTAACACCTCGAGGTAGATCAATCTGGCTTGGGTCACCGGTGATGAACATTTTTGATTCCTCACCAAGGCGCGTTAAAAACATTTTCATCTGCATAGCAGTCGTATTTTGCGCCTCATCAAGAATAATCGCCGCATTAGATAAAGTACGCCCGCGCATGAATGCCAATGGGGCAATTTCTATCATGCCAGAAACCAATGCACGCTCAACGCGTTCGGGCGGCATCATATCATGCAGTGCATCATAGAGCGGACGCAGATAGGGGTCAACTTTTTCTTTCATGTCACCAGGTAGAAAGCCCAAACGCTCACCAGCTTCAACTGCTGGACGCGTTAAAATAATACGGTCAACTTCACCGCGTTCCAACATGGCCGCAGCATAAGCGCAAGCAAGGTAAGTTTTGCCGGTACCAGCAGGACCAACGCCAAAAACCAGCTCTCGCTTTGCCATGGCGCGAATATAATCATCCTGGGTTTTGGTGCGAGCAATCAGTGTTTTCTTGCGGGTAGAAATCTGAGCAAACTTTACCTTCGCCTTTTTTTCAAGAGTAGGTAAAACAAGCTGGCTTTTCTCAGCCGTAATCATGCGGATAACCCCTTCAATCTCTCCGTCATCAAGGGTGCGGCCAAGACTAAGCTGCTCGTAAAGGGTTTCTAATGTTCTGTGGGCGTGATCACAAGCTTCTTTTGTACCCCGCAGAGTTACTTGATTGCCTCGCGTAATTGCTTCAATATCAAGACGCTGTTCGATGAGAGCAAGGTTTTGATCATATTGGCCAAAAAGGTTACTTGCCAAGCGATTATCATCAAAAGCAATAACATATTCAGTAAAGTCATTGTCTTGAAGAATTTTCGGTCTTCTTGATACGTTGGAGGTATCTACCACGTCTACCCTATCTTTGTATTAAGCTGCCTTTTCATTAATGAGTGTACCAAAAAGAGAATTGCTGCCAATATCACTAATTGAAACTTTAACAATATCACCAAGTAAATTTTTAGGAGCCTGTACTTGAACGGGCTGCAACCAGGGTGAGCGGCCAACCAATTGCCCTTCCAATCGGCCCTTACGCTCTAAAAGCAAACTCATTTCACGGTTAAGGCAATTTTTATTAAAACTCTTTTGCTGGAAAGTTAGAAGCTTTTGCAATTCTTGCAAACGTTCATTCTTAATCGTTTCGTCCACCTGATTGTCGCTATCAGCAGCAGGCGTTCCAGGGCGCGGTGAATATTTGAAAGAATAGGCAGAGGCATAAGTCACTCTACGCACCAAATCCATTGTATCTTCAAAATCTTTATCGCTTTCACCAGGAAAACCAACGATAAAGTCGCTAGATAAAGCAATATCTGGCCGGGCTTCACGCATCACATCAATAATCCTAAAATAGTCGTCACGAGTGTGGCGGCGGTTCATTGTTTTTAATATTTTATCAGAACCGGATTGAACGGGTAAATGGAGATAAGGCATCAAGCATTCAAGATCACGATGCGCGGCAATTAATGTATCATCCATATCATTGGGGTGGCTTGTTGTATAGCGCAACCGGTCAAGGCCATCAATCTTTGCCAGTTCAAATAATAGGTGTCCCAAGCCAATCTCTTTTTCTTTTGTATTAACACCATGCCAAGCATTAACGTTTTGCCCCAATAACGTTACTTCACGCACACCGCTTTCAGCCAGAAGACGCGCTTCTTCTACAATCTGGTTCAACGGGCGAGAGACTTCTGCGCCTCGTGTATAGGGAACGACACAGAAGGCACAAAATTTGTCACATCCTTCCTGAATTGTTAAAAAAGCACTGGCACCACGCGCCTTTATTTGGCGCTTCGTTGGTGCCGGTAAATGATTAAACTTGTCTTCAGTAGGAAATTCCGTTTCAATAAGCTCGCTTTCACCATTTTTCCCTTCCGCCCTGGCAACAAGTCCTGTTAGTTTATGATAACTTTGCGGTCCAACAACCAAATCGACAATAGGAGCGCGGCGTTGAATTTCCGCGCCTTCCGCTTGAGCAACGCAGCCGGCGACACCAATAAGTGTATTTTTGCCATCTTTTTGGCGCCGTTCTTTCAGCTGGCGGATACGACCTAGTTCCGAATAAACTTTTTCAGATGCTTTCTCGCGGATATGACAGGTATTCAGTAAAACGAGGTCAGCCTCCTCCATATTAGAGGTTTCCCTGTACCCCTGTCCTCCAAGGGCATCTGCCATGCGGGTTGTATCATAAACATTCATCTGGCAGCCATAAGTTTTAATAAAAACCTTTTTTTCTGCCTTATCTTGTTTTTCGCTCATGAAACACCCTGTTTTAGTTACCATTCGTATATGTAGCTAAACCCCTTTAAAATGATTAAATAGTTTAGCTATATCTTTTTGCTTGCGCTCATCTTTTCTTTTAAAATGAGGATCATTTTAAGAGGATTACACTATAGAATAAAGTTATGTGAACTGATTCCCTTTTTTTAAAAAAGAAGCAAGTGTTTTATCTACGTAGTGCTTTTGTTTTCATCATACGCACTTCTTCTTCCAATAGTTTGGAAAGCTCTTTACGGTTTGTATTTTTGGTAATTGGGTATGACTTGCCAAATACCAGCGTCACATCAATTGCCCCTTCTTTTAACACCTTCCAAAGGTGCGGTGCCAGATCCATAGCGCCATAAAATCCAATCAAAGGCCTTTCATCATTTGTTATTTTCACGCCATTTAAATGTGTATAAGCAAGCGCAACGGACTGAACGGTTGCATCAGTTCTAGAAACGGTTTTTTGGGCTGCCCCTAAAAGCGCTGATTTAAAGGGCAAAACATGTGTACCAGAAGTTGATGTACCTTCGGCAAAAAGCACCATAACATCTTTTTCCAAACGTTCGGCAATTTCTCCTGCTTTGCTGGCCGTTGCAGAGCGCTTTTCACGATTGACAAAAACAGTGCGCTGTAATTTAGCCAAGTATCCAAAAATCGACCATCCTGACACCTCCTGTTTTGCAATAAAACAAACAGGATATGTTGCGCTTAAAACAACGATATCAAGCCATGAAACATGATTGACAGCCAATAAAATAGGCCTTTCATTAGAAATTTCACCCTCGACATGAATTTTAAGACCAATCAGACGCGCTGCAATTTTATGCCATACAAAAGGTAATAAACGCTGTTCTGGGCGTTTAAAAAAATTAAAAACAATTTGTATGGGAATCAGAAAAGACGTTATCAAGACAAGCAGAAAAACAGTAAAAAAGGCGCGAAATCTACCAGACATGACACCTTATGAATCCTTCTGATTACTGTTTGGCTTCTCATCATGCAGAGGTACGCCATAAAGCTCTAGCCTATGATCAATGAGCTGATAACCAAGTTCCCGCGCTATGATTTCCTGTAATTTTTCTATCTTTTCATTATTAAATTCAATGACCTTACCTGAACGCAAGTCAATTAAATGATCATGATGTTCTTCAGGCACTGTTTCATAGCGCGAGCGACCATCGCGAAAGTCATGCCGCTCAATAATACCTGAATCTTCAAATAATTTAACAGTTCGATAGACCGTGGCAATAGAAATATTATCATCAATCTTAACAGCACGACCATATAATTCTTCAACATCTGGATGATCTTTAGACGATTCTAGTACGCGTGCAATAATACGGCGTTGCTCAGTCATACGCATGCCTTTTTCCAGGCATTGTTTTTCAAGAGACATGCTTTCTCCTTTTCAGGCTTATGAAAAAAGGATTACTCAAGATCCAAGCGCATGACAAGCGCCCTGGGTCTTAGAGTTTCTTCTTCCCCATTCCTTTGGGCAGGCTGATAATATCCTTTACGCTCTCCTACCACATTAAATTTCAATCGCTTGTAAAGCGTAACGGCAGCCTGATTTTCTGCATCCACCTCCAAAAAAAGCTTGTAAATGCGTTCATTATAAAGGTCATTAATGACTGCCTGCATTAAAAGTCTGCCAAGTCCATGACGGCGCGCCTCTAGCAAAACTGCCAGCGTTAAAATTTCTGCTTCATCTGCTGCCTTTCGAGCCAAAACAAAGCCAGACGTTTTTGAACTCGATATATTCAATATTCCAGATGGTCGCTTACATTTAAATGCAACAACATTTTCCGCTTCAATCAGACGTAAAATCTCTTCTGTTGACCAAGCATGCTGGAAAGCTTTTGCATGAATAGCCGCCATATCTTGTGCATCTTGAAATGATGCTTTTTCTGCAAGAATTGGGCTTTCGTTAAAAGGCCACATTACACACCCTTTCTGGCAACAAAACTTTCAGGAGAAGGCGATTTTGCATCTGCCGCCCTTAGATAAAGAGGGGAAGGTTTTTCATTCCGATCGCATTTCATCTTGGCTTTCTTTGCAACCATTTTGGCAATCACTTCAATATTTGGCGCCGACTGATCTGTTAAAATTCTTGAATTACTTGTTATTTTGAAAAATTCTGCTGCACCAGAGCCAATCAAATCAACCGGCCTTTTGGCTGGATCAACAGCCCATAAAGATGGCCAATCCGCACTTTTCTCTATCAATTTAGGCCCAATGCTGCTTTTTCCTTCTTCATCATAAAAACAAGCAAAATAAGCTTCACGCCTCGCGTTCAGCACAACCAGAGCCGGATTTTTTTCTTGATATTCACATGACAAGGCATCAAGCAATGATATACCAATAAGAGGACAATCAAGCGCCAAAGCCAAGCCTCTAGCAACAGAAAGACCAACGCGCACGCCTGTAAACGACCCCGGACCGACAGTAACACCAAGTCGTTTAATGTCCCTGTAATCCATAGATAAGGCTGATAGAGCCTCATCTATCATAGGCAGGATACGTTCTGCATGACCACGGCCTATTGCTTCACAAAGATGATAACTTTCACCTTGGCCATTTTGAATGTGAACGGCGCAATTTATTGAGGCTGTATCAAGAGTTAGCTGTTGCATACTCTTTCATAAAACCGATTGCTCCGTTAGAAAAGAGGGCAAACTTAAAAACCTTTTCAAAAGAGAAAGTTTTAACGTCTTTAATAAGCTTGTTGACCATATGGCTCAACCGATTGCACTTCAGGAATAAAGTGCTTTAGAAGATTTTGAATTCCGTGTTTCAATGTCGCTGTTGAGGAAGGACACCCGGCACAGGCTCCTCGCATATTCAGGTAAACGATACCATTTTTAAACCCGTGAAAAGTAATATCCCCTCCATCCTGGGCAACAGCGGGGCGTACGCGCTTATCTAGCAATTCTTTAATTGTTGACACAATTTCACTATCGGATTCCTCAAAAAACTCTTCTTCAGGCAAGCTTTCTGTTACCGCATCATCCAGCAAAACTGGCTGGCGGGCCATGAAATGTTCCATAATTGCCCCTAAAACGGCAGGCTTTAAATGCGGCCATGGCATATCAGCTGATTTGGTGACAGTAATAAAATCATAGCCGAAAAAGACAGCCTCAACGCCCTCAACTTCAAAAAGATGAAGAGCCAAAGGCGACTTTGATGCATCACTGCCTTTTCTAACGTCAAAAGTACCACTTGCTAGAACCACAATACCGGGTAAAAATTTCAACGTTGCCGGATTCGGCGTTTCTTCTGTCTGGATAAACATGACGACTCCCTTAAAGGCTTTATAAAACCTTGTGTGTAGTATTTATGCATCTGGGCAATTCATATACTCAATAGATTAGAATAATTCTAACCTGAAGGCAAGGTCCTTAACCTTCAGGTTATGGATTTCTTATATCAAGATGCTATTTCGTTTTTAAAAGATCGCGAATTTCCGTTAAGAGTACTTCTTCACTGGAAGGCGCGGCAGGGGCTGCCGGCTTTTCTTCCTCTTTGCGTTTTAGGTTATTAATGCCTTTAACAACAATAAAAAGCGCAAAAGCTACGATTAAAAACTTAATAATTGCATTGATAAATAGGCCAATATTAAGCGTTGCAATACCAGCTTCCTTTGCCTTTTCAATTGTTGCAAATTCACCTTCACCTAGGATGAAAAAGAAGTTGGAAAAATCAAGTCCACCTAAAAAAATACCAATCACCGGCATAAAAACATCATCCACCAATGATGAAACAATCGCCCCAAAGGCTGCGCCGATAATAATACCAACAGCCATATCAATCATATTCCCCTTGACGGCGAATTCCTTAAACTCTTTCAACATGCTCTAGCCTATCTTTTGAAAAGTTTGATTTTCTGAGACTATAATCACGCTAAGCGAAAAGAAAAAGATTTTTAACCAGAAAATCCAGAATTTAACTTCAAGTTTTTAGAAAAACCCAATCATGTGCTATTTTAGCCCCGGTTAATGGGAATAAGAAGCTTTAATGCAAGTATTTGATATTCATCTTTGGGAAAATGGCCTGGGCCTTGTTGGCATTTCACTTATTTACATGGGCTTTCTTTTTCTTGTTGCCACTTATGGCGACTGGAAAAACGGCAATACGGCATTACCTAAATGGCGCCCTACCATTTACGCCTTAACCATTGCTGTTTATTGTACCTCATGGACATTTTTTGGCTCAGTTGGTGTGGCTGCACGTTCAGGATTTGATTTTTTAGCGGTTTATATTCCACCCATTTTATTGATGACTTTGGGCTATCCCTTGCTCAAGCGCATCATTCATCTTGCCAAAAACGAGCGCATTACCTCTATTGCAGATTTTCTGGCTGCCCGCTACGGCAAAAAACAAACCATTGCAGTCATTGCCACTATTATTACAGTTTTTGGTACCATTCCCTATATCGCCCTACAACTCAAGGCCCTTTCAAATTCCTTTATGATTATGGTTGATAAATCCGGCCTTCAAGAAGGAAATAACGTTTTGGGTGATTTGCCCTTGATGATTGCAATTTCCATGGCGCTTTTTGCCATGCTATTTGGCGCACGCCACACAGATGCAACAGAAAACCAAAACGGCCTGATGCTTGCTATTGCAACAGAATCGATATTTAAGCTTTTTGCCTTTCTGGTTGTTGGTATTTACGTTACCTTTTTCTTGTTTGATGGTCCTTATGACCTTTTAAGACAAAGCCATCAGGCAGATATTCTCTCATCAACTCTTTTTCAGGAAAGTGACGATAGTCTATGGGTTAATTATTTTATTCTAAGTCTACTGGCCTTCTTTCTTCTACCACGGCAATTCCATGTTATGGTTGTTGAAAGTAATGGCGGATCGGAGATGAGACGTGCCATCTGGCTTTTTCCTCTCTACCTTATTCTGATAAATCTTTTTGTGGTGCCGATAGCTCTTGCAGGTATTTTAACTTTTAACGATGGCATGAATGCGGATTCATTTGTCTTGGCTTTACCTTTGTCGCAAGGGGCAAACCTAATCTCCTTAATTGCATTTTTAGGGGGACTTTCAGCCGCCACAGCTATGGTTATTGTTGCAACAGTTGCACTGGCCATCATGGTTTCAAACGAAATTGCTATTCCCTTTTTAGTGCGCCATACATCACGCCGCACTAAGCCTCATACCGATATGTATAGCCTGATTTTGAACATCAGGCGTTGCGTTATTCTTGGTATCATTTTACTTGCTTATCTTTATTATCGCCTTGCCGGTGATACTGAAGCACTTATTTCCATAGGAATTTTATCGTTTGTTGCCATTGCACAACTGGCGCCTTCCTTTTTTGGCGGCCTTTTTTGGAAGCGCGCAACAGCAAAAGCTGCCCTTATAGCTATGGTTTCAGGGTTTGTTTTATGGTTTTATACGCTTATTTTACCAAGCTTTATCCACTCCGGCATTTTTTCTGAGAATTTTTTGACAGATGGCCCCTTTCATCTTTCATATCTAAAACCAGAAGCACTTTTTGGGCTTAAACTCTCCCCCCTATTGCATGGAACATTATTATCATTGGGGATTAATACTATACTTTTTGTTTTAGTTTCCTTAGTGACAAAGCAAACACCCGTTGAAAGATTACAAGCAGACACATTTACCGCGCGTAACCGCCCACCAACCCATGATTATAGCCGATGGCGCACGCCTGTTCCAATTGGTAAGCTAACGCAAACCATTGGCAATTATATCGGTCATGAAAGGGTTGCGCGTTCTTTCGAGCGTTACAGGCGTGAAACCGATGTGAATTTTGACAATAATGACATCGCCGACATTGCGCTCTTGCGGTTTTCAGAGCAACTTTTAACATCTGCCGTTGGTACAGCCTCCGCCCGTCTCGTTATGTCTCTTCTTATAACACATAAAGAAACAGCCTCACATGATGCAAATACCCTTTTAGGAGATGCAACAGCCGCTATTCAATATAACCGTGAGCTTTTACAAGTGGCAATTGATGAAGTGGCCCAGGGGATTGCTGTTTTTGATATTGATTTAAGGCTTATCTGCTGGAACAGGAATTTTCGTTGGCTTCTCAATTTACCTGTCCAATATGGCGAAGTTGGCATTTCCCTTGAGGCAATGTTGCGCCATATGGCTGAAAAGGGAGAGTTTGGACTTGGCTCCATTGAAAAAGCAATTGAAGAGCGCCTTGCTTCCTATAGCAATTGCGAAGACCCTTGCGTTGAACGGCTTGCGATTACTCAACGTGCCATGGAGGTGCGAAGCAAACCTATGCCTGGGGGCAGGTTTGTTTTGTCCTTTAACGACATAACTCATCGCATTGAGACAGAGGAAGCCTTAACAAAAGCAAATGAAACGTTGGAAGCTCGTGTTAAAAGCCGCACTGAAGAGCTAACCCGACTAAATGAAGAGCTAACAGTTGCAAAAGCACGCGCAGAAGAAGCAAATTTAGGGAAAACACGCTTTTTAACGGCTACTGGCCATGATATTTTACAACCCTTAAACGCTGCACGTCTTTATACTACCGCCCTTTCAGATATTGCAAAAAAAACAGAGCATGCCTTTTTTTTAGAACATGCTCAAAAAATATGTCGCTCCCTTGAAAGTGTGGAAGATATTTTAGGTGCTGTTTTGGATATTGGGCGCCTAGATACAGGCGTGCTTAAACCAAACTTGAAATATTTTGCCCTTCAAGATGTTTTTGACCAACTGATAATCGAATTTGTACCTATGGCAAAAGAAAAAGGATTAGATTTAAAAGTCATTCGCACATCGTCTTACGTCTATTCAGACGAACGTCTGTTACGCCGCCTATTACAAAATTTGTTATCAAATGCGATAAAATATACGAAATCTGGGCGTATCCTTTTGGGGGTTCGCAAGGCCGGCACACATGTGATGATTGAAGTGTTAGATACGGGGCAAGGCATACCAGAAATCCGAAAAACTGAAATATTCAAAGAATTTCACAGGTTAGAACAGGGCGCTCGTATTGCGGCCGGTTTAGGGCTTGGCCTTTCAATAGTGGAGAGAATTAGCCGCGTCTTAAATCACACCGTTAAAGTTCAAACAAAACTTGATTCTGGTTCAAGATTTTATGTCCATGTTCCAAAAGGAGAAAAAGCAGAGCTGGGAGCTGATATTAACAATAAAACACCTTTACCACGGCCAATCGGTCATTCTCTTAAAGGTCTAACTGTTTTATGCATTGATAATGAACCTGAAATCTTAAAAGGTATGGAAGCCATGTTAAGGGGTTGGCAATGTTCTGTATTGGTAGCCTCTTCACAAGAGGAAGTACTGGCTCTTCTTTCAGAAATGGAAACATTACCTAACGGCATTATTGCAGATTATCATTTAGATTCTGGAACAGGTTTTGATGTCATTATGGAATGCAGAAACCGTTATAATACAGCTTTCCACGGCATTTTGGTAACAGCTAATCGGTCTCGTACTGTTATAGACTTAGCAGAAAAACAGAATATCAATGTTCTTCATAAACCCTTAAAGCCAGCCTCTTTAAGAGCGCTGCTATCACAATGGAAGCAGAATAACATCAATGAGAATGAAGCTGCCGAATAAAGTATTAGTTAACCCCAGTTTTGTTTAAGGTTTTGTGTTCATGGCAGGTTTGTTTGTGGTTAATTGATATGCAGCGATGCATGAGAGGATGTGTACCATTGCGTTTGTTTTTAAACGATGGCGTGTATGAACAAGCCCGAACTGCGATT
>CALHLB010000178.1 GCA_938034375.1 uncultured Alphaproteobacteria bacterium | reverse complement strand
AAATTGAATTTGTTGCCCAAAACGGGGATTTAGAATCAGGCAATCAACTGGCTGAAAACACCCCTGCCCGCCAAGATTTGCTGCGTGAAGCATTTGAAAGCGATGTTGCAATTGAAAATGACGTTATTGAAATTGGACGTGATGGCTTTTTATGGTTTGAGATAAAAGACATAAAAGAAGCGCGTGACCGCGCATATGATGAAGTTAAGGAGCAGGTGTCAAAAGATTGGCATTCATCACAAACTCAAAAGATGCTTCTTGCAAAAACAGAAGAGCTTGTAAAACGATTAAAGGCGAATGCATCAATGGCAGAAATTGCAAAAGATATTGGGCAACAAGTGAAAAGAATTAGCAATGTCAAACGCAACCAGCCCGCAGACCCTTTAAGTGGCGATGCACTTACGGCTGCTTTTCAAGGTCCTAAAGGCTATGTGTCAAGCGCTAAAGGTGATCGGGAAGGTACTTTTTACATTCTAAAAGTAACAGATATTAGAATGAGTGACCTTGATGAAGAAAATGATTTTGAAGGCCGCATCAAAAACGCCATGCAAAATGATATTTTAGAAACCTATATCTCTTCCGTCAGAGAAAAGGAAGGCTCCACCTTCAACCCTGAAGCTCTTGAATTTGCAACAGACCTTGAGGGGCAGCGCGGATATGGTCATCAAGGTGGATATTAAAGAAATAGAAAATGTTCAAACCGGAAAAACAAGATTTCAAAAATTGTTATGAGGCTGGAAAAGCACAAGTTCTTTATACGAAGCTGGTAGCAGATCTTGAAACACCTGTTTCAGCTATGCTGAAACTTTCGCATGAAAGAGAAAACTGCTTTTTGCTGGAATCGGTTGAAGGTGGCGCCCAAAAAGGCCGTTATTCGATTATTGGCCTGGACCCAGATTGTATCTTTCGTGCTTTTGGCAATAAAGCTGAAATTAACGAAAACGCTCTTCATGATAAGGAATCTTTTATAGCATCTAGAAAACCAACGCTTGATGCGTTACGAGATATTCTTGAGCAATCAAAGCTCGATTTACCGGAAGATTTGCCACCCATGGCAGCGGGTGTTTTTGGGTATCTTGGTTATGACACAGTGCGCCTGATTGAAGAATTGCCAAATATAAATCCTGATTCGCTTGGTTTACCAGATTGCATAATGATACGACCTACTGTGGTGGTTATTTTTGATAGCGTTAAAG
The DNA here is from genome assembly GCA_938034375.1 of uncultured Alphaproteobacteria bacterium. Lineage (GTDB taxonomy): Bacteria > Pseudomonadota > Alphaproteobacteria > Rhizobiales > JACESI01 > JACESI01. Next base: position 11,548 of record CALHLB010000178.1, on the reverse strand, counting down.
ATGAAATAACTATTGTTACCCCTGTACGCCCCCAAAAGAATGTATCTTCAGAAAAAGCTTATATAAAAGCAAGCGATACGCTTTTAAGAATTGTTGATGACTTTGACACGGTTTTAGATAAATCTGTTCATCAATCTGATGAAATGGACGAGATTGCAATTTCTTCTAATACATCCAAAGAAGATTATCTTCAAATAGTAGCCAAAGCAAAGGACTATATTGCAGCGGGTGATATATTCCAGGTTGTTTTAGCACAACGCTTTGAAGCTGAATTCACACTGCCGCCTTTTGCCCTTTATCGCGCTTTAAGGCGCACGAACCCGGCGCCCTATCTATTCTTTTTAAAGTTTTCAGATTTTTCTGTAGCTGGTTCCAGCCCTGAAATTTTGGTGCGCGTAAAAGAAGGCACTGTCACCCTCCGGCCAATTGCAGGCACAAGATCACGTGGCAAAACGCTTGCAGAAGATAGAGCGTTATCTCAAGACTTGTTATCCGACCCGAAAGAATTAGCAGAACATCTTATGCTGCTTGATTTAGGGCGTAATGATGTTGGGCGCGTCTCAGAAATTGGTTCAGTTGAAGTAACCGACAAATTCTTCCTTGAATATTATAGTCACGTCATGCACATCGTCTCTAATGTTACAGGTAAACTTGATGAAAAACATGATATAATTGACGCTTTAGCAGCTGGTTTTCCCGCCGGCACAGTTTCTGGAGCGCCTAAAGTTCGGTCGATGGAAATTATTGATGAACTAGAGCATGAAAAGCGTGGCGTTTATGCGGGTTGTGTTGGTTATTTTACTGCAGATGGCGATATGGATACCTGCATTGTTCTGCGTACATCCGTTATTAAAGACGGTAAAATGTATGTACAAGCAGGCGCTGGTGTTGTTGCTGATTCAATTGCAGAAAATGAACATCAAGAATGTGTGAATAAAGCAAAAGCTCTTTTCAAAGCTGCTGAAGAGGCAGTGCGCTTTGCAAATCAATCAAAACGCGGGCAATAGGTGTGAAAGATGAGTTTTTTAGTAATCGATAACTATGATAGCTTCACCTATAATCTGGTACATTACCTTGGCGAATTGGGGGCAGATTTAACTGTTCATCGCAACGATAAAATATCAGCAGAAGAAGCGCTTGCTCTCAAACCTGAGGGGATTATTCTATCACCTGGCCCCTGCTCTCCTAATGAAGCTGGTGTCTGCCTTGAACTCATCAAGAAATCAGATGGTAAAGTTCCCATCTTGGGTGTTTGCCTGGGGCATCAAGCTATTGGCCAAACTTATGGTGCCAAAGTCGTTCGTGCCAAAACACTGATGCATGGCAAGGTAAGTGAAATAAATCATACTTCCAAAAGCGTCTTTAAAGGCCTTAACGGACCAATTAAGGTGACTCGGTATCACTCACTCACTTTACAAGAAGACAGTCTGCCAGAAGATTTGGAAGTTACGGCCACAACAGATGATGGAACGATTATGGGCATAATGCATCAATCTTTCCCCATCCATGGTGTGCAATTTCACCCTGAAAGCATCGCTTCTGAAAGCGGGCATCAAATGCTGCAGAACTTTATGGAAATAGCCAAAGAATATGCGTGAATAAAGGCAGAATAAATGCAGACTATCAAAGAAATTCTGGCCAAACTTGCCAATGGTTTCAGCCTTGATGAAAAAGAGGCGATTATTGCCTTTAATATTCTCATGTCAGGGGATGCGACACCTTCTCAAATAGCAGGTTTTTTAATGGCGCTTCGTGTGCGTGGTGAAACGGTGGAAGAACTTATTGGAGCTGTTTCAACAATGCGCGACAAAATGACAACAGTAGAAGCACCGCAAAATGCGATTGATATTGTCGGCACTGGCGGAGATGGTTCTGGTACTTATAATATTTCAACCTGCGCTGCTTTTGTTGTGGCAGGCGGTGGTCTTCCTGTTGCAAAACACGGAAACCGCTCCATATCTTCAAAATCTGGAGCAGGCGATGTTTTATCTTCTTTAGGGCTTAATCTTGATTGTGACAGTGCTAAAATAACGCATTGCATTGAAAAAGCGGGCATAGGTTTTATGTTTGCCCCCAATCACCACCCAGCCATGCGTTTTGTCGGCCCTTCACGAGTGGAAATGGGCATTCGAACGATTTTCAATCTTATTGGCCCGATGTCAAACCCTGCCAAGGTCAAACGGCAAGTCATTGGTGTTTTTGATAAAAAATGGCTTATGCCCATGGCTAAAACCTTAAAATCCCTTGGTTCCAGCCATGTTTTATTGGTTCACGGTCATGGCAATCTGGATGAAATTTCAATATCAGGACCAACCGACTTTATTGAGTTAAAAGAAGGTGTTATTACCCAATGGCAAGCAAAACCAGAGGATTTCAATATTAAAACCGCTCCGCTTACAGCAATTAAAGGAGGGGATGGCGCCCATAATGCTAAAGCGCTCCGCGCTATTCTTCAAGGAGAGGAAGGAGCGCACCGTGATACGGTATTGCTTAATGCTGCGGCCGGTTTTATTGCTGGCGGCAAAGCTTCAAATTTACAGGAAGGTATTGAATTTGCAAAAATCAGTATTTCTTCAGGTAAAGCCCTGAATGCACTTAATATTCTGGTTGAGGTTTCAAATAGCTGATGTGCGATATTTTAAAAAAAATTGAGCTTTATAAACGTGAAGAAATTTCCAAAGCTAAGGCTTTGAAATCTATCGATGATTTAAAGCAAGAAATTACAAGCCAAAGCGCCCCACGTGGCTTTTACAATGCTTTACTAGAAAAACGCAAAAACGGTGATTACGGCCTGATTGCAGAAATAAAAAAGGCCAGCCCCTCCAAAGGTTTAATCCGTAAAGACTTTAATCCTGCTGAACACGCACAGGATTATGAAAAAGCAGGGGCAGCTTGTCTTTCCATTCTAACAGACACGCCCTCCTTTCAGGGGAAGGTTGATTATCTCGTTGAAGCGCGGGGCAAAACCGCCCTTCCCGTTTTGCGAAAAGATTTTCTTTTTGAACCTTATCAAGTTTACGAATCTCGCGCTATGGGGGCAGACTGTATTTTGATTATTATGGCTTGCTTGAATGATAAAAATGCTCAACTCTTAGAAGATCAAGCTTTTGAACTGGGCATGGATGTTTTGATTGAGGTACATGATGAAGATGAAATGAAACGCGCATTAAAACTCTCATCACCCCTTTTAGGAATTAATAATCGCAACTTAAAAACTTTTGAGGTTTCGCTTGAAACCTCAAAAAGACTAGCAAAAATGGTACCTTCCGAGAGGTTGCTTGTGGGCGAAAGTGGTATTTTTACGCCAGATGATACAGCAAGGTTGGAAGCGCATGACATCACGACTTTTTTGGTCGGTGAAAGCTTAATGCGACAAGCGGATGTTTATGCGGCAACAAAAGCCCTTTTAGCACGCAAAAAGACTTAAAAATGGCAGAAAATCAGCAAAAACTCACCCACATTGCCAAAGATGGCAGCGCCCATATGGTTGATGTAGGTAGCAAAGAAATCACGACACGTAGCGCCCGTGTTGAAGGGGCTGTTATCATGCAGCCAGAAACCTTAGAAATGATTTTAAATGGAGATGCAAAAAAGGGTGATGTCATTGGCACTGCGCGTCTTGCTGGTATTATGGCTGCAAAAAAAACCGCTGAGCTTATTCCACTTTGCCACCCTCTTGCCCTTACAAAAGTTGCTGTAGATATTATTGCAGATGAAAGCCTGCCCGGTTTGAAAATTATGGCCTTTGCCAAATGCGATGGTAAAACCGGCGTTGAAATGGAAGCTTTGACCGCGGCTGGTGTTGCCTGTTTAACGATTTACGATATGGCAAAAGCGGTTGATCGATCCATGATGATAACTGGCATTCGATTGATTGAAAAATCGGGCGGTGTTTCTGGTGAGTATAAGGTTTAATATGCAATGCTTTTACCTGTTAAAGACGCCTTAAATCGCATTTTATCCCAAAGTCGCACAACAGATATTATTAATGTCAACCTTCATGAAGCTGATGGATATGGCCTGGCGCAAAATGTTGTAGCTAAAAGAACGCAGCCTCCTTTTGCAGCCTCTGCGATGGATGGTTATGCCGTTCGTCACGAAGATTTAGCATCTGATAAGTCGTTAAGAGTTATTGGTGAAGCTGCGGCAGGTCATCAATTTTATGGTGCTGTTGGCCCTTGCGAAACTGTACGAATTTTTACAGGCGCCCCTATGCCAAAAGGTACGGATACCGTTCTAATACAGGAAGACGCCCATCGAGAAGGCGATACCATCTGCCCACAAACAGTACCTGAAAAAGGGATGTTTGTGCGCCAGGCTGGCATGGATTTTAAAGAAGGTGAAATGCTTTTAATGGCAGGCACAAAGCTTGATTTTCGCTCGCTTTCTTTAGCCGCTGCAATGAACCATGCCTCTTTACTTGTTTATAAAAAGCCCGTTGTTGGTATTATTTCAAATGGTGATGAACTTGTTGTGCCAGGTAACACACCCAATGAAGATCAAATCATTGCTTCAAATGCCTATGGCGTTGCCTCCCTTGTGCGACAAAATGGCGGCGTTGCACTTGATTTGGGCATTGCGCCGGATAATATGAATGCTCTGATTGCCGCCTTTAAAAAAGCTAAACAGGCGCAATGCGATATCGTTGTGACCCTTGGCGGGGCATCAGTTGGTGATCATGACTTTGTAAAAGATGCTTTAAACGAATTTAATATTTTGCTTGATTTTTGGAAAATTGCCATGCGCCCTGGCAAACCCTTTATGTTTGGTTCATTTGATAATGCATTTATGATGGGCTTACCGGGAAATCCCGTTTCAAGCCTTATTTGTGGCTTATTATTTTTAAAACCGCTGCTTTTATCTATGCAGGGTTTAAAAGCTGAAAATGATATTAAAACGGCCGTTTTGGAAGCTCCCCTTCCTCAAAACGGCTCTAGGCAAGCCTATTTGCGCGCTTCAGTTTTGGGAGAAAACGGAAAATATTTCGCAAAGGCATTCGAGCAGCAAGATAGTTCTATTCTCTCTATTTTATCAAAAGCAAATGGACTTATTATACGCCCTGCCAATGCAAGACCTGCAAAAATTGGCGATACTTGCCCCATTATGCTTCTTTAAAAAATAATTGTTTTTGGCTTGCAGAACACAGATAGAACATTTATAAATGTTCTTGATTTGTTTGATTCTTGTAATAATAAGGTAGCCAGACCATGCTAACGCATAAACAACATGAACTCTTGATGTTCATTAACGAAAGGCTGAAGGAAACGGGCATTCCACCAAGCTTTGATGAAATGAAGGATGCGTTGGACCTTCGTTCAAAATCAGGCATTCATCGCCTTATAACTGCACTAGAAGAGCGGGGTTTTTTGAGGCGGCTGCCAAATAGAGCGCGCGCTTTAGAGATTTTGAAATTACCGGATTCTGTTGCACCAGGCCTTGCCTCCCCTAAACGCACTAAAGGCTTTCAACCAAGTGTTATTGAGGGTTCACTTGGCAAAGCGCCGGATAAAACCAATGAAAGTGAAGCGGGGCAATCTATTGCCATTCCCGTTATGGGACGTATTGCAGCAGGAACACCTATTTCTGCCATTCAAGAACATTCGCATTCAATTAATGTTCCACCAGACCTTCTTTTAACCGGCAATCACTACGCTTTAGAGGTGCGAGGAGATTCCATGATTGAAGCTGGTATTCTTGATGGCGATACTGTTATTATCAAAGATCAAAATATGGCTGATAATGGCGATATTATTGTTGCATTGGTTGATGAAGAAGAGGCAACCTTAAAAAGATTACGGCGCAAAGGAAATTCTGTTGCGCTTGAAGCAGCCAACCCTGCCTATGAGACACGCATTTTTGGCCCTGATAGAGTTAAAGTTCAAGGAAAACTTGTTGGTCTCATTCGTCAATATTAAATGCTATATTTTCATAATGACTATGCCAAAGGCGTTTTACAATAGGGATTGCCGTTTTGAATTCAAAAGAATCACTGGTTAAAATGGGTTTTTGCTGAATATAAACCATTTGCGCGCCTGATTGCCTTAAAGCCTTCCTGTCAATCACTTTAGCAATATCCTTGCATGTTTTTGGTGCTCGCAAAGGGGTTATAACGAGAGTATTTTCTTTGCAGTGATGCGTAAACGCTTCAGGTTTTTTAATATGAGTAATTTTATAATTTTTATATTGAATAAGGCAGAACGCTTTTGTGCATTTCATAATAGATTGCGACAGGGTTTTTTCATTTTGTTCTGGCAAGCCTAATGCTGCACGCCATACCTTAACCTCAAACCGCCCTGCTCTTTTGCCTGATACAAGAAGGTTTTCTTTTGCCTTGGGACCCTTTGATTTATATCGAAAGGCAATGGTTTTACCATCTTCGGCAATAAAGAGATCTGGTCGTTTTGTTTGCTCCAAAAAGAATCCAGCCGATATCAAAAGACCAAGACTAAACCATTTCAGTTTTGATTTTAATAAACAGGTAAAAATTAAAAACAAAGCCATTAAAAAGAAAATATGATGCTTTAAGAGGCCTGTATGGGCATAGTTGCCTGTTAACTGTTTCATATAATCTGAAATATTCAAAACCGTTTCTATGCCTATTCCCATAATGTAAAATGGATATATCTCATATCCCAAAGGCATTAATAAAAGACCTAAAAAACCAAAGGGCATAATTAATATCGTAAAAATTGGCAGGGCTAAAAGATTGGACAGAAGTCCTAATGGAGCAATTTGATTAAAATGAAATGCTGCAAAAAGGCCTGTTGAAAATCCAGCAATCAGGGAGGTGACAAGTAAGCCTTTTATATAAACTAAAAGAGTATTTTTCAAAGCTTGAAATTTTCCAACCTCTTCAAATGCTTCATTATTTGAAACCCAATAGGATGAAAAGGCGATAAGACTTAAAGTTGCAGCAAAAGACATTTGAAAGCCTGGCCCTAAGAGCGCATCAGGTGATATGAGTAATAGGAAAAAAGCTGCAAGCGCGACATTTCGAATAGACAATGCTTTTCTACCAGCCAAAAGTGCAAAAGCCATAATCAAGACCATTATGAAGGCGCGGCTTGCTGAGATGCTGCCCCCTGATAAAAGGTAATAAATTGAACCCGTCGCAATACCGCTTATAACAGCAATCGTTCTTATAGGATAATTTAATACGAATGCTTCAATTCTTGCCAGAACACTTCGCAAAATCAAAATAACCGTTGCAACAACAAGGGCCATGTGTAAACCTGATATGGCAAGTATGTGCGCCAAGCCAGAAATTGCCAGACTGTCACGAACTTCAGCGTTAATTTGCCCGCGCTCGCCAACAAGTAAAGCAGCTGCAATACCAGCTTGTTCTTCGTGTTCATTTACAAGGAAAGCCTGATTTATTTTACGTGTTATGTTTTGTCGCCATAGACGAATTAACGTTGAAAAAGTAAAATAATTGTCTGAATTTTTAATAATTTCAGGCGTACCATAAATAAAGCCTGTTGCGCCAATGCCTTGAAAATAAAGATTACGTGCAAAGTCATACCCTCCTGGCATTACCGGGCCTGGTGGTGGGGATAGTTCGGCCAAAAATTTTAAACGATCATTGACATCTGCTTTAAATTTTTTAGAAGCCACACGTAAACGTACGCGTTTCGGCACATCATATCTTTTTTCAAGCGGTTTTAAATTGCCAATTATTAGCCGTTTGGAGCCATCAGCGCGTTTTTCATAAGATTCGATTACCCCCTCCATTTTTAAGATTACTTTATAAGGTATTGCTTTATGACCGAAAAATTGACTGTGAAAAGCAGAAAGGCTGAACGCTGCCAGAAAAAACAAAACCGACAAGGAAATATAAAAAGCCTTTCCTTTTTCTCTAAAAAACCAAACAGAAAAAGCAGCCATAGATGATAATGCAATCGAAAAAGTCAAATTTGGTTCTTGCGGCGCATTAAAATAAAACAGAATGCCCGCCATAAAAGGAAGCATAAGCCAGATAAACGGCTCTGCTTTCTTAATTTCTTCGTCTAGCTGATATGAAAACCAGCTTTCCAAACGATAGTAATATCGGCGGTAAAAAGGAATATTGTTAAACGCAAAAATCCGCGTGCTATTGCTTTCTTCTTTCTTTAAAAGAAGCATTAAATCTGTTTTTTCAGGTTTGTCCCTGTTCATATAAATTTCTTCTAAGTTTTAAAATATAAGCTTCAATAGAAAAGGTGTTCGTGTTAGAGCGCTTTTTAAAATACACTTATATCGTCTTTGAACAGGATATTCCATGACAAAACCTGTCGTTACCCGCTTTGCCCCCTCCCCAACCGGTTTTCTTCATATTGGCGGCGCTAGAACAGCGCTGTTTAATTGGCTTTACGCAAAACGCCATGGTGGCAAAATGGTTTTAAGAATTGAGGATACAGACAGAGTCAGATCAACACAAGCAGCGGTTGATGCGATTTTGGATGGTTTAAGCTGGTTAGGTCTTGATTGGGATGGTGAACCCGTTTCCCAGTTTTCGCGCTTAGAACGCCACCGCGAAATTGCAGAAGAGCTTCTAAAAACAGGGCGTGCTTATAAATGCTATGCCTCACAAGAAGAACTAGAAGAAATGCGAGAAAAAGCGCGCGAGAAAAATCTGCCACCTATTTACGATGGCCGCTGGCGCGACCGTAACCCAAAAGAATCACCTGAAGGTGTCTCCCCTGTTATTAGACTTAAAACCCCGCAAGATGGTTTTACATACGTAAAAGATAAAGTTCAGGGCGATGTTAAATTTGCCAATAAAGATATTGATGATTTTATTATTTTACGCTCTGATGGTACTCCCACCTATATGCTGGCGGTTGTTGTGGATGATCATGATATGGATGTAACGCATGTCATTCGCGGGGATGACCATTTAACAAATGCTGCCCGCCAAACGGCCCTATTTGAAGCCATGGAATGGGACGTACCTGTTTTTGCTCATATTCCCCTTATTCATGGGCAAGATGGCGCTAAACTTTCAAAAAGACACGGTGCTTTTGGCGCTGAAGCCTATCGCGCTATGGGTTACTTGCCCCATGCTCTTAAAAATTATCTTGTCCGTCTTGGTTGGGCAAAGGGGGATGAGGAAATAATTAGCGAAGAAGACATGATTTCCTGGTTTGGGTTTGAAGGTATTGGCAAAGGTGCCTCTCGCTTTGATATGGCAAAACTTGACGCTATCAACAGCCACTATATCAAAAAGAGTGATGAGAAAGCCTTACTCAATGCTCTTGAACGTATTTTACCAGAGATAAAGCGGGATGATAATCTTGCTGACAAACTGGCAGATAAATTAGATGATACTGTGCGGTCGCAATTCATCAAAGCAATGCCTGTTTTAAAGGAACGTGCAAAAACTCTAATTGATTTAATGGAGAAAGCTTCATTCATCTATGATGAACGCCCGCTTAAGCTTACGGATAAAGCTGCAGCTCTCTTAACGAAAGAAGCGAGACATAATCTTGAAAGTTTAAAAGAAGCCCTTTCTACCATTGAAGACTGGACACCAGAAAATCTTGATGAGACTGTCCGTGACTTTGTTGAAAAGAATGAGCTAAAACTTGGAAAAGTAGCTCAGCCGCTTAGGGCTGCTTTGACTGGAACAACGGCAGCGCCAGGTATTTTTGAGATTCTAGATGTTTTAGGAAAGCAAGAAAGCCTGCTTAGAATTGATGATCAGGCATAAAAACTGGTATCAGGCATAAAAAATTTCATGGTGCAGAGCAGCATTTCTACACTATGAGAAACCTTTATTAACAAGGACTTGGATATAGATGCTCAAATTTTAGGCAATATTTGATGGTCATTTTCGACAACAAATATCTTGTCCTGACTTGCCCAGCTCCGCCAAATCGGCTACTCACTCATCATCAATTCATTGTGCTATTTCATAAACTTGCACAATATCTGGATAATGATGGCATGAAATCTGTGTTGTCATCAAGCCAGTGACGACAACACGGAGGAATGCCAATGTCTGATAAAAAGGCACAGCTTACCATTGATGGAAGCACATATGATTTAAACATACATGATGGCGTGGTGGGGCCAAGCGTATTGGATATTTCATCACTTTACGCTCAAACCGGCATGTTTACCTATGATCCTGGTTTTACATCTACCGCTTCTTGTAATTCTGAAATTACATATATTGATGGCGGCAAAGGCCAGTTAATGCACCGTGGCTATTCTATTGAAGAATTGGCTGAAAAAGGTGACTTTTTAGAAACATGTTATTTGCTGCTTTATGGCGATTTGCCTAATAAGAGCCAAAGGGAAGATTTTGTAAACCGCGTTACCTATCACACCATGATTCACGAGCAGATGAGCCGCTTTTTCACTGGCTTTCGTCGTGATGCCCACCCCATGGCAATTATGTGCGGTGTTGTTGGTGCTTTATCTGCTTTCTATCACGACAGTACTGATATTACAGATCCCCACCAGCGTATGGTTGCCTCCCTACGCATGATTGCGAAAATGCCAACTATTGCAGCTATGGCTTATAAATATCATATCGGCCAGCCTTTTGTTTATCCACGCAACGACCTTGATTACACATCGAACTTTTTAAGCATGTGTTTTGCTGTTCCTTGCGAGGAATATGAAGTTAATCCGGTTCTTTCAAAAGCTATGGATCGTATTTTTATTTTGCATGCCGACCATGAGCAAAATGCTTCAACATCTACAGTGCGTCTTGCCGGGTCTTCTGGGGCAAACCCGTTTGCCTGTATCGCAGCCGGTATTGCCTGCCTTTGGGGACCTGCCCATGGTGGCGCCAATGAAGCTGCTTTAAACATGCTTCAGGAAATTGGTTCTAAAGATCGTATTCCTGAATATGTTAAGCGCGCAAAAGATAAAGATGACCCATTTCGTCTTATGGGCTTTGGCCACCGTGTTTATAAAAACTATGATCCACGCGCCAAAATTATGCAAAAGACAACCCATGAAGTGCTTGACAGTTTGGGCATTAAAGATGATCCATTGCTTGAAGTTGCCATGGAACTGGAGCACATCGCTTTAACCGATGAATATTTCATTGAGAAAAAGCTTTATCCTAATATCGATTTCTATTCGGGTATTACGCTGAAAGCGCTTGGCTTTCCTACAACCATGTTCACAGTATTGTTTGCTCTTGCCAGAACTGTTGGTTGGATTGCACAGTGGAAAGAAATGGTTGAAGATCCATCACAGCGTATTGGTCGTCCGCGCCAGCTTTACTCCGGCTCAGACGAACGCCCATATGTCGATTTGGATAAGCGTGGCTAACACAATTCCATCACCATTTGATTTTAACCCGCTGATAAAAATATCAGCGGGTTTTGTTTTTCTTGGCTTTTTGGCAAAAAACAATAAATTAGTGTTTATTCATCCCTTATGAGAGATAGGTGGAAAATGGGCGATTCGTTTTATAATTTGCATCATCATGGTTTTATCCGTGTGGCAACTGCAACACCCTTAAGTATTTTGGCCAATCCATTAGAAAATGTAAAATCAAGTTTAGAGCTTATTCAAAAGGCGCATGATGAAGGTGCTAGTCTAGTTTTAT
>CALHLB010000177.1 GCA_938034375.1 uncultured Alphaproteobacteria bacterium | reverse complement strand
CACTTATCGTCTTCTTTACCGATAACTGGAATGATTATCTATTTTAATGCACCAATGCCATAAAATGCATCTTTTAATTGTAATTTAACGATTGGGGGGGGTAAGGTGGCAACGAATCCTCATAATGGATTCGCATATTTTTTAACCTTATAAAGGAATTTTTGAAAATGGTTGGAACATTTCGTGACACCTTAGACGACCCTAATTTTAACGTTTTCACAGCGAGTACAGAATCAGAAGCTATTGGTAATCGTGTAGAAATTACAGGTAGTAATGGCGCGATATTGTTTTAGGGGGTATCCATGATGACCTTATATTTGGAGGAGCTGGTAATGACGCTTTAACAGGTGCTTCAGGTGATGATACATTATTTGGTGAAGCTGGTGATGACAGTTTAAGCGGCCGTAATGGCGATGATATTATTGATGGAGGTTCGGGAAATGACCTTATCTTTGGTGGCCCTGGAGATGACTTGATTTTGGGAGGTATTGGTGATGGCCGAATAACTGGTGGCACTGGCCGCGATAGAATTGATGCTGGCGCAGGTAATGACACTGTCATCATAAGGGAGCTGGATGGCCCAGATGAGGAAGTTGATGGCGGAGCGGGTATTGATACACTGCTTCTAACTGATTTCACTTCTGATGTTCTCATTGACTTTTCTAATGGCAACGTTTCGTCCAATGTTGGTGACAGCGGCACAATTTTTAACTTTGAACGCGTTGAAGCGGGTGCTGGTAATGACATTCTTATCGGTGATTCTAATGATAATGGCCTTGCCGGTGGTGCTGGTAACGACACGTTAGCTGGCAATGCTGGCGATGATATTCTTGTCTATGAAGGTATAGGCGCCGGTTTGGGCACAATTATTGAGGATGGCGGCGCATCAGACATTCTGGATTTTAGCAGCATTTCAATTAATGATGCTTTTATTACCCGCTCGAATAATAGTTTGATTGTCACCACCCGTTCAGATGCTGCTGATGGACAGGTGTCCAGTGGCGTTATTGTCAATGATTTTTTTGACAGTACAGACAACCAGATTGAAGCCGTTGTCTTTTCTGATGATGTTTTCATTTTTTAATCATCAGCCTTAGCAGAATTTAGTATCAGGCAATTGTGCCTAATACTTTCGTCTAAATTACCAGTGAAATAACTGTTTTTAAGACTTTGTTTTTAAAATTATGCAATTTTAAGCAGTATATTTAAAAAATGATATTTAGGGGGCAACCATGTCTATCCTTTCAACATCTTCTCTCAGCCAGTCTTTATTTTCCCAAACAAGCTCTTCCCCACAGGGTGAAAATCTGCGCTCTTTTGTGGATAGGGAAGCGGCAGAAAGAATTTGGTGCTGCCGTTAATATTGGCCGTGATACACCAAGGCAACCCGTCAGAGATCCTGCCTTGGATATTCCGACAGTAGAGCAGCAGTTGCGGGAAATTCAAAGAAATGTTCAATCAAGAGAATTTGCTGCAAGCTATGACCGAAGAGTTAATGCCGTTTTTCGTCTTGATGGTGAAATTGTGGGGTTCGATAGAGAGGGAGGTGTAGCATTTTTTGACGAAGCTGCTGAATTTTTAAGTGGTGATGGTAGATCGGACTTAGAAAGAGAGAGATGAATTACTGGAACTTGGAAGACAGGAGTTTTCACAAAGATTAAGGGAAGCAAATGGTGAAGAGATTCCAGAGGCTGAACGCATTACTGTTCCAGATGATCTTAGCGAGCAAATTAGTAATATTTCAGAACAGTTGGCTGAACAATTTACAAGGGACAGGGAGAGAGGCATTCCTGTTGGTACTAGAAGTCTCGAATCCCTAGCAGCCGAATTTGGTGATCGTTTTACGGTTGAGCGGTTTGATTTGCCAGAGCAGCAGGAGGAAGGGGTTTTTGATAGCCGTCCCCGCCTGTCAGATTTTGTTGAGCGGGTAACAGCTGAAGACATTGCCAACGACCAGGAATTAATCGACCTTCTTACCCGTGAGCGGGAGCAACGCATAGCAAGCGCCAGAGAAAGCGCAGGCTTCACCCCCGATGGCACACCACCCCCCGCAAGAAACGAAGAACCCCGAGAGCCTTTAATAAACCCAGAAGAACTGCTAGCCTCCCTTCTAAGTTTACAGGAAGTGGAATAGGGGACTTTTAGATTGAAAAGCTGGTGCCACAGCCGCAGGATGCTGTGGCATTGGGGTTGGTTATCTTGAAGGCCTGGCCAATAATATCATCAACAAAATCGATTTCTGACCCTTCAAGAAAAGGTTGCGACATGTCATCAATCAGTATCGTTGCCCCATCCCGTTCCAGAACAAGATCACCTTCCTGTGTTTGCTTATCCAGATCATATTTATAGGAAAAACCAGAACAGCCGCCACCTTCAACACTGATTCTCAAAACTGTGCCTTTAGGTTCTGCGCTTAAAATTTTTGCAATGCGCTTGGCAGCGTTTGCCGTTAAAATTATATTGCCTGTTGGTTCTGTCACAAGAATCTCTTTATTATGATTGATACTGCTTAATATGATAGATAGGCACCACATTTAATTCTGTCAAACCAGAAAATTCTAATGGAAATGGATTATTTACGTGCAGGTTTTTGAAAAAGCTGAAAAATCTTTTCAAAATATTGGTTTTGGGCGTGAGTCTCTGGCACCTTTTGCCAGTCTTGCCGATGAAAGCCGTGGGCGGTTGTTGAACGAAAACGAAAGCCGCACCCGTACGGCCTTTCAGCGAGACCGAGACAGAATTATCCATTCCACAGCCTTTCGCCGTCTTAAACACAAAACGCAGGTTTTTATTTTTCATGAAGGTGATCATTTTAGAACACGGCTTACACATACAATTGAGGTGGCGCAAATGGCGCGTTCCATTGCTCGCGCGCTTAGACTTGACGAAGATTTGGCAGAGGCTTTGGCACTAGCTCATGATTTGGGGCATACGCCTTTTGGCCATGCGGGGGAAGATGCGCTTTCAGATGTTATGAAAAATCATGGTGGGTTTGAGCACAATGGTCAAACTTTACGCATAGTGACTGCTTTGGAACGGCGCTATGCCGCCTTTGACGGGCTTAATCTTACTTTTGAAACCCTGGAAGGTATTGCAAAGCATAATGGCCCGCTGGAAGATGAAGCAGGTAACCCTATTGGTAAATACAAGTTTTCAATGGTGCCTGGTGGTATTAAAGAATACTCCAATAAGCACGATCTGATTTTGCACAGCCATGCAAGCCTTGAGGCACAAGCTGCCGCTATTGCTGATGATATTGCTTATAATGCCCATGATATTGATGATGGTCTTAGGGAGGGTATTTTCCAACTTGATGATCTTATTGAGGTGCCCATGGTTGGAGATTTGTTAAAACAAGTGAGGAGGATCTACCCTAACCTTGATGTTTCGCGCACTACGCATGAACTTGTACGATGTGTTATAACTGTTTTTATTGAAGATGTTATTTCAACAACAAAGACAATACTTGAAAAAAAATCATTTAAGAGCGTTGATGACGTGCGATATGCCGGACAAACGCTGATAAATTTTTCATCTGAATATCAAATGGCAGATCAAGGTATTAAGGCCTTCCTTTTTGAACATATGTATCGGAGTGATGAGATGATGGCAAAAAGACAGGCCGCGCAGGAAATTGTAACAGACCTTTTTGGTTTTTACCTTGCCAATCCAGGTGAGATGTCTCATGAAGTGAATGGGCTGGAGGGAGAAGCCCCCTTGACGCGCCGTGTCTCAGACTATGTTGCAGGGATGACAGACCGTTTTGCTGTGCAGGAACATCGCCGCTTATTTGACGTAACTCCCAAATTGCGCTAGGCGCTCCTTAACAATTCCAAAACAAAGAATAATAGATGTGCATTTTGTATCATCTGTTTTCATACGGACAAACAAGATGAATATTTTTACCCTGTTTCAGGAAAAAGTGGTTGAAGCCATTCAAAAGGTTTTTGGTAATGAAGAAAATCTTGCATCAGTAGATCTTAAAAAGATCGTTGTGGAGCCCCCACGTGATGCCTCCCATGGTGATCTTGCTACAAATGCGGCAATGTTATTGGCAAAGCCCTTTAAACAAAAACCGCGCGACCTAGCTGAAAAGCTGGCTGAATATTTAAGACAAGATAAAGATATTGCTGAAATCAGTGTTGCCGGGCCAGGCTTTATCAATATTCGTCTACAAGATGCATTTTGGGCGGGGCATTTAGCCATTATTTTGAAAAATGGTAAGAATTATGGTGCCAATTATGTGAAAGAAAAGCGCAAGGTTAATATTGAATATGTTTCTGCTAACCCCACCGGGCCTATGCATGTTGGTCATTGCCGTGGGGCTGTTATTGGGGATGCACTGGCTAACCTTTTTGCATTTGCGGGATTTGAGGTTACGAAAGAATATTATGTAAATGATGCAGGGGCGCAGGTTGATGTTTTGGCCAAATCTACCTATTTGAGATATCTTGAAGCCTTGGGAGAGGATATTGGTGCCATCCCAGAGGGGCTTTATCCTGGCGATTACTTGAAACCAGTTGGTAAGAAACTGGCAAAAATTCATGGGGTAGCGTTAAAAGAGATGCCAGAAAGTGACTGGCTGCCACTTTTGCGTGATTTTTCAATTGATGCGATGATGGACCTTATCCGTGAAGATCTTGCATGCCTTAATGTACGGCACGACGTTTTTTTCTCAGAACGTAAATTACATGTAAAAGCTGAAGATGGCAAAAGCCTAATTGATAAAACGCTTGCCCATTTGGAAGAACGTGACCTGGTTTATGTGGGTACATTACCCCCCCCTAAGGGGCAAAAACCTGAAAACTGGGAGAATAGACCACAGACATTGTTGAAAGCGAGCGATTTTGGGGATGATATTGATCGACCCTTGAAGAAATCTGATGGATCTTATACCTACTTTGCTGCTGATGTTGCATATTTCAATGATAAATTTGAGCGCAATTTTGATGATATGCTTTATATATTAGGGGCAGATCATGGGGGATATGTTAAACGGCTTGGCGCTGTTGCTAAAGCCATTGCGGGGTATGAAGCTGATTTATCTGTTTTATTATGCCAGCTTGTTAAATTGCTGAGGGATGGCGAACAGGTGAAAATGTCCAAGCGTTCTGGTAATTTGATCACTTTACGCGATGTTGTGGATGAAGTCGGCGTTGATGCGGTGCGTTTTATGATGCTTTATAGAAAAAGTGATGCGCCGCTTGATTTTGATTTTTCCAAAGTTACAGAACAATCAAAAGATAATCCTGTTTTTTATGTGCAATATGCTCATGCACGCGCTTACTCTGTATTTAGAATGGCGCATGAGCGTATGAAATTTGAGGAAAATGAGTGGGGGAAGGTTGAGTTGAGCGGTTTGAAAAAGCTGAATGATACTACCGAAATAGCACTTATTCAAAAAATGGCTTCTTTTCCACGTATCGTAGAAACGGCAACGCAGGCAAGGGAACCGCACCGTATTGCCTTTTATCTTTATGAGTTGGCAAGTGCCTTCCATGCCCATTGGAATATTGGAAAAGATCGGCCAGACTTACGGTTTATTAACGAGAATGATAAAGAATTAACACGCGCAAGGTTGGGGCTTGTGGCAGCAATTCGTGATGTTATTGCCGCTGGCCTGTTAATAATTGGTATTTCTGCCCCAACTGAAATGCGCTAATTTTGCACTTGCTGGCCTTTTCGATTAAGCTTTATTATCGTTCCGCTGGCAAAACTTTGGTAATCTGAATGTCTCAAGCACCACAAAATGATGATAACAAGCAAGATGATGATCCGCTTGCTGAACTGGCTCGCATTGTTAGCGAGGGGTCGATTTTTGGTTCTGTTCATGCTGGAAATGACACAACAAAAAAATCAACCATACCTGCTGTGGAACCTGCCGTAGAATCTGTCATTGAACGAGAGGTTGTGCCTGAAGTTGCTGAAACACACCCTATCGAGGGTGTAACGCCTGTCGTTGAGCAAATGCCTCCCTCGCAGGTTATAATGCCTCAGACTGATTCTGATTTTATTGTTGAGCCTGCTTTTACTAATAAAGACAATATTCATATAGATGAAAATCATATGAAGGTAGAGACAGAGGTGCTACCGGTACAAGGTTATGAGCCGGCAATGCCGCCGGTTAACGGTCCACTGGTTAATGAAGAGCAGAATGTTGATGATGTGAGCCAGCCCTATGACCATAAGCAGAGCGCTGCGGTTTCATCAGATGATTCTTCATTTGGTAAAACAATTGAAGATGAATTGTTAGATGAGATAACCGCAGCTGAGGCTGTTATGCTTGACGCTGTTGAGCCAGCTATATCAAAATCATCTTTACCAGAACCGACAGCACCATCACCCGCTTTCGATCTTAGTTCCAATGAGATAGAAGCTGAACAGAATGTCCAAAACGCATCACATGAACCTGCTTTTGAACAACCGCATTCAGTCTCTCCTGATTTTACATCTAACTCACCTTCAGAAAATATTGATTCCGGTTCTATTGATAATTTAATTGATCAGCA
>CALHLB010000176.1 GCA_938034375.1 uncultured Alphaproteobacteria bacterium | reverse complement strand
ACGCACTTGGAAAATACATCAATGGATTTTACAATCCGAAAAGGAGACATTCGGCTTTGGGGTATCAATCACCCAATGCGTTTGAGAAAAACGCAAACAAAAAACAAGAAAGGCTCTCCACTTTAAACGGGTAAGTCCACTCCTTGTACTCAAGAGTTGGAGCCTCCGGCAATCCCAGAGCGGTTCATATAGCGTTTTTGTTCTTTCGTTCTAATTCAATTGCAATCGTTCTTATCATTTGATTGAGAGCTGCTTTAGACGCGCGATAGGAATACCACCCTCCAAGATGATTATCAGAAATAGAACCTACTCTTGCAGAAAGAGCACAAAATACGCTTTTCCTATCGGTCGGTAATTTTGGCAGAAAATACTGTGCAATCAGCATGGGAACAACCGCATTGATAAAATATACTTCCAGTGCATTTTGCGATTGAAAGTCTTTCAAGTTTTTTTCAGGTTTCAGCTCCCCTTTACCCTCTTTATGTAAAAGCCCGATTGCAATAATTATTAAATCCAGTTTTTCTTTTATAGCCTCGCTGGCTTTTGCAAGACCTTCCTCATTTTGAAAGTCAACACAAAAATGACGCGCTTTATTACAATACTGCTTTATGGGTGAACGAGAAAAAAGATAGAGGTTTTCGATATTTTTACTTTGAGTAAAAAACCTCAACGAAAGCCCGACCAATACCGCCAGAAGCGCCAAAAACAGCTACATTCATTGGTTTTGCAAAGCTTTCTAACACTTATTTTCTCTTGTTCCATAGTCGCATGAGGGCCTGCAAAGTGGGGCGTATTACGAGAAATAATATATAGATATAATCAGCAATTATACGAATTGGTTTTAGAGTTAAAAACATACCAAGCCATCTTAAACCCGTTATTTCCAGCAAAATGAGAGCAAAGGCCCCTGCTCCGCTTACTAATTCACCCTGTTTTGAACGCACGTGAAAACGCTGCATTGCTTTGTTAATATCCAAATCTTCGCAGGGGTTTCCATTACAGTTAGAAACATCGAAAAATATTGCCTCATCCTTTATTAAACGCCGATAAAAAAAAATCTCACGCGTGCAAAGTGGACAAGAGCCATCGTAATAAACCGTAAGGTTTCGCGTAGTTTCGGATATTTCTTTATTTAGCATGTCTTATATATGGTTCACACTGTACAAGAGTAAAGCCCTAATTATGCCATTAACTTCCGCATAATGTGAATTCATGGTTACTGGCTTTAGTGGTAACCTGTAATAATCAAACGGGAGATGAGATTATGCAAAATAAAGATATGTCCCTTATGTTGGAAGTTTTAAGCACATTGGGCTTGGCATCTTTTATCTGGTGCGCCCTGGTTGCCATTTCTTTGATATAATTTCAATATTGGAAACTTGATCTCTTTTGCAAACTAGGATTGATTAATTTGAACTGCTGGTTCAAAGATTAGCAAATTTCAGTTTCGAATAAATGGACAGGCCTGTGCCAAATTTTCATTTTATCGCTTCCAGCCATATAGAGGCACAAGAAGCCCTTAAAGAATGTATTTCCCACTATGGGCAATATAGTTTTGAACAGGCTGATATAATCATCGCTCTTGGTGGCGATGGTATGATGCTGCAAACTGTCAATGATTTTTTGAATAAAAGAAAACCGATTTACGGGATGAATAAAGGTACGGTCGGTTTTTTGATGAATGAATATCATCTAACAAATCTCGAAGAACGTATTGCCCAATCTGTTTCAACTCGTATTTTTCCCCTTTCCATGACGGCCAAAGATGAAAACGGTCAGCTTTTTCACGCACTTGCATTAAATGAAGTCTCTCTCTTTCGCCAATCTTACCAAGCTGCAAAAGTTGAAATTTCCATTGATGATATTGTTAGAATGCCTGAACTGATTTGCGATGGAGTAATGGTTGCCACCCCACAGGGCAGTACGGCTTATAACTTTTCCGCACAGGGGCCAATTATTCCCCTGCGCGCCCCTCTTCTTGCCTTAACACCCATAAGCCCGTTTCGCCCAAGGCGATGGAATGGTGCGCTCTTACCTAATCAGGCCCATGTAAGGATCAAGGTTTTAGAAAAGGAAAAGCGCCCCGTCAACGCTGTTGCAGACCATACAGAAATTAAATCTGTTGTTGAGGTTTCCATTCATGAAGACCAAACAAGAAGTGCCGTTATTATGTTTGATGCAAGCCACTCATGGGAAGAACGGATTTTAAATGAACAATTCAGAGGAGTGGATTAGGTAGAAACTTCCTAATCTAAATCCTCAACATCCCCACCACCACCATGTACACGCTGGGCTAGGGCAGCTTCCATATATTTATCCAAATCACCATCTAATACAGCTTGTGGATTACCACTTTCAACGCCTGTTCTAAGATCTTTCACCATTTGATAAGGCTGAAGTACATAGGAACGAATTTGATGGCCCCAACCAATTTCCGTTTTGGTGGCAGCTTCTGCGTTTGCCTCTTCTTCCCGGCGTTTTAATTCCTCCTCATAAAGACGTGCGCGCAACATGGCCCAGGCCGTTGCCTTGTTTTGATGTTGTGAACGTCCATTCTGGCATTGAGCAACGATACCTGTTGCAATATGCGTTATTCTTACCGCACTATCCGTTGTATTGACGTGCTGCCCTCCTGCCCCAGATGCGCGATATGTATCTATTCTAACATCTGCTTCAGAAACTTCGATATCAATTGAATCATCAATAACAGGATAAACCCAAACACTGGCAAAAGACGTATGGCGACGACTTTGGCTGTCAAAGGGTGAAATACGCACCAGACGATGCACGCCCGATTCCGTTTTTGCCCAGCCATAAGCATTATGCCCCTTAATCAGAAGTGTTGCTGATTTCAGGCCCGCTTCCTCGCCGTCTTGTATTTCCAGAACTTCAACCTTGAATTTATTACGTTCAGCCCATCGAGTATACATGCGTGTTAACATAGAAGCCCAGTCTTGACTTTCAGTACCACCGGCGCCTGAATGAATTTCAATATATGTATCATTACTATCAGCTTCACCAGAAAGAAGAGTTTCAACCTGCCTGCGGGCAATGGTTTCCTTCATGTCTTCCAGTGTTTTTTCAGCCTCTGCAACAACCTCTTCATCATTCTCCATTTCGCCAAGTTCAATCAGCTCAATGGAATCATCCAATTCCTGTTCGATTGCGTTAACTGCTGAAATCTGTTCTTCGAGTTGTTGCCGCTCGCGCATCAGTTTTTGTGCGTTTTTAGCATCGTCCCATAAATTAGGGTCTTCTACTTTTTTGTTCAGGGAATCGAGTTTTTTTAATGCTTTATCCCAGTCAAAGATGCCTCCTTAACAGGCCTAAGGCCTGCTTAATATCATCAATGATTGCCTGCGTTTCTGCGCGCATTTATTTATTCCATCTTGTTTTATTTTGACAGCAGAAGATAGTACGTCTTATTCCAGCGTCAAGTATGTGTTTTATTTTTTAGAAAAGGTCTTAATAAAGCCCGCCAGTTCCAGAAATGATAGCCCTGTCCGTTTCACGACTATCCGTTATTGGGGCGCCACCCAAAGCATCAGAATATCCAATAATATCTGTATGGCTTGGCGGTGCTGTTCCAGGCTTGAACGCTTCCAGAATCGTATCTTCTACACCGGCAACGGCTCTTAATCCTGTTTTTCTATTAATAGGAATGAGGTTAACGCCTTCAGGTACACGAAATTCAACCGGCGCTTTATCTTCAAGTGCCGTTTTCATGAAATCGGCAACAATGGGCGCCGCCAGTTGACCACCTGTGCTGCCGCGCCCCATTGAGCGCGGTGTATCATAACCAATATAAACACCAACAACCATATCTGGTGTATAACCTACAAACCATGCATCTTTTTCATCGTTGGTTGTACCCGTTTTGCCGGCGACCGGGCGATTGATAACTTTTACTTTCGTACCTGTACCGCGCTTTACAACACCTTCCATCATGGATGTAATTTGGTAAGCTGTCATAGGGTCAAGAACCTGTTCGCGTTCATCAATCAAACGTGGTTCATCCTGTCCGCGATAATGCTCTTGCTCACACCCCTCACAAATACGCTTATCATGTTTGAAAACAGTTTTACCATATCTATCTTGAATGCGGTCTATCAATGTTGGTTCAATTTTTCGTCCACCATTCGCCAGCACAGAATAAGCAGAAACCATGCGTAAGGCCGTTGTTTCACCAGCGCCCAGCGACATGGCTAAAACGGGAGAGAGATTATCATAAATACCAAAGCGTCTTGCATATTCTGCCACTAAAGGCATACCCATATCTTGCGCTAAACGCACTGTCATGGCATTGCGCGAGCGCTCAATACCAAGCCTTAATGTTGAAGGGCCATAGAATTTTTTGCCATAATTTTGAGGGCGCCAGATACCAAGCCCTGCGCCTTGGTCAATTTCAATTTCTTCATCCAAAATTACTGATGACGGTGTATATCCATTATCAAGGGCAGCAGCATAAACAAATGGTTTGAAAGAGGATCCGGGTTGACGTCTTGCCTGTGAGGCACGATTGAACTCACTTCCTGAAAAACTGAAACCACCAACCATGGCAAGAACCCGGCCTGTATAAGGTTCCATAGCAATTATAGCCCCTTCAACTTCAGGCGCCTGCTTTAAGTGATAAAATCCAGCAAAATTACTTTTGTCTTCAGGTTCAACATAGACAACATCACCCACATTTAAAACATCGCTCACTTGTCTAATTGCTTGCCCACGTTTAGGCCCCTTTGCCCAACGCGCCCATTTTAAATTTTCAAACGGGATAAAGCCTTCAATTCTTTCTTGTGACAATGCACCAGAAACTTTTTTATTTGGCTGTAAACCAATGCGCGCACCTCTATCATCTAAGTCCAAAATGGCTGCAAGGTGCCATTCAGGCACATCTTCCAATGGTGCTATTTTTCCAAGCTCTCTACCCCATTCATCTTTTTGTGGTAGTGTTGCAACAGCTCCCCGCCAGCCTTTCTTTCTATCAAAATCCAATAATCCATTATGAAGCGCGCGTCTTGCTTTAACTTGCAGCGTTGGATCTAGAGTTGTACGAACGGAAAGCCCCCCTTCATAAAGACCTTTTGAGCCATAAAGCGCCAGTAATTCGCGGCGAACATCTTCTGCAAAATAATCCGATGCAAAAAGCTTTGTACCTGTTGTGCGTGGACGCACTGTTAAATTTCGTGCCTTTGCCTCTTCGCCATCTTTCTGAACGATAAAGCCATTGGTTACCATTCGGTCGATAACCCAGTTTCTGCGTGCTGTTGCCCGTTCTTTATTACGAAAAGGATGATAATTTGATGGTGCTTTAGGCAAGGCAGCCAAATAGGCCGCTTCCTCTAGAGAAAGCTCACTTATAGATTTATCAAAATAAACTAAAGAAGCAGCGCCAACCCCATAAGCGCCCAGCCCCAAATAAATTTCGTTAAGATAAAGTTCCAATATTTTTTCTTTGGAATAAGCCTCTTCAATACGAAGAGATAACAGCATTTCGCGTACTTTCCGTTCAAATTTCTGTTCATTTGTAAGAAGAAAGTTTTTCGCAACTTGCTGCGTAATTGTTGAGGCGCCAACTAGACGGCGATTTTTGCCGAGAATTCGATTTTCAATATTAACCCAAACAGCGCGCGCAATGCCTGATGCATCAATACCATTATGGGAATAAAAATTTTTGTCTTCAGCAGAAAGAAAAGCAGCCTTTACCAAATCGGGAATAGCCGGACTTGGCAAAAAAAGACGGCGTTGTTTCGCATATTCAGCAATCAAAGACCCATCCGATGCATGAATACGTGTCATAACGGGCGGTTCATATTGATTTAAAACTTCATAATTAGGCAAATCCCTGCTTTGTTCATTAATATACCATGCAATAGCGCCTGCAACAATTACGAAACCAATAGCGCCAAGCCCGAAAATATATCCTAAAAAACGCAGCAGCATTTATTTTTCCCAAGTCAATTAAATGGGGAATAATACCCCTTCACATATATATAGCTAAACCACTTTAAAATGATAAA
>CALHLB010000175.1 GCA_938034375.1 uncultured Alphaproteobacteria bacterium | reverse complement strand
ATTTATCCAATCCAGAGAACGCTTGATAGGGCGGCGACCTAAAGCACAAAGTCTTTTGAATGGGGGGATAAACCGCAATCGGCAAGCCTTTATACTGTATCTCTTGCCCTATCAAACGCCAAGCACCAACTATTAATAGGTTAAGACCCTAGCGCATGATGCATTTTTATGAATTTATTTGTTATGCGCTAAGCTTTTATTCTTACGCGAGTTTTTATCCCATAAGTGAATTCACTTATGGGAAACACGCTCTAGTACTTTCAAGGCTTTGCAATTAAACCTTTATAATCTTTTCCAGAGCTTCTGCTTGGCTGGTCATTTTTTCTGCAATTTGCATAAGGTGCTGAGCAGTTGTTTTTACTGCCTTCACATTTTCATTAACACCGGAAATGTTTTGTGAAATTTCCTTAACGCCTGAGGCTGTATTTTGAACGGTTCTGGCTATCTCTTTCGTTGCAGCGCCCTGTTCTTCTACCGATGAAGCAATGCTGCCGGATATTGCGCTAATGTCATTGACGGATTTTGTAATCGTTCCAATAGCTGTAACTGCATTTTGGGAGGCTTTTTGTGTTTCAGTGACTTGTTTTGTTATTTCTTCTGTCGCGTTTGCTGTTTGGCTAGCTAAACTTTTTACTTCTGTTGCAACAACGGCAAAGCCTTTCCCATATTCACCGGCGCGGGCAGCTTCAATGGTGGCATTTAGCGCTAAGAGGTTGGTTTTATTTGCAATATCATTAATGAGTCCAACGACTGCTTCAATTTCTTTTGATGTCTGTGAAAGGCTGCCGACAAGCTTATTGGCCTCATCTGCTTCCATTACAGCATTGTGAGACATGTTGGATGATTTGGCCATTTGTTTGTTAATTTCTTCTATCGCAAGATTAAGTTCATTCGCTGCAGAAGCAACGGTTTGCGTGTTATCATCTGTTTTCAAAGTGTTATGAGCCATATTATCGGAAAGTATGGCTGTTTGATCTGCAGCAGATGTCATTGTTTCCGCATTTCTTTTTAATTCGCCAGATACTTTGCTGATTGATGTTGCCATCTCCTCAAACTGGTTCATCGTGACCTCTATATGATCGGCAGCAGCATTGATTTCTCTCGTGGCTTCAAGAAAAGCGCCTAACATACCGTGTTCAGTTATACGCCTGAAATATTGTTTTCTGGATATAAAGCGCAAACAGGCTGTCGATTCACGCACATAAGCATCAGTTCGGTCTATCACCTCATTAATACGCAGGCAAACATCTCTTCTATTGCCTTCTTCTTCAGGAATATCGAGGATGCGGGCTTCAAAGTTACCCTGACAAACAGCTTCGCAGACGTTAAGAATTTTATTCACCGTTTCTTCGCAAATATCTGCTTTGTGTTGTGTTTTTTTGCCAAACATCTTATTGCCTTGCTAAACTTTGTTGATTATTCGTTTCTTTTGTAAGACTTGCCATGAATTGCGGGTAGGAAAGGCCTTTGTCGGTGAGCATAATATTCAGATATTCCCGCGCTTTTTGAATGCCATCTTTCCTATTAATAGCGGCCTTCTCGAGAGAGAGAAGTTTGTCATATAGTGGTTCTATCACTTGAGTAATTATTTTTTTGGATGGTGTGCGGCGGGTTGAATGATAGCCGATGGTCTGGTTTTCAACTTTGCTTGGCGTTATATGAGCAATCACCCAATAATGGTCGCCATTTTTGCTGGCGTTGACGACATAAGCAAAAACTTCTTCACCTTTTTCCAGTGTTTCCCATAATAGATCGAAAATCGAACGGGGCATGTTCTCATGGCGAACAATGTTATGGGGCTTGCCAATGACTTCCCTAGATTCGTAATTTGCAAGTTTTAGAAAGACATCATTGGCGTAAGTAAGTCGGCCTTTAATATCTGTTTTGCTGACAATTAATTCGTTGCGATCAAAAAAAAGTTCTTTGCCTTGATAACGCATAATATCTCCTGCCTCGATAATTTGCGTATTAAATTTAAATGAGTGGTTAGAAGGTATCTTTTCAATAAAATTTAATCAACCCGGTGTTTCTAGGGGTATTTAATTAATAGATTTTTTATTTTTTCTTACGAAATGCAATATTTATTAAAATGATAATCTTCTTATAAAATTTATAATATTTAAAAAGACCATTTTTGTGCTTCAGATACTAGAAAATCTCTGAAAGCTTGTACGCGTGCCGAGGAGCGCATGTCTTCTGTATAGACAAAATAACAGTCGAAAGAGGGAACTTCTTTTTCTATTGGGATTTGCACAAGGCCAGATGTTTTATCTACGACATAGTCTGGTAAAAGGGCAATGCCCACTCCTTGTTGTGCCGCGCGGCGCATGGCTTGCACGCTGTTGACGGTTAAGTTTGCTTCTCGCTCCTGCCGACCTTCCATATTAACCCGTAAAATCCAGTTTAAATCTTTCAAATGATTGGGATAAGGTTTGCCAAAGGCGATGATGCGGTGCTTATCAAGATTTGTAATATGATCAAGGGGGCCAAATCGCTTTAGATAAGTTGGTGATGCATAAAGATGAAAATGTACGGTGAAAAGCTTGCGTTGAATAAGGTCTGGATGCGTTGGTGGATGTAGGCGAATGGCCACATCGGATTCACGCATATTTAAATCAAGTTCTGTATCTGCAAGCTGTAATTGCAGTTTTATGTCTGGATACATATCAACAAAATTGTTAATACGCGCGGTTAACCAAGTGCCGCCTAAGCCAATAGTTGTTGTTACCCGCAGGGTGCCTGAGGGTCTTTCTTGCGAATCGGTTAAGCGCACTTGCACTGCTTCCAGCTTCATGAAAACATCGTGCGCGGTGCGGTATAAGTCTTCCCCTTGTTCTGTTAAAACAAGGCCACGGGCGTGGCGATGAAAAAGTGTGACTCCTAAATCATATTCGAGAGCGCTTACCTGGCGGCTAACAGCGGATTGACTTAGGTTTAAAGTTTCACCTGCATGGGTAAAACTGCCTGCTTCTGCTGCAGCGTGGAAAATGCGTAACTTGTCCCAATCCATGGCGGTCTCTTTTCATGAAAATCAATGAATTTATGCCGATATTCTTCTTTTATTCCTGCTTATTCTTTCCCGTTCCATTTATTCTGCGGCTTCAGATTTTGAAGTGTTTTCGCCTTTTGCTAAATAGCGCTCTGCTTCCAGTGCGGCCATGCAACCCATGCCGGCTGCAGTTACGGCTTGGCGATAAAGACCATCTGTTACATCACCTGCTGCAAAAACACCGTCAATGGTTGTGGCCGTTGAATCAGGGGCTGTCCATAAATAGCCATTGTCACGTAATTTTAACTTATCTTTAAAGAGATCAACAGCAGGCGCATGGCCAATAGCGACAAAAATACCATCAATTTCAAGATCTTCCGTCTCTCCCGTTTGTGTGTTTTTAAGGGTGAGATTTGTAACGGAAGGAGGCATTTTTTCCTGCCCGCGAATTTCATCAACGGCCATGTTCCATTTGATTTCAACATTGGGATGGTTAAATAATCTTTTCTGCAA
>CALHLB010000174.1 GCA_938034375.1 uncultured Alphaproteobacteria bacterium | reverse complement strand
CTTCGCTGCAATAACGATCGCGGCTATCGTCATATAATGGATTTAATAGATCATGAGCCTAGGCTTTACCCTCTTTTTTCCAGTAACTTGCAGCGTTCCTTTTGTGCCGATTATTTAAGCGGCTCGCGCTTTACGTAATCGATAAAAAGAACGCCAACTTAAGGGAATAATAAAAAGATATATTAATGCACCCAGCGTTAAAAACCACCACGTATAGGTCACAAGCAGCGCAACCAATAAAACGCTAATGATAATAATGGGTACCGCCCATTCTACAGGGACGCTGCGACCTATTGTCTTACCTGAGTAGGTTGGCAAATTACTCACCATCAATAAACCAATAAAAACAATATAAAGTATAACGGGTAACTGTGTTATGTAATTTGCCCCAAGCCCTAAAAAAGAAAGATAAATTGGCAACATCCCAATAAGCGCCCCTGCCGGAGCTGGTACACCAGTAAAAAAGCGCTGATGCCATAATGGCTTTTCAGGGTCATCAAGCGCGGCATTAAACCTTGCTAGTCGAATGGCTGCTGAAATTGCGAAAATAAGGCTTGCAATCCAACCTAGGGAGCGAAAGTCATTCAGGCCCCATAAAAATAACATAATAGCAGGCGCAACACCAAAGTTCACAAAATCTGTCAAACTATCAAGCTCCGCCCCGAATTTTGAAGTACCCTTTAAAAATCGTGCCAAGCGCCCATCCAGCCCATCAAGAACCGCTGCAACAAGAATAAGAATAACTGCCATTTCCATACGATCTTCAATGGCCATACGAATAGCGCTTAAACCAGCAGCTAAGCCTAAAAGCGTTACAAGGTTTGGTGCAATTACACGATAGGAAATACGTTTTTTGAAACGATGCCCTTTCTTTTGCCCATTATTATAAGGGTCAAGGGGCTGAAAACCGGTATCCATTGAGAAGCTTTCTCTATTAATCAACACGTACAGGTTTATCTTCCTGCTTTTCACCAAAACGGGCAAGAATAGTTTCACCTGCTATCATGGTTTGCCCAACATGAACATCAGGAAATGCGTTTTCCGGAAGATAGACATCCAGCCGAGACCCAAAACGAATAAGGCCAAAGCGTTCACCTGCGGTAATCATTTCACTCTCTTCTGAAAAGCAAACAATACGGCGGGCAACCAAACCAGCAATTTGTACAACCCCGATTTGACCATTCTCACCCTCAACAATCAAACCATTACGTTCATTATCTTCGCTTGCCTTATCAAGGTCGGCATTTAGAAAAAGTCCCTTTTTATAAGCAATTTTCTTAATCTTACCGCTCATAGGAGAGCGATTTACATGTACGTTAAAAACATTCATGAAAACGCAAATACGCATCATTGGTTCATCACTAAGACCAAGTTCTTTTGGTGGTTTTGCCTTACCAATTTGGCTAATACGTCCATCAGCTGGAGAAATAATTAAATCAGCACCAAGCGGTGTAATACGTGTTGGATCACGAAAGAAATAAGCAACCCACAAGGTAATCATCAGCCCTAAAAAGAAAAGCGGCTTCCATAAAAAACCCAATATAATAGAACCAACAAAAGCAATAGCAATAAAACGATAGCCTTCTTTATGAACAGGTACAAAACTGGATCGAATTGACTGAATAACTGACATTACGGACCTTTTAAAAAGTGAACCGATCTTGTGCCATTATTCACCTGATTTTGCAAGGCAAAGAGTTATAAGGCATCTTCTTCTGCTTTTTTACCACGTTTTACAAAGCCTTTTTCATCTTTTTGAACGGCCCTTAAGCGCTCTTCTGCTTCTGTTGCCTCTTTCTGACGGTTCCACATAGAAGCATAAAGCCCTCCCTTGGAAAGAAGGTGGTCATGCCGTCCTCGCTCAACAATTCTTCCTGCTTCTAGCACAATAATTTCATCGGCATTAATCACGGTTGAAAGGCGGTGAGCAATAACGAGTGTCGTTCTATTTTTTGATACAGTATCGAGTGCCGACTGAATTTCACGCTCTGTATGTGTATCAAGAGCAGAGGTTGCCTCATCCAATAATAGAATGGGCGGCGCTTTTAAAATTGTGCGGGCAATAGCAATGCGTTGCTTTTCTCCACCAGAAAGTTTCAGCCCCCGTTCACCCACTTCAGTATCATAACCATCGGGCAATTTTTCGATAAAATCTGAAATTTGTGCCATTCTGGCAGCTTCAATAATTTCATCTTTACCAGCATCCGGTCGCCCATAACCAATATTATAGGCAATAGTATCGTTAAATAGAACTGTATCTTGCGGCACCATACCAATCACTTTACGAAGTGACTTTTGTGTGACGGACCTAACATCTTGCCCATCAATTGTTACTTTACCATCCGTCACATCATAAAAGCGGAATAAAAGCCTTGAAATAGTTGACTTACCAGCACCGGAAGGACCAACAATAGCAACTGTGTTACCTGCAGGCACTTCAAAATCAATTCCCTTCAAAATTGGGCGGTTTGCATCATAAGAAAAATGAACATTTTCAAAACGAACATTTCCCTTATCAATGTTAAGGATATTGGCCTCTTTTTTATCACTAATTTCAGGCGCCACATCAAGAAGAGAAAACATTTCTTCAATATCAGCCAAACCCTGCTTGATCTCGCGGTACATAAACCCGATAAAGTTAAGGGGAATAGCTAACTGAATCAAAAGGGCATTAATCATAACAAAATCGCCAATTGTTTGGGTACCATTTTGCACAGCAACAGCAGACAAGATCATACAGGCACCAACACCAACAGATAGAATAACTGTTTGACCAATATTAAGCCAGGCAAGTGATG
This sequence comes from uncultured Alphaproteobacteria bacterium, assembly GCA_938034375.1. Classification (GTDB taxonomy): domain Bacteria; phylum Pseudomonadota; class Alphaproteobacteria; order Rhizobiales; family JACESI01; genus JACESI01. The sequence continues at coordinate 15,879 of CALHLB010000174.1, read as the reverse complement.
TCCAAACCTTCACGGCAGCTTTTTCATAAGAAGCCATGGAAACATCAAACCTTCTGGCCTCCATCTCTTCATTGCCGAAATATTTGACTGTTTCAAAATTTAATAAAGAGTCAATTGCCTTGGAATTTGCTTCAGTATCAGAGTTATTCATATCGCGGCGAATATTAATGCGCCAATTGCTCATTTTTACGGTAAACCAAGTATATCCATAAATGGTAAAAGCAAGAATAGCCACATAAGACCAGCCAAATTGCCAGGCAAAAATAATGGCCATGAAAAGAAATTCTAAAATTGTTGGCACACCATGTAAAATGCTGAACCGGACAATATTTTCAATACCTTTTATACCCCGCTCAATAACACGCGATAAGCCACCAGTGCGTCGCTGCAAATGAAACCTTAAAGAAAGGTTATGCATATGAATAAAGGTTTTCTGCGACAAACGTCGCACAGCATGTTGGCCAACAATTGCAAAATAAGAATCGCGCACTTGGTTAAAAACCATAGCTAAAATTCGCGTAATCGCATAAGCTACAACCAAAATTACAGGCACTGCAAACCATGCAGGCAAGTAAGAAGTTACATTCCCCTCACCCACTAAAATATCAGTCACCCACTTATAGGTATAAGGCGTAAGAACAGTAACGATTTTACCCAAAACAAGATAAAAAAGGGCAATTAAAATGCGGCCCTTTAGATCTTTCCTGTCATGGGGCCAAATAAAAGGCCACAAACTCTTTATGGTCTGATAGTCATTCCCATCAGCTTTAACAGTTGTATTTGCCATTAATTTCGCATTATGAAAGCATAAAAGATAAAGCTTTCAAATGTCCTTTGGTATTTATTCGCTCGACCTAGAGGTAGGCTCCTTTTCCAATTTTGGCAAGTTAAAGATTTGGCCAGGAAAAATGAGGTCCGGATTTTGAATCTGGTTACGATTTTGTTCATAAATCGCAGTATAGCGAATGCCAGACCCATAAACTCTTTGCGCGATTGTCCATAAATTATCATTGCGCCTAATTATTATAGATCCACCACCAGCCAGATCAATCTCCGTCTGTGTTTTTTCTTCAACAATAAAAGGTACTTCAGCACGCGCCGTAACAATTGCACCTTCATCATTTAATTGGTCAACACGAATTTTATAATTGCCCGGCGTCAACCTGCGTTCATCTTCAAAAAGCCAACGCCCATTATCTTTAACTTGAATATCGCCAATGGCTTCATCATCAATATAGATGCGTACGGTTTTTACCTGTTGCCCAGATCCTGCAATGAATAATTTATTTCCATCAATCTCAACAGCTTCAACCGTCACACTAGCAGAAGCAGTTTCCTCCTTACTCTCTTCCTTGGTAACAATCTCATCTTTATTTTCATCTAACAAAGCAGGCACTTTTTCGGTTAAAATATCTTCACTAGAAGGGGTTTGAATTTGGGCGTTCTGATTATCTATTGCAACTGAATCCGTATTCGAAATAACCGGCTGGTCAAGCGCTTCTTGTCCTTGTGTTGCATTTTCAACCTGCTTATCTTTTTCATCTAGCAGTCGTGCTACTCGTTTTTTCTGAAAAGCCAAATTATCACTTTCAGAAAGATCATTATCAACTTGTTTTAAAGTATTTAATTCATCGTCTTTATCTATTTTATTAAGTGGTGAATTTTGTTTGTCGATTAAAAAATTTGCAACAGCCTTCTCTTTAGCAATCTGCTTATCAAAAACAATTTCGGCATCATTATTAGAGGTAACACTATCAGAGGAAGAGGCCTCCTTCTCTAGTTCAGCGACATCCTCTTTTTGCACAATTTCATTTTCAGCGATATTCTTAGAAACGCCCTCTCGCCCCTCCTCCTCGGCATTCTTATCTTTAGCCTCACTTTTAGTGACCTCGGTCACTTCTTGATTTTTGCTTTCTTCATTTAGTCCTGTTTTTTCATCAACTGTGCCCTCGGTTATCACATCATCATTTGGACGCTGCAATAAAGTTATCGCCTTTCCTGGCTCCGCTAAAGCAACAAGGGGTGCCTGACCTTTTGTTACGCCAATCGCAACAGCCTGCTTTGAAACAATTTCTTTGCCTTCAGGGCCAATTGAACGAATTGTTACCTGATTACTAGCGCCAGATAGAGCTTTTTTTGATAAAGCGACAAAGGCACCTGTTTCATCTGTAACAGACTGGGCAATTTCAAGGCCATTATTTTCAATAGTAACTTTAGATTGAGGTAAAGCCCTACCTGCAAAAAGTGCCTCACCATTTTTTTCAACACGCACCACATCAAATTTAGGAATGTTGTTATTATTCAATGAGTTATTATTATATTTTAATTTATCACTTTCAGGAACTCTTATCTGACCATCAGTATCTTGACTGTTAGATCTCGCACCTTTTTGAGCAACAGACTTCTTATCACCAACAGTAATCTCACCAGTTTCTTGCGGTCCTTTAAAAGCTACCTCAAAATCATTTCCAAGAATGAAATAACCCAAAATACCCGACACTATAGCTACTACAAGCATCCCTAAAATCGAAGAACGTCTCACACTCTATCCAATCTTTTTAAAAGGCCCCAAACTTCAATGCGCCAACAAACACCAACCCACCTTACCTGCTAACATAACACAAATCCGCTAACATAACACAAATCCGACAAGACAAAACATCACCCTGCATATTATAGCGTAATCCTTTTGAAACACTCGTGATTTTAAAAGAAAAGATGAACGCAAACAAAAAGATATAGCTAAATTATTTTATTATTTTGAACTGATTTCGCTATATTTATGATAAAAGCCCTTATGACATTATCGGAGATAAAAAATGGTAAGCCTCTGCGTTTATTGTGGTTCACAAACTGGAAACCACACCACCTTTCAAGAACTGGCATATGAGCTTGGAAAATTAATGGCGCAAGAAAATATTCGCCTTGTTTATGGAGGCGGGGATATAGGGCTTATGGGGGCCGTTTGCGAAGGGGCAATGGATTACAGTGGTAAAGTCACTGGCATTATCCCTTCTTTTCTCATCTCCCGCGAAGGACACGAGAATAATCTAAAAAAACTGGATGAGGTTATAGTAACGCAAAATATGCATGAACGAAAAATGTTGATGTATAAAAAATCAGATGGCTTCATTGCTTTGCCTGGCGGCATGGGAACGCTAGAAGAATTAGTCGAACAACTAACATGGGCGCAATTAGGTCAACATAAAAAACCTATTGTAGTTGTTAATTACAAAAATTTTTGGCAGCCTTTTTTCACACTAATCAATCACATGCGCGAAACAGGTTTCATATACGCAGAAAACGCACTTTGCCTACATCAAGCAAGTGGCGTGAAAGAGGCAATCAAAACATCATTAGATAAAATCTATAAATATCAATAAGTCAAATAACTTTCTTAAATCTATTTATTGGAAAACTATAAAGAGCTAGCGATACCCAAATCATTGCAAAGCTTAGCATTTTCAAAGATGTTATTGGCTCTGAAAAAATGAAAACAGCAATTATAAAGACCATTGTTGGCACAATATACATCATAACCCCTGTTGCGTTGAGAGATATACGTCTTGCCCCGGCAGCAAAGAAAATCAATGGCAATGCAGTAATTGGTCCAGCCACTAACAGAAGAAAAGCATTCCCAATTGACAAAGAAAAGGAAGATTGCAGTTGAGCCTCTAGCCACAAAAATACGATAATACAAACAGGACTCAATATAAAAGCCTCAATAAAAAAGCTCTGCGTTGGGCCAACATCGATAGTTTTCTTAATAAGCCCATAAGCAGCAAAACTAAAAGCCAAGACAAGCGCAATCCAGGGAAAAGCTCCAACATCAATAGCTTGTATAAAAACGGCAATAACCGCTATCAATAGCGCTAAACTTTGCTGCAAGCTGATTTTTTCTTTTAAAATGAAAACTCCAATTACAACAGTAACGAGAGGACAAATAAAATAACCAAGGCTTGCTTGAAGCGCCTGATCTGTCACAATCGAATAAACATAAACACCCCAATTTATGCTAATAAGAACTGCCGTCAATAAAATCATCCGCATTTTAGGAACAGATTTTAATGTTGGTAAAATATCTGCCGTCCTCCCCAAAAAAAGTAAGACTATAAATGTAAAGGGAACAGCCCAAATAATACGATGCAGCAAGATTTCTAATGCCGGCACATGGTCAAGCAATTTGAAAAAAAGCGGAAAAAGGCCCCAAGATAAATAGGCTGTAAGAATTAAAAAAAATCCCTTATCGAGCTTTATCATTACAAGGTATTACCGTTCTCATGAAAAAGGCGATAGCGAATGGAATCAATCAAGGCAATGAAAGACGCATCAATAATATTAGGAGATACACCAACCGTGAACCAATGGTTCCCTTTATCATCCCGACTTTGAATTAAAACGCGTGTAATAGCCGTTGTACCGCCATTTAAAATACGCACTTTAAAGTCAACTAATTGAAGAGCTTCTATCTGTTTTTGATAGCGCCCTAAATCTTTTCTCAAAGCAATATCCAGCGCATTAACAGGGCCATTTCCTTCCGCAACAGAATGGTATGTCTCATCATCAATCATCAATTTTACAACGGCTTCTGAATAGGTAACAACTTCTCCCAAAGCATTAAAACGCCTTTCAACAGCAACCCGATAACTATCTACATTAAAGTAATCGGGAACAGTTCCCAAACGTCGCCGCGCAAGCATTTCAAGAGAAGCCGTGGCACTTTCATAGGAATAACCCCTTGCCTCACGTTCCTTAATTTCCTGCAACAAGCCATCAAGCCTCTCATCATTCTTTTCAACATGAATACCCATGGTTTGCAGCTGGGAAATAAGGTTGGATTTTCCAGCTTGATTAGACACCATAACGTTACGTCTATTACCAACGCTTTCAGGTGGTATATGTTCATATGTTTCAGGCTCTTTAAGTAATGCAGATGCATGAATACCCGCCTTTGTGGCAAAAGCAGAAGCACCGACATAGGGAGCTTGCGTATTATTATATTGATTTATAATATTATTAAATGCCTTTGATATATAAGTAATTTTTTTAATATTTTCATGCGATACATTAAGATAAAATCTATCAGAAAACTCTTTTTTCAAAACCAGAGTTGGTAATAAGATTATTAAATTGGCATTACCGCAACGCTCCCCGATACCGTTTAAAGTACCTTGAATATGGCGCACTCCAGCACGAATGCCAGCAAGGGTGTTGGCAACAGCATTTCCCGTATCATTATGTGTGTGGATACCAAGATTTTTACTTGGTACGATATTTAAAACATCTTCAACAATAGCACTAATTTCATGGGGCAAAGTGCCACCATTCGTATCACATAAAATGATCCAATCAGCCCCTGAATCAAAAGCCGTTTTGGCAACTTTAAGCGCAAAATTTCTGTTGGCCTTATAGCCGTCAAAAAAATGTTCGCAATCCAGCATCACCTGTTTACCAGCAGCCTGTGCTGCTTTTAAACTTTCCTTGATACCTTGTAAATTTTCTTCATTGGTTATGCCAAGCGCCACTTTGACATGGTAATCCCACGCTTTTGCAACGAAACAAACCGCATCGGCCTTCGATTTTAAAAGCGCCTGCAAACCAGCATCATTAGATGAAGAAACACCAGATCTCTTGGTCATGCCAAAAGCTGTAAAGATTGCTTTATGCGTTCGTTTTTCTTCAAAAAACGCGGTATCGGTCGGGTTGGCGCCAGGGTATCCCCCTTCAACATAATCGACACCTAGTTCATCTAACATTTTTGCAATTTGTATTTTTTCCCCAAGTGAAAAATCAACACCCGGCGTCTGCTGGCCATCGCGCAATGTTGTGTCAAAAATGGTAAGCTTTTCTTTTGTCATATCATTTCACCTCAAAGCTTGTAACACGCTTGCCTGTTTGTGGGTCTTTATTATCTTTTAGCTGTATACCTTGCGCGAGAAGCTCATCACGAATTTTATCCGCTCTCGCCCAATCTTTTTCTTCAAGCGCAATGAGGCGCTGATTGATTTTCTCTTCAATCAATCCAATATCAAGGTCATTTATTTCAAATTCACTTGGAAACCCAAGAAAAGCCATGGCCTGTTTTAAAATACTCCCAGAAAGACTATTAAGCGCATGAATGGCCTGCGATGTATTCAGGTCATCCATCAAACTTTCATAAAAAGCTTCCAAAGAACCAGCAGACTCGCCTTCTTGCGCGCGGCGCTGCAAGCGCTTCAGCGTATTTTCAGCCTCTTGTAATCGTTTAACGCTAAAATCAATTGGCTCTCTATAATGTGACATCAACATAGCAAAGCGCACCACTGCACCGGACCATTTTTCCCCACCAACTTTTTCTTCATGAAGCAATTCATAAACGGTGATAAAATTACCGAGTGATTTAGACATTTTCTCACCCTCAACCTGTAAAAAACCATTATGAAGCCAATAATTAGCCATGTGTGGCACATCAAAAGCACAACAGGACTGGGCAATTTCATTTTCATGATGAGGGAAGACCAAATCAATTCCGCCACCATGAATGTCAAATGTCTTGCCAAGATATCGCTCACTCATGGCAGAGCATTCTATATGCCAGCCTGGTCGCCCATAGATTTCATGATCTTCGTTTTGAAAAGTAAAAACAGCCTTCCAACCAGGCATGGCCTGATCAGACGTTTTCCATAAAACAAAATCGCCTGCATCTTCTTTATGGCTTTCAACATCAATGCGCGCGCCTGCTTTATTGTCTTCCAGACTACGGTTTGACAAAGCGCCATAATTCTTCATGGAACGAACATGAAAGAGAATTTCGCCACCGCCAGCACCTTTTGCGTAATAAGCATGCCCCTTGTCCAGAAGTTTTTGAATAAGAGCTACCATCTCAGTAATATTATCTGTCGCGCGGGGCTGATGGTTTGGCTCTTCACAGCCAAGGGATGCCATATCTTCAAAGAACTGCTTGGCCGTTTTTTCCGTCACTTCACGAATGGCATCATTAACACTTAACGTGCCAGAGGCAATTTCTTTTCCAAATGTTTGCAAGGCGCGAGCGTTAATTTTATCATCAACATCCGTAATATTGCGAACATAAGTTACGCTATCTTGCCCATAAATATATTTGAGTAAGCGGTAGAGAACATCAAAAACAATAACGGGTCTTGCATTGCCAATATGGGCGAAATCATAAACAGTTGGCCCACATACATAAAGACGCACATTTTCAGCATCAATTGGCTGAAACAATGCTTTTTCACGCGTTAAGGTATTATAAAGCTTCAATTTACTTTTTGTCATTTCCTGTTTCCTAAGCCTCGTTCATATAAGCAATATACCGCTTTACCGGCCTTATCGTTCTAAATTGTCTTTGGAAAAACGGAAGAAACGTGGCCAGCGAATATAGCTAGCAAATAATAATTACCGCAATATTTTTTACAGTTTCATATCCCATAACATCTTTGTGCGACATCAAAAGCATTTCGTCAATATTTTTATGACCTCGCAAACAATTAACTATTCTGAATTCAATCTGAATGCCCCCATCAGCATCGGTTCAAGCAAAAAATTATACTGTCATTTTTTATAAGATTGAAGGGAGCTGAAAATGGGTAGAATGATACAATCTTTTTTCATGATAACGATAACAGGTGCTTTGCTTTCGCTTTTTATGTTTGCCATGGTTATCGCAATTTCAAATGCAAAACCGGATTTTGCTAAAAGTCCTGCCCCAACCGGTTATATTATTAAAGCAGATATTACCTCTTCTCTAAATTCTTAATACGCCATTTTTTTTTGATAATAAAAAAAATAATGTCGAAAAACATATGAAGCCTTGTCGTATGCCAAGGCCTCCTTTATCCATAGTGTTTTAGATAAATACGACTCTTTATAATAAGAGCGCTTGGGAGGCATAATGACAGATAAAAATACACCATCAAAATCTGAACTTGATCAAAGCGCGCTTTTCTTTCATGAACATCCTAAACCTGGAAAACTTGAAATTCAGGCAACGAAACCCCTTGGTAACCAGCGAGATTTGGCTCTTGCATATTCGCCTGGTGTTGCAGCTCCCTGCCTTGAAATTGAGAGAGATCCCTCCCTTGCTTTTAATTATACTGCACGCGGTAATCTTGTAGGCGTTATTTCAAATGGAACAGCGGTCCTAGGCCTTGGCAATATTGGCGCTTTGGCCTCCAAACCTGTTATGGAAGGAAAAGCCGTTTTATTTAAAAAATTCGCTGGAATTGATGTTTTCGATATTGAAGTTGATGAAACAGATATTGACAAATTTGTTGATGTTGTTGCCGCACTAGAACCAACATTTGGCGGCATTAATCTTGAGGATATAAAAGCCCCTGAATGCTTTATTATTGAAGATCACTTGCGCGAACGAATGAATATTCCCGTTTTCCACGATGACCAGCACGGCACAGCCATTATTGCAGCTGCTGCCATATTAAACGGTCTCGACCTTGCCAATAAAAAACTTTCTGAAATTAAGCTTGTTGCCTCTGGCGCTGGTGCTGCTTCCCTTGCCTGCCTCAATTTACTTGTAAATCTTGGTGTTAAATCTGAAAATATTTGGGTTTCTGATCGTCTTGGCGTTGTGCATAGCAATCGACAAGAAGAAATGGACCAATGGAAAAGTGTTTATGCAAAAGACACAGACGCCCGCACACTTGACGATATCATTGAAGGGGCAGACGTCTTTCTAGGTCTTTCAGCAGGTGGTATTTTAAAGCCTTCAATGATTGAAAAAATGGCAAAAAGACCTATGATTCTGGCTCTTGCCAACCCAACACCGGAAATAATGCCGGATGAAGTGAAGAAAGTTCGGCCAGATGCTTTAATTGGAACAGGCCGGTCTGATTTTCCAAATCAAGTCAATAATGTGCTTTGTTTTCCTTTCATCTTTCGTGGTGCTTTGGATGTTGGAGCAACAACGATTAATGAAGAAATGAAAATGGCTGCAACACGCGCCATTGCCGAACTGGCAAGGGAAGCCGCCGATGATGCAAGCGCCAAAGCCCTGGGCGGCAAGGTACCCAGTTTTGGTCCCGATTATTTAATTCCTTCCCCCTTTGATCAACGCCTAATTTTACGAATAGCGCCAGCCGTTGCTAAAGCCGCTATTAATAGCGGCGTTGCAACAAGACCTATTAAAGATTTTGATGAATATGTTGAGCGATTAAGCGGTTTTGTTTTCCGCTCTGGCCTGATCATGAAGCCTGTAATTGAAAAAGCCAAATCACAACAGATGCGCGTTATCTATTCCGATGGTGAAGATGAACGAGTTTTAAGGGCAACGCAGGTTATTGTTGAAGATAAATTGGCAAAACCCATTTTAATTGGCCGCCCCTCCGTTATTGAACAACGCATGCAGCGTTATGGTCTCACGATGAAAATGGGCGTTGATTTTGATATTATTAACCCAGAAAAAGATGATCGTTATCGTGCTTACGTTGATTTGATGCATGATCTTTCAGGTAGAAAAGGCGTAACACCAACAGCAGCAGCCAGTCTTGTGCGAACTAATACAAGTGTTATTGGCGCCTTAGCCTTAAAGCGCGGCGAAGCAGATGCCCTGATTTGCGGATTAGAGGGTCGTTTTTCACGCCATTTGAGAGTTTTTCAGTGGTTACTGGAACTGGAAGATGATGCATCAGACCTTTCTTCTCTTAGCCTTTTGCTCAATCAACACGGCACCTTCTTCTTTACTGATACGTACGTAACAGAAGAGCCATGTGCAGAAGAAATTGCAGAGATGACAATAAAAGCAGCCATTGAGATTGAACGGTTTGGCCTACAAGCGCGGGCCGCCTTACTCTCTTTTTCAAATTTTGGCTCAAGAGATAATCATTCATCTCGCAAGATGACCAAGGCACTTGAAATTTTAAGAGAAACGGCCCCCAATCTTATTGTGGATGGCCCTATGCATTCAGACGCCGCTTTAAGTCCTCTTCAGCGCGCTCGTATTATTACTAGCTCGCCATTAGGGGACAACCCCGCCAACCTGTTTGTTTTTCCAGATTTGAATTCAGCCAATATTACCATGAATATGGTAAAATCAATGACATCGGCCCTGCATGTCGGTCCTTTAATGTTAGGAACCAAAGAAACCGCGCATATAATTACGCCTTCCGTCACATCGCGTGGCATTGTAAATATGACAGCCATTGCAGCGGCAAGAGCGCAGGAAAGAATAAAAAATAAGAAATAAAGAAAGAATTTGCAATTATAGAACTATTAATATAAAAATGGATATTAGTTAAAATCAATTTAAAGAGTATTTTTCCATTTTTTTCAGTTTAAAAATCTGAAAAATATATAGTCTTTTTTAAAAGTAAGATTACAAAGGTTTTTTTATGGTTTCAATACAAAATCTCTGGTTTTATAATTCAAATTAGCTCAACAGTTTCATCATGAATATTTTTGAAAATAATAGTTATGGTAAAATTATAGATAAAAAGAAGATAATTATAATTGAGGATATAATGACAAGCGAATCATTCGAAGAAACGATTCCTTTACCTGATGGACCAACTGAAACCATTGAAACGGAGTTTGAAATTGGACAACAAAATATTGAAAGCCAAATTGGTTATTTAAGATTTGATATTCATAATCCAGTTTTCATAATTTCAGCGACAGCCATTACTATCTTTGTTATTTACACATTACTTTTCCCTGAAAATGCCAGCAGCTTTTTTGGCTGGCTAAGGCCTGCCATTACCAGCACATTTGATTGGTTTTTTCTTGGGTCGGCCAATATTTTTCTACTTTTTTGCATCTTTCTCATTATAAGCCCTTTTGGCCGCATCCGCCTTGGTGGCGCACAGGCCAAACCTGATTTTAATTATTTAAGTTGGCTTTCAATGCTGTTTGCAGCAGGTATGGGCATAGGGCTTTTATTCTTTGGCGTGCTGGAACCTGTCTACCATATGGCTATTTCCGCACCTTTAGGTGTTGCCTCCCCTTTTGATACCAATGGCAACGTGATTACAGAAAATGTTGAAGCAGCAAAACAGATTGGTTTGGCGGCAACCATTTTTCATTGGGGCCTGCACCCATGGGCTATTTATGCTATTGTAGCGCTTGCGCTTGCGCTTTTTACATATAATAAAGGTCTTCCTCTCACCATCAGGTCTGCATTTTACCCTATTTTTGGCGAACGTATCTGGGGCTGGACAGGGCATGTAATCGATATTATGGCCGTATTTGCCACGCTTTTTGGCTTGACAACATCGTTGGGCCTTGGCGCACAACAAATTAATGCAGGCCTTAACCATGTCTATGGTGTACAAATATCACTAACATTGCAAATTATGCTGATAATAGGGATCACGCTTATTGCTCTTATTTCAGTTTTGCGTGGTCTTAAAGGTGGCGTACAAAAACTTTCTGAAATCAACATGATTGTTGCCGCCCTCCTTTTTCTTTTTGTTTTCCTTGCTGGGCCAACTTTATCAATCCTGTCTGATATTGTATTGGGTGTAACAGGCTATGCAAAAGAAATTTTTGCTCTGTCTAACCCTGTAAACCGAACAGATGAAAGTTTTATGCAAGGCTGGACATCCTTTTACTGGGCCTGGTGGGTATCATGGTCACCTTTTGTTGGTATGTTCATCGCACGCATAAGCCGTGGCAGAACGGTGCGTGAATTTATGATATGCGTTTTGCTTGTTCCCTCATTAGTATGCATTGTATGGATGGCAACATTTGGCGGCACCGCCATGGAGCAGATATTTTCAGACCCTGCAAACAGCGCGGTTAAAGAACAGGTTATCGATAATTATAATCCCCCCATATCGCTTTTCGCCATGATGGAAAGTCTTCCTTTCTCTTCCATCATTTCAACCATTGCAATTGTGTTGATTATTGTTTTCTTTGTTACCTCTTCCGATTCTGGCAGTTTGGTGATTGATACAATTACAGCAGGCGGTAAAATACATGCACCTATTCCACAACGAGTTTTCTGGTGTAGCTTTGAAGGGCTTACCGCAATTGTCCTCCTAATTGGTGGCGGCCTCACCTCGCTTCAGGCTATGGTTGTTTCAACTGGCCTACCTTTTACTCTTGTGCTTTTACTCATGTGCTTCTGCATTCTAGCAGGTCTGAAAAATGAAAGAGAACACATCTAATCCAACAGTGAGAAAGAGGTGTTTTACCTCTTTCTCACCTCCAATATTTACCTTACCAAAAGCTTTAAATGTTTTTATTATTTTAATTCAGTTACAACTAAAAAATCAGATATGATTATGCTATTCAAATAATAACAGAGTTTATAATGGGTGCCTTTTATTATCCACCAGTTAAATTTTTAAACCGTGGTTTTATGGTTGCTTTTCTTGGTGGCTTATTCTTGACAACTCTTACCAGCCACGCTCATTCAGAAAGCCGTCAATGTCGTCTTTTACGCAGCGAATTGAAAACTTTGACCCGTTCAAACAATGGGAGCAATAAAGAGAATCATTATAAAGCTCTTTATACCCGACAACTAAAAGCAATAAAATTTGCAAAGCGCGATGCCATTTCACTTAGGTGCATCAGCCGTTCTGGCGCCAAAAGACATGATGGCTCAACAGCTTGTCCTGCTCTTTTATCCAAAATAAATAAAATGCAACGCAACCTTTCTCAAATAGAAAAAAAACAAAATAGAACCTCTGCCCTTGATCAAAAAGCGAACAGAAGAGCAAATCACCGCCAACGAATTATTCAAGTGCAATTGAAAAAGCTAAATTGCGGCGCAAAAACGAAAATTATAACAGCCAGAAAAACTGAAACTTTAAAATTAAGGAAAAGAAAACATCGTAGTTTTATCTCTCGTGTTTTAGGTCTTGATACGAGACGTGGTCGTTACAGCAATCGCAATGCCGTAATTGAACCTGAACGCCCCATCACACGAAACGTTTTTAGAACTTTATGTGTTCGGCTCAATGATGGTTTTTATTTTCCAATCTCGTTTGCCACAGTAAGAAGCGCCTTTGATGCCGATAACGCCATCTGTCAATTAAATAACAAGAACTCTGAAGTACATCTTTTTGTTTACAGAAACCCAAGCGAAACAATTGAAGACATGCGAGATTTAAGCGGGCAATTATATATAGATTTGCCGAATGCTTTTCGGTATCGCGATGAACTTGTTAAAGAAAATTTTGCAGCTCCCAAAACCAAAAGTTTTACTATCATTGCAGGTAATAATTACGAACCTTCCCGAAAAAACCTTACATCTGACAACAGATTGATAAAAACAGAAGAAGAAATCAAACCACCTCACCCTATAACAAAGCCGGACTTTTATTCCGACCCTGATACTGTCATGGCAAAACTTGGCAAGTTTGAACTAAAACCCGTTAAACAGCAAGATTTGGCTAAAATTATAGCGCAGCAAAAACCGGTTGATTATAACCCAGACAAGCAATCTGCCATTAGGGTAGTCGGGCCAGTGTTTCTTTCCGACCAACAATCGGCAAAACTGCTTTTAGCTCCGGACCAGATTCAACTCCAGTAAGGGCGCGTCTTAAAGGTAGAAACAATGCCTTCCCTTTTCGTCCGGTATCTTGCTTCAAGGATTTTGTCCACAAAGACCATGTTTCTTCATCAAATGGCTCTTGGGGTAAAAGTTGTTTCGCCTTTCCAAGGAAAGCTAAATCTTCTTGTGAAAAATCCACCTTTTCAGGGGATTGAATAGCACTCCACCAATAAGAAACTTCATTGAAAAAAGTAAGATTACCTTTTATTGCTTCCCAAAAAGCTTCACCGCCACCAATATTAAGTTCATCAAGTCGCGCTTTTGCTGTCTTATAAGGCATGGCCTGAAGTAAGCGACTATTTAATCCTTTTAAATCTTCTGGATCAAATTTGGCAGCACTTTTGGTAACGACCTCTGGCTCAAAAAGCTTTGATAGTTCTGATAGTTCAGCCTTTGGTTCTACTGGCAAGGAAGTACCAATCAACGTTGCCAGAGAGGCAACAGCCCCTGGCTCATACCCTTCTACATGCAGGCTTTCAATTGACAAAGAGCCAAGCCGCTTGGAAAGGCCGCCACCTGTCTTGTCCTGTAATAAATTATGATGTCCAAATACCGGCAAATCTTTATCAGATAATGCCTTAAAAACTTCTAGCTGAACCGCCGTATTTGTTACGTGGTCATCTCCACGCATAACGTGAGTTACACCCAAATCAACATCATCAACACAGGAAGGCAGCGTATAAAGATATGTCCCATCCCCCCTGATGAGGACGGGATCAGACAGAGAAGCCAAGTCAACAACTTGATGACCTCGAATAAGATCTTGCCAGAAAACTTCCGTTCTTTGAGTCTCAAAAGGCGTTTTTTCAAAATTTTTAAGCAAGAAACGCCAGTGAGGCTTGCGCCCTTCTTCTTCTTCCAGTTTTTGTCGGTCATCATCGCTTAACTTTAAAGCAGAGCGGTCATACACAGGAGGCAACCCACGACCGAGACGGCGTTTTCTCTGTCTTTCAAGCTCATCAGGTGTTTCATAGCAGGGATATAAAAGCCCTGCTTTAATAAGCCTGTCCCTTGCTTCATCATAAAGAGGAAAGCGTTCAGACTGCCTCACCACCTGGTCGGGCTTAATACCCATCCAGTCAAGATCAGCCGAAATGGCATCTGCATATTCTTGTTTTGAACGCTCTTGATCTGTATCATCAAAGCGCAAAATAAAAGAACCGCCACGTTTTTTAGCATAAAGCCAATTTAAAAGCGCTGTGCGGGCATTACCAATATGAATTTTTCCCGTAGGGGAAGGAGCAAATCGAACTTTAGTCATGCATTCCGGTTACCTATATTTTTTTAAAATGTCTATGATAAATTTTGAAAATTCAAAAATCTTGATACCACACAGGAACTTGATTTGATTTTTAAACAAATATTACAAAATACTAGATCATATTTAATTAAGGGTACAATCCATGAAATCACTCTTCAATAGCCTGATAACAATTTTATTCCTCTTATGTTGCAGCTCCCTACATGCGGAAGAAATGATTTTTTCGTCCAAAGATGGCCTGAAAATTTCCGGCACCCTTGAAAGAGGTACTTCAGATAAAGCAATTATTCTTTTTCACCAAGCAGGATCCAGCAGAGGTGAATATTTAACAATAGCCCCTCGCCTGCAAAAAATGGGATATACAACGCTTTCAATTGATCAACGATCCGGTAAAAAATTTGCAGGCAAAACGAATGAGACGGCAAAACGCGCTAAAGCTAAAAATTTAGCGCAAGATTTCATTGATGCAAGGCCTGATCTTGAAGCAGCTATTTTAAAGGCGCGCTCTCTTGAAGGGATTAACAAAGTCATTATATGGGGTTCTTCTTATTCTGCGGCTCTGTCTTTGGTAATTGCAGGAAGTGATACGCCAAAAGTCGATGGTGTATTGGCTTTTTCACCAGGCGAATATCTTCCAGGACTTTCAGTTAAAAAACATGCTAAGAATATTAAGGTTCCAGCATTTATCACCTCAGCAAAATCTGAAATAAAGCAATGGCAAGCAATTGCGGATGCAATTCCAGATAAAAGTCGCGTGACAAAATTCCACCCTCAACAAAGCGGGCGGCATGGTTCTTCAACGCTTATCGAAAAACGCTCTTCAAATGCAGCAGAATATTGGAACGCTGTTGAAGAGTTCTTGAAAAAGAATTTATAGGCTCAGGATTCATTAAATCCAGTATATTACGATAGCAGCGATCGTTATTGCAGCTTTAAAGATGTCGGCTCTTCGGTCATATCTTGTTGGGATGCGTCTCCAGTCTTTGATTTTGGCGAACATGTTTTCAATCTTGTGCCGCTTTTTATAGAGGGTTTTGTCATATGGTTGAGGCTCCCTTCGGTTCTTCTTTGATGGGATGCAGGGTTCTATCCCTCTGGCTTTCAAGGC
>CALHLB010000173.1 GCA_938034375.1 uncultured Alphaproteobacteria bacterium | reverse complement strand
CCTCATGTGGGAGAGGGAAAGAAAGGAAGTTCAAAAACGTCATTCAGAGCTGGATGCCTTTCTGGATTTGCAGGTTGATGGGGATATATTCAAGCTTTTTGGTCGGATCGACAGAATTGATGAATTATCCGATAATAGTTTGGCTATCTTGGACTTTAAAACGGGTACAGTTCCAAGCGTTAAAGTTGTCAAATCCGGCCTTAATGCTCAGTTAGCGCTAGAAGTAACTATGCAGCAAAAGGGCAGTTTTGATCAATTGGGTGACTTTTCTAATAGGCAGGTTTCAAAACTTGGATGGGTAAAAATTGATGGATTGAAACCTAAAATACCCTTCACATCTGCTGTAGCTCCAAAAGATGAAGACCTAAAAAGCCCTGATGAGTTAGGCGTTATGGCTGAAAAGCAGCTTATCTCTCTTATTCGTCAATATCGTATTTTAGAACAGGGTTATTTATCTCGCCCGCGACCTGATTTTAAGTTTTCCTATGTTGGGGATTATGATCATTTGGCTCGTGTACGCGAATGGGAGCTTTTTGAAGGTGAGGATGATGCATGAGTGCTAAAATCACCGTTGATGAAACCACAAAAAAAAGACAGGCACTTGCCTCTGCTCCGGCTGTTTCAGCATGGGTGGCAGCTAATGCAGGTTCCGGCAAGACATTTGTGTTGGCAAGGCGGGTAATAAGATTACTTCTTGAAGGGGGAAATCCATCCAAAATCCTATGTTTAACTTTTACAAAAGCTGCTGCCGCTGAAATGTCGGAGCGGGTTTTCAATGCTCTTGCTCTATGGACTACCTGCGATGAACAACAATTGCGTGATGATATATTTGATTTATCAGGCGGCCCCGTTTCAGATAGTACGCTTATGAGAGCGCGCCAGCTTTTTGCCCTTGCCCTTGAAACGCCAGGCGGACTTAAAATACAAACTATTCACGCCTTTTGCGAAAGGTTGCTTCACCAATTCCCTGTTGAGGCTAATGTGGCCGGGCATTTTGAGATGCTGGACGATAAGGGAGCAACTTTTCTGCGCGATGAAGCCAGAAGAGATATTTTTCTTGAGATAGAAAAAATACCGGGTAGTAGGCTTTCAAAAGCATTAGAAGAAACGCTCTTTCAGCGTTCAGACAAGGTTTTTAACGAGGCTTTGCAAGAAATTCTAACGATGCAAGATGCCTTTTCAGACTGGATTGCCATTCAGGGTTCATTGGAAGCTGCTTTTAAAAATGCTAAACAAAATTTTGGCCTTACCGAAGATGAAACCACTCAAAGCCTTAGTGAAGCTTTTTTTGTCTTACCAGATTTGCCGAAAGCCTATCTTGAAAGTCTTATATTTGAGCTTTCCAACAGTTCAAAATCATTCGTTAAAGCTGGCGAAAGCTTGCAAAATTATTTGGAAAACCATGATAAGGAAACGAAAAAGCACGCGCTTTTTGACTATTTTTTTACTAAAGAGGGTAAGCCGAAAAGCCTTAAATCACTAGCTTCAAAAGAGATATATTCTCTCTTTCCTGGTTTAGATGAACATCTCTTAAAAACACAGGATTATATTGTTTCACTTATTGATAAGATCAGGGCGCTTGAAACATTACAAAAAAGCAAGGCACTCTTTGTAATTGGTGAGGCTATCGCCAAGCGGTTTTCTAAATTGAAATCAGAGCGCGGCCTGATGGATTTCGATGATCTTATTAACAAGGCGGCCAACCTTTTAAAAAGCCCTGAAGGGGCAGCATGGGTGCATTATAAGCTCGATCAAGGCTTAGACCATATTCTGGTTGATGAAGCGCAAGATACAAGTCCTAAACAATGGCAGGTAATTTCTTCTTTGGCAGAAGAGTTTTTTGTAGGAAGCAGTGCGCGCCTTCAAAACCGGACAATTTTTGCTGTGGGCGATGAAAAACAGTCAATTTACTCGTTTCATGGGGCTGCGCCCAAACTGTTTTCAACCATGCAAAAACATTTTCATGAGAAGGCAGAAAAAGCTGAAAAACCTTTTCATAAAATCCCCCTATCACTTTCTTTTCGCTCAACAACAGATATTTTGGGAGCCGTAGATATTGTGTTTGGTAAAAAGCCAATATCAGACCATTTAACACAAGATTATGTCGATCACACCGCTGCCCGTCTCAACCAGAAAGGCTTTGTTGAAATTTGGCCGCCATTTAAAAAACCAAACACGCCGGAGCATAAAGGTGAGTGGTGGCAGCCTCTCGATAGTGAAGGTTCTGAAGTTTTGGCGATGGCCAGCAAAATTGCCGATAAAATCAAGCAAATGATTGAAAGCGGTGAGCGCCTGGAAGGAACAGGAAAAATCATTCAGGCTGGCGATATTTTGATTTTAGCCAGAAAACGGGGTATAAAAGTAGATGCAGTTAATCGCACCCTTAAAGAAGCCGGCATTGATGTTGCTGGATCCGACCGGTTAAACCTTCTGGATAATATTGCTGTTTTGGACTTACTGGCCCTTGCCGATTTTGTGCTCTTATCGGAAGATGACTTAGCTTTAGCGGGGCTCTTAAAAAGCCCTCTTGTGGGACTGAACGAGAATGACCTTTTCACATTAGCTCATAAGCGTAAGGGAACGCTTTGGAGTGCGTTATATTCCCGCGCAAAAAAGGGCGAGGCACCTTTTAAAGAAATTCATGAAAAACTGGATCAATGGCGACGTGAAGCCGACTTTACGCCGCCTTATGACTTTTATCTCAATGTTTTGGCGCGCGATCAGGGGCGTGCGGCTTATCTTTCGCATTTGGGTGTTGAAAGCGATGAAATTTTAGAAGCCTTTTTAACAGAAGTGCAAAATTTTGAGCAGCGCAATATTCCAAGCCTGCAAGGATTTACCAATTGGTTTAGAAGCGGTTCTGTGAATATTAAGCGGGATATGGAAGCAGTAACCAATGCCGTCCGTGTAATGACAGTGCATGGGGCAAAGGGCTTGGAGGCCCCGATTGTATTTCTTCTAGATGGCGGCGCCCCCTTTCATGCAAGCCATCAACCAGAAATTCTATCTTTATCAGAAGAAAAAACAGGACCCTTTATCTGGAAGCAACCAAAAGGAAAAAATACCAAAACACAAGATGAAAGCCTGAAGGTTTATGGCGAGGCTATAACATCAGAATATTATCGCTTGCTTTATGTTGCAATGACACGTGCTAAAGACAGGCTTTATATTGTTGCAACAGGCGATAATAAGGGAGCGGTTGCCAAACAAAGCTGGTATGATTTGATAAGTCAAACACTTTTGCAAGATCAACATTGCTTGCCAATAACAAATGAAGAAGGTGAAATTGAAAAATGGCACTGGCAAATAAGTCCCAATATTTCTTTGCCTAATGTATCAACATCTACCTTAACAGGTGATGATGGTATTTTACCGGATTTTTTTAAAAAATCCGCCCCTCAACCAGAAAAATCACCAGCCTTTCTAACGCCTTCAAAAACGGTCGATGAGGATGGTGAAAATACTTTCCAGATGGCTATTCAGGCAGGTATTCCTGCACCCTTAAGGGGTATTCTAATCCATAAAATGTTGGAAAAACTTCCCAATATAGCGCCTGAAACACGCGAAGAGCTGGCTTTTAATTATCTGAAAGGAGAAAATCTTAATACGGATGAGAATGAGCTACAGTCAATCATAGATGAAGCATTGAAAATAATTAACAATCCTCATTTTGCATTTCTTTTTAAAAAAGACAAATCTGTAAGCGAGGTGCCGATTGCCGCTCATTTAACAATCAATGATAAAAGTTATCAGGTACGTGGAATCGTTGACCGATTGGTGGATGAAGATGATTTTATCCACATTATCGATTTTAAAACGAACCAAAATCCACCCGAAAATGAAACAGGTCTCTCTTTAACCTATCAACGACAACTGGCCATATATAGGGAGGTTTTAAAACCAATTTATCCTGAAAAGCAGCTTAAAACCTCTATTTTGTGGACACGGACAGAAACTTTAATGCCCCTTTCCGATGAGCTGATGAAGAGCGCCTTAACAAATTTATGATTTGGGAGCTTGAAGCAAGGCTTGCAAATAGTGAGTGAATTGCTATCTCTTAGTCATGTTTGAAATTTAAAAGCCTTTTAAATTGGCAAAATAAAAGCAAGAGGATTAAATGGCAACACAAAGCACATCAGATGCCACTTTTGAACAAGATGTTATCCAGTCAGATAAACCCGTTATTGTTGACTTCTGGGCTGAATGGTGCGGCCCTTGTAAAATGATTGGCCCGTCACTGGAAGAAATTTCAGAAGAAATGGGTGAAACAGTCAAAATCGTTAAAGTCAATATTGATGAAAATCAGGAAACTGCCATCAAATATGGTGTCCGTTCTATTCCAACCCTTATCGTCTTTAAAGATGGGGAAGCAGCAGACATGAAAGTTGGCGCGGCTCCAAAAGGCGATTTGAGCAAATGGATTTCTGAAAACGTTTAAGCTTGAAATATCAGCTCGTTAAAACTTTAAAGTGCGTTTGCTAAAGCTAATGCGCTTTATTTAAAATAACATTCAGAAAAATTTGTCCGAAATTATTCATTTTTGCTTGCCCGATACCTTTTATACGTCCAAGGGCATCGAGCGTTCGCGGTTTATAATAGGCCATTTCTTCCAGTGTTTTGTCGTGTAAAATCACAAAAGCAGGAACCCCTTTCTCACGCGCAAGTTCCAGTCGCCTTTCTTTCAAAGCGCTCAATAAAGTTTCATCATTATCAGATAGATCGGGCTTTTCAGGCTGTTGAATAAAGGTTTTTTGCCTTTTGGGTTTCGGTGCTGGAATGCTTTCCTTGCGATAGAAAAAACTTTCTTTGCCACGAGAAAGAGCATTGCCTTTCTGTGTAATGCTTAAAGAGCCATAACCTGCAACGTCAATTTCTAAAAAACCGGTTGAAATCATTTGTCGAATAAGAGATTTGAGGCTTTCTTTATTAAAAGAACCACGCGCTACTCCATAACAGTCTAAGGCTTGGTGACCTGTTTTTTTCGTTTTCTCGGTTTTAGCCCCGATTAAAACGTCAATAATATGGGCCTGCCCATAAAGTTCGCCTGTTTCAAAAATAGCGTCAAAAACCATGAAGGCGTCTTGCGTTCCATCGATTAGATCAACCGGATTATCGCAAATATCACAGGTATTGCAGGAGCTTTTTTCTTCACCAAAATAAGATAATAAAGCCTGCCGACGACAAGTCATGCTATCGGCATAGGCAATCAACGCATCAAGACGCTGGTTTTCGCGCCATTTTCTATCATTGTCGCTATCTTCTTCATCAATAAATTGTCTGCGTAGGCGAATATCACCTGCACCAAAAATCATATGCGCTTCAGCAGGGGCGCCATCGCGACCAGCGCGACCAATTTCTTGATAATAAGCTTCAATGCTGGAGGGTAAATCCGTGTGAAAAACATAGCGGATATTAGCCTTGTCAATTCCCATACCAAAAGCAATCGTGGCGACCATAACCAATCCGTCTTCAGTCAAGAAACGGTTTTGTCGCTCAGTACGTTCCCGTGTTGTTAATCCTGCATGATAGGCCAACGCATTAATGTTCTTTTCGCCTAAAAGTTCGGCTACGTCTTCAGTTTTACGCCGTGAAAGACAATAAATAATGCCATTTGTTTTGGGTCGTTTTAAAACAAAATCAAGAAGCTGTTCTTTCCAGTTTTTCTTTTGAGTAACAGAAAGATGAATATTCGGCCTGTCAAAGCCTGAAACGAAAAGCTGGTTTTCACCATTAAAAAGTTGGGTTTGAATATCCTTGCGTGTTGCTTCATCTGCCGTTGCAGTTAGGGCAATGATGGGTATATTTTCAAAATGCTGGGTTAAAGTCCCCAACATGGCATATTCAGGTCTGAAAGAAGGCCCCCATTGGGACAGACAGTGCGCTTCATCAATGGCAATCAAATTCACGGGCAATCTGGCGAGCGCGGTTAGCATACGCTTATCCATTAAGCGTTCTGGGGCAAGATAAAGAAGGTTAATCTCTCCTCTTTGCACCATGCGCCATGTTTCAATATTTTGTGTGCGCGGGCGGCCAGAATTAATGGTGTCGGCCTGAACACCTGAAAGCTTCAAATTGGCAACTTGATCTTCCATAAGAGCAACAAGTGGTGAAATTACCAGAGAAAGCCCGCCAAATGTTAAGGCGGGTATTTGAAAGCACAGAGATTTACCTGCACCAGTTGGCATGAGTGCCAAGACATTTTGACCAGAAAGAACACAATTTATAATTTCTTCCTGGTTACCACGAAAAGAGGAATAGCCAAAAATATCCTTTAATATTTGCCATTTTTTCTTATTGAAAGAAGCATCAGGAGAGATTTTATTTTGGTGGTGTTCCATTTAGTAAAAGCGCTTCGCCAACCAGATATAAAGAGCCGCAAATCAATATGCGGGGAGGAATGTCAGAAAGCCAGCTTTCCTTAATCATTAAAAGGGCATCTTCAAGACTATCCACAGGCTCTGATGAAAGGCCCGCAGCAAGGGCGCTTTTAAACAGATCTTCA
The DNA here is from genome assembly GCA_938034375.1 of uncultured Alphaproteobacteria bacterium. GTDB lineage: Bacteria > Pseudomonadota > Alphaproteobacteria > Rhizobiales > JACESI01 > JACESI01. Next base: position 19,800 of record CALHLB010000173.1, on the reverse strand, counting down.
GGTGCAATACCGTTTTCCGTATTAGTCAAGGGAACGGTAAAACAGTGACGGGCCAAATCAGAAAAAGGTTCAAAATAACCTGAAGGATCTTTCGTGTTTAAAAGAGCGGAAATTAAAAAAAGCGGTCGATCGGATTGTTCATGTAAATCGGCCATTAAACTGGCAATGGCCCTGCCTGCATGTGGATTATGGCCGCCATCAAGCCATAATTCACTGCCATCAGGAGCCTGCTTAACCAGATGTCCTTCTTTCAATTGTTGCATACGGCCAGGCCAGACAACATTTTGCAGGCCCTTATCAATAATTTTATGAGGAAGGTCTAGGCCAATTTTTCTCAAAGCTGCAATGGCAAGACCAGCATTGATAATTTGATGCTGGCCTTGAAGGCGCGGTAACCTCAAATCCATAAGGCCCTCTTCATCTTGATAGACAAGGCGCCCATTTTCCTGAAAGGATTGAAAATCCTGCCCTTGATAAAAGACCGGCGCATTGGCACGTGCGGCAGCAAAATCAATCATGTCTCGTACACGATTATCATATTGGTCACCAACGCAAACAGGTACTCCTTGTTTGATAATACCGGCCTTTTCAGCGGCGATCTGTTCTATTGTATCGCCCAAAAATCCTTGATGGTCGAGGCCAATTGGCGTGATAACACTCATAAGTGGCGGGGGGATGACATTAGTGGCATCAAGACGCCCACCAAGCCCAACTTCCAATAATGTATAGTCTGCTGGATTACTTGAAAATAAAACAAAGGTAACAGCCGTTAAAAGTTCAAAAACCGTGATGTCTTGGCCATTATTCACCCTTTCAACTCGTAAAAGCGCCTGTGAAAGCCTATCATCATTAACATAGGCGCTATGGCCCTTGGCTGTGGCGATACGAAAACGTTCATGATAGCGGCATAAATGCGGAGAAGTATGAACATGAACCGCATAACCGGCTGCCTCCAGAATAGAGCGCATTAGAGCAACGGTTGACCCTTTGCCATTTGTGCCAGCAACGTGAATAACAGGTGGAATATCACATTCCGGATTGCCAAGTTTTTCAAGAAGCGTTTTAATACGATCAAGGGAAAGATCATAACCTGGGGGGAAGGTCATGGTCAATCTGGCGATAATATCTTCGGGTTGTTCATAAGCCATAAAATTGGCCTTAGGATTGTTCAGTCTGTGTTTTATCGCTTACAGTTACCTTATCCACTTCCTGCTTGGGTTTGTCTGTTACCTTTTCGTCTGCAAGTGGCCAATTTTGGCGGGTAAGAAGGGCGCATATTTTGGATATTGTTTCAGCAAGATCGTGACGATGCACAACCATATCAACCATGCCATGCTCTTTTAAATATTCGGAGCGTTGAAAACCTTCCGGTAATTTTTCACGAATTGTTTGTTCAATAACACGAGGACCAGCAAAGCAGATTAAAGCGCCAGGTTCAGCAATTTGAACATCCCCCAACATGGCATAAGAGGCTGTAACACCGCCAGTTGTTGGATTCGTTAAAACAACGATATAGGGCAAATTGGCATCGCGCAGGGCCTGAACAGCAAGAGTGGTGCGGGGCATTTGCATAAGTGATAGAATACCTTCTTGCATGCGCGCACCACCAGAAGCTGTAAAAATAACAAATGGGAGCTGTTTTTTAACCGCACTCATCATGGCGGTGATAATTGCCTCGCCAGCGGCCATGCCAAGAGAGCCAAGCATGAAGTTTGAATCTTGAACAGCGGCAATCATTTCGATGCCCTTAACCTTACCATGACCAATAAGGATGGCATCTTTCAGGTCTGTCTTAGATTTCGCGTCCTTCAATCGGTCAGTATACCGTTTACTATCGCGGAATTTAAGCGGATCAATAGCGACATCAGGTGTTTCTATTTCATGCCACTCAGCATTATCAAAGAAAAAATTAAGACGTTTTCGCCCTTCGATTTTCATATGATAATCAGAATTGGGGACAACAAACTGATTTTGCTCTAAATCGCGGTGGAAAACAAGTTCCCCACTTTCCGGATCTTTGATCCAAAGGTTTTCCGGTGTTTCGCGTTTATTGAAAAAACCTATTTTAGGTCGAACAACGTTGCTAATCCAGTTCAATGCTCTCAGTCCTCTAAATTTATTCGGCAGCTTCTTGTCGGGCAGATAAAACACCTGCTTTTAAATCTTTAACAAGATCCGTAACAGCCTTAATTGTGTTTTCTGTTGCTCTATCTTCAGGGTCAAGGCTTTCTTTTAAAGCTGAAACAAGAGCAGAACCAACAACAACGCCATCAGCATCCATGCCGATTGTATGGGCTTGTTCTTTTGTTTTGACACCAAAGCCAACTGCAACAGGCAAATCTGTATGGTCTTTAATGCGTTTAACAGCATCATTGACACGATTTGTATTTGTTAGGTTAGCGCCGGTAATACCGGTCATGGAGACGTAATATACAAAACCTGAAGTGTTTTGTAAAACGGTTGGCAGACGGCGGTCATCCGTTGTTGGCGTTGCAAGACGAATAAAATTTATGCCTGCCTTCATAGCAGGTAGACAAAGCTCATCGTCAGCCTCCGGTGGCAAGTCAACAATAATAAGACCATCAACACCTGCTTCCTGCGCTTCTTGTGCAAAGGCCTTTGAACCACGAAAGTAAATCGGATTATAGTAACCCATTAAAACAATTGGTGTTTCGTTATCTATTTTACGGAAAGCACGCACCATATTCAGCGTATCATCCATCCGCATACCCGCTTTTAAAGCGCGTTGGGTAGATAGCTGGATGGGAATACCTTCTGCCATGGGGTCTGAAAAAGGCATGCCCAGTTCAATAATATCAGCCCCTGCCTCTGGCAGATTATTTAGAAGCTTTTGTCCTGTTTCCTTGTCAGGGTCGCCTGCCGTGATAAAAGTAACAAGTGCCGGGCGGTTTTCCTGTCGGCATTTTTCAAAGCAGGCATCAATTCTGGTAATAGGACGTTCTTGCGGCATGAAGGGCACCTTGATTAGGATGGCTTGACGATTTCACCATCTTCCTTGGTAAAGGAAGCGATAGTATGATTAGGCAAAAAGTCCAACACTTTTTCACTGGGGCGAGATAAAATGGCGCCCTTTGGGGTAACGACAATGGGACGATTCATTAAAATGGGATGTTCCACTATAAAATCAATTAACGCATCATCGCTCCATTTTTCATTGCCGAGATCCAATGAATCATAAGGCGTGCCTTTCTGGCGCAAAATCTCACGAACGGAAAGGCCTGTTGCCTTAATGAGTGCTACCAGTTTTTCACGGTTAAGCGGCGTTTCAAGATACTCAATCACTTTTGGTTCTTCACCAGCCTGGCGGATCATTTCCAATGTATTGCGCGATGTACCGCACATCGGATTGTGATAGATGGTAATGGTCATCCTAACCCTCCTTTTGCCAAAATATATGGCCTGTTTCCCAAGCAATAAGGGTGGGGAGCTCATGTGTCAAAACATTATTTAATTAAAAGAGGAGTAATATTGCGCTTTCATTCTTTCCTTTTGGTCATTTTAAACCATTCAATTGTTGTCCTGATTAATTAGGTAGAACTCAAAAAAGAATTGAGTTATCAAAGGGCAATCTTTTAAAAAATCTTCGGGTAAGGATTAAATAAATATGAATTCTTTCGATTCTATAGCAGTCGTTGCCCCAAGAGGCATGGCCTTTTCCCCTTCCAAAGCCACATCGATTGATCTGCATATTCATGAAACCGTGTGCTGGAGCAAGTATAGGGAGAAGATCACTGTTTGTGCAGAGGAAATCGAAAATCCTTTTGATGGTGTTTCTTTTCGTTTCTGGCAAAAAAAGGCTCGCATTCAAGACATGATGCGGATTGTTGAAAAGACAAATCCGGGAATTATTGTTGTTCACCAACATTTGCCCACTGCAACCGCATTTTCTCGCCACTTTAACAATCTTCCTGTTTGCCTTATTCGTCATAATTTCCAAAAGCCCCCAAGCAATATTATTTCAAGTATTACTAAAAATCGTCAATTTAATAGATTGGCTCAAATTGGTTTTGTAAGCGAATGCTGTAAAGATGATTTTTTAACCCATTGGCCAAAGGTCAAAGCACCAAAATGCGTTGTTTTGAATGGTGTCGATACTAATTTATGGAAACCAGAGCCTGAAAAAGAGAAGCTTATTGTTTTTGTTGGACGCATGGCCCCTGAAAAGGGCGCGCTTGAAGCGGCTGAAGCCTTGGTGGAAACTTTAAGTAAACCTTTTTGCAAAGAATGGCGCGGCCTATTTATTGTTACAAATACGGATGATCATCCAGATTATTTCAAGCAATTTCAAGAAACGATTGCCAAGGCGGGCCATCGTATCGAGCTTCTTAAAAGCATTTCACATGACCAAGTGCGCCATTTTATGGGCAAAGCCGCTATTTCTCTGGCGCCGACCCAAAACCGTGAACCTTTTGGAAGGGTTGCCATTGAAGCCCTTGCAAGTGGGGCAACACTCATTGCCAGCGCGCGAGGTGGTTTCGTGGAAATAGTTGAAGATGCCGGTATTTTGCTTGATGAACCAAATGCAACTAATATAAAGGCATCTCTTGAGAAGCTCATTCTTGATGAAGCCCAACGTATTTTTTTATCTTCCAGAGGTCTTAAAAAAGTTTCTGCAACATATAATTTGCCCAAGAGTGCAGCGACATTTGATAAAATGATTGAAAACACCTTACCAATGCTAGCCTCATGAAAAAATCCAGTAAAAATATTGTTTGGTCGAAACGCGGCCTTTTATCCAGACTTTTTTTGGAAAATGGACTTCAGCATTGGAAAAAATATGCGATTGCATTTTTCTTTATGTTTCTTGTCGCAGCGACAACATCGCTTAGCGCATGGATTATGCGTGATGTCATCAATGAGATCTTTATTGAGCGCGACCAGGATAAAATTTTCTCTGTTGCTGCCGCTGTTTTTGTTATTTTTCTTATTAAAGGTGCTGCGACCTATGGTCAGATTGTTATTTTGGCAAAAGTTGGCAATCGTATAGTCGCTAATCTGCAAAAGCGCCTCTTTGACCATATGCTCAATCAACGTATCGATTTTTATGAGCAATTTACTATCGGCGACCTTGCGACACGATTTTCACATAATGCCCAAGCTGCGCGGGAGGCAATTAACCTTTTTGTTATCAGTATTGGGCGCGACTTACTTTCTGTAATCGGCCTTACATGTGTGATGATCGTTCAAAACCCTGAAATGTCTCTGGTTGCTCTTTTCGTTGCGCCGCCTGCTATTCTTGGCGTTACAATACTTATCAGACGCATAAAGGCCATCGCCAGAGCAGAATTTGCTTCTCTCACCAAGATTGTCACAATTGTGCAGGAAAGCTCAATTGGCGCACGTGTTGTAAAGTCTTTCGGTCTTGAGCCTATTATGCGTAAGGAAATGCACCATGCAGTTACTAGCGTTCAAGAAAGGGCAGATTCTATGGCGCGTATAACAGCGGCAACAAGTCCTTTGATGGAAGTGTTAGGGGGTATCGCAATCTCACTGGTAATTTTATATGCCGGTTGGCAGGTTGTTGGTGATGGTGCTGATCCAGGCGCTTTCTTCTCTTTCATAACAGCGCTTCTTCTGGCTTATGAGCCAGCAAAAAGGCTTGCCAGATTGAATGTTAACTTACAAGCGCATTTGGTTGGTGTTGATATCATGTATAAATTGCTTGATTTGCCGCCAGCAATTCTTGAAAACTCGGATGCTAAGACATTAGAGCCTGAACAAGCTTCTGTTGTGCTAAAAAATGTTTCTTTCAGTTATGGTGAGGCTACAACCTTGAAAGGCCTTTCGCTGGAAGCGCCAAAGGGTAAAACAACCGCCCTTGTTGGCCCATCGGGTGGTGGAAAATCAACAATTTTTAGTTTAATTGAGCGTTTCTACGATCCAATAGAAGGGCAAGTTCTGATTTCTGGGGTCGACATAAAAACAGTTACTTTCGAAAGCTTGCGAAATTCAATCGCCTATGTTTCTCAAAATCCGTTTTTATTTGATGGTAGCGTCAAGCATAATATCTGGTTAGGGCGAACCGGTGCTACAATGGATGAAATTATTGAAGCTGCAAAGGCTGCAAATGCCCATGATTTTATTGAATCTTTGCCTGAAGGATATGAGACACGAGTTGGAGAAGATGGCGCTATGCTTTCAGGTGGTCAGCGACAGCGTATAGCGATTGCCCGCGCCATGTTGCGTGATGCCCCTATTTTACTGTTAGATGAGGCGACAGCCGCATTGGATGCGGAGAGCGAGGCTTATATTACAGGCGCTATTGAGCGCTTGAAAGAGGGACGTACAACTTTGGTCATCGCACACCGACTTTCAACTATTCGTCATGCCGCTCTTATCCATGTTATCAAAGAAGGTAAAGTCGTTCAGTCTGGCACCCATGATGCGCTTGTATCCCAAGAAGGACTTTATCAACAACTCCATAGATTGCAATTTAGTAACTCTAGTATTTAAGATCAATTCAATTCATCTGCCCTCGACAAACCAGTATAAATCCTCCATATAGATGAAAATTCAGATGGCTTAGTTATTATAATACACCTTGTGTTTTTTATAGGTCCAGCAACGCTTCTGTTCGTGTCAAAGATTATATACGAAAGTTAAATAATGACTAAAATAGCACTTATAACAGGTATTACCGGCCAAGATGGCGCTTATCTTGCTGAATTTCTGCTTGATAAAGGGTATCAGGTGCATGGCATCAAACGGCGAACATCATTGTTTAATACAGATCGGATCGATCATCTTTTTCAAGATCCTCACATTTCTGATGGACAGTTTGTGCTTCATCATGGCGATATGACAGACTCGTCAAGCCTTACCCATATCATTCAAAAAGTCCAACCAGACGAGATTTATAATCTTGCAGCGCAAAGTCATGTAGCCGTTAGTTTTGAAGAACCGGAATATACAGCCAATTCAGATGCTTTAGGCGCTCTTAGAATTCTTGAGGCCATTCGCATTTTAGGGTTGGAAAAGAAGACGCGTTTTTATCAGGCAAGTACCAGTGAACTTTATGGTCTGGTACAGGAAATACCGCAGAAGGAAACAACTCCTTTTTACCCTCGTAGTCCTTATGCTGTTGCAAAACTTTATGCCTATTGGATTAGCGTCAATTATCGTGAAGCTTACGATATTTATGCCTGCAATGGGATTTTGTTTAACCATGAAAGCCCCATTCGCGGTGAAACTTTCGTTACCAGAAAAATAACCCGCGCCCTTGCCAGAATTAACTTGGGTCTCCAAGAAAAACTCTATTTGGGCAACCTTGATGCCAAGCGGGATTGGGGCCATGCCCGTGATTATGTTGAGATGCAGTGGTTGATGCTTCAGCAGGAAAAACCGGAAGATTTTGTTATTGCCACCGGCATCCAATATAGCGTTCGTGACTTTGTAAACGCAGCAGCCAGCGAACTTGATATGGAAATGCGCTGGGAAGGTGAAGGTGTTGACGAAAAAGGCTATTGGGTCAACGGAAAATCCGGTGAGGAAGATGCTCTTATCGTTGAAGTGGATTCCCGCTATTTCCGACCAACTGAAGTTGAGACGCTTTTAGGCGATCCTTCCAAAGCAAAGCAAAAGCTTGGCTGGGAGCCGCGTATAACATTTAATGAATTGGTATCTGAAATGGTGCGGGAAGACCTTCGCTCTGCAAAACGTGATGAACTGGTTAAAAGTCATGGTTTCAGCTCTTTTGATGGTCAGCAGTAAAATTTTCATGCGCGGTAATGTGGCAAGAATGGTGGCGTTATGAAAATATTATTAACGGGCGGGCGCGGTATGGTTGGCCGTAACTTCCTTGAGCATCCTTCAGCGAATGATCATGAGATTTTGGCACCCACTAGCACCGAGCTAAATTTGTGTAATTTTGAATCTGTCACGCATTATTTTAAGGCTAACCCTATTGATATTGTAGTACATGCCGCAGGTCGTGTTGGCGGTATCCAGGCGAATATGCGCGAGCCTGTATCATTCCTTGTTGAAAATATGGATATAGGGCGTAATATTGTTTTGGCAGCTCATCAAGCTGGTGTGAAAAACTTGCTTAATTTAAGTAGTTCTTGCATGTATCCTCGTAATGCACCAAATCCTTTGCAAGAAGATATGGTGCTTAATGGCGAGCTGGAGCCTACTAATGAAGGCTATGCTCTTGCAAAAATCATGGTTGCAAAATTATGTGAGTATATAATGCGGGAAGACGCTTCATTTCGCTATAAAACGCTTATTCCGTGTAATATTTACGGACCTTATGACAAATTTGATCCAGCGCACTCGCATCTCTTGCCCGCGGTTATTCACAAAATTCATCAGGCTAAAATTAGCAATGCTGATGAAGTTGAGATTTGGGGAACTGGCAATGTTCGGCGAGAATTCATGTATGCCGGTGACCTTGCCGATTGTATGTGGAAGGCGCTAACAGATTTTTCTGCTCTCCCTTCCATGATGAATGTAGGGCTTGGATTTGATTTTTCTATTCTGGATTATTATAAGGCCGTTGCAGATGTTGTAGGATATTCTGGTCCTTTCACACATGATCTTACAAAGCCTGAAGGCATTGCGCAAAAATTGGTTAGTGTTGAAAAGCTTGACAAATGGGGATGGCGTGCTAGTGCCAGCCTCACTGAAGGTATCGCCAAAACTTACAAGTTTTATTTGGAAAATCTTTAAACATGACACAACCAACCTATAAATTAGCAACAGCAACCTGGGATGCAAAAGAATATACCGCCATTCAAAAGGTCGTTGAAACAGGCATGTTCACCATGGGAGCACATGTTCAGGAATTCGAAGAACTTTTTGCCAACTATACTGGTAGCCGTTATGCCGTTATGGTCAATTCAGGCTCTTCAGCTAATTTGATGATGATTGCTGCCTTGCGCTTCCGTGAGGAAAACGCGCTGCAAGCCGGCGATGAAATCATCGTGCCGGCCGTTTCATGGAGTACGACATACCATCCTTTGCAACAATATGGTTTGAAACTGAAATTCGTTGATATTGATTCCAAGACACTCAATTATGATCTTAAAGCTTTAAATGATGCGGTAAGTGATAAGACCCGCGCCATTATGGTGGTTAATCTTTTGGGTAACCCAAATGATTTTGATGCAATTCATCAAATGATTGATGGCCGCTCCATCATCGTTGTGGAAGATAATTGTGAATCTCTGGGCGCTTGCTTTAATGGAAAGCAGGCGGGCACTTTTGGCGTTATGGGAACATATAGCACCTTTTTCAGCCATCATATTTCAACCATGGAAGGCGGTATGGTGGTAACAGATGATGAAGAGCTTTATCATATCATGCTTTCATTAAGGGCTCATGGCTGGACTCGTAATCTGCCAAAAGAAAATACATTAACAGGGATCAAAAGCGATAATCCTTTTGAGGAATCTTTCAAGTTTATTTTGCCGGGCTATAATTTGCGTCCGTTGGAAATGAGCGGGGCTATTGGCGTTGAACAAATGAAGAAGCTTCCCGATATGATTGTGGAGCGCCGGGCTAATGCTGCAAAATTTGTTGAGCTGATGGATAATTACCCATATTTGCGTGTTCAAAAAGAAATTTCTGAGAGTAGCTGGTTTGGATTCAGTTTGATTGTGGAGCCGGAAGCGCCTTTCACGCGTTCTGATTTGATAGAGGTTTTTACAAAATACAATATTGATGTACGACCAATTGTTGCCGGTAATTTTGCAAATAATGAAGTTTTGCGCTGGTTCGATTATGAAATCCATGGCTCCCTAAAAAATGCTGAAGATATTGACAAAAATGGCCTATTTATTGGCAATCATCATCATTCACTAGAGCAGGAATTTTCCTTGCTGAAAAGAGCTCTGGATGAATTGAGTGGTCACTCGAAAGGCCATTCACTGGCGCCATCCACTGGCAGGTAGGGTTTGATGCTGGAAAAAAATAAAGCTATTCAGGAAGGCGCTGAAAATAAAGAGCAATCACAGGTCATTATTCGCCCTCAAAGCGATCTTACGATTCTAAATAATATTCATGATGTGTGGGTTAATCGTGATATTGCCTGGACGCTGGCCCTACGTGAAATTCAAATCCGCTATAAACAATCTGTTATTGGGGTGGCTTGGGCGCTTGTACAGCCATTGATTACTACGCTGATTTTTACACTGATATTTGGCTTTTTAGTCAAAATTCCAACGAATGGCATTCCGTATCCTGTCTTTGTTCTTTCTGGCCTTTTATTCTGGCAATATTTCAGTAAGGTGGTAGTCGAATCTTCAGGATCACTGGTAAAGAATGAGGGTATTATCACAAAAGTATTTTTCCCTCGTCTTCTCCTGCCTTTGGTGCCGGCCCTTTCTGCTGCTGTTGATATGGGCATTGCCCTTATCATCCTTCTGGCTCTTATGCTCATTTATGGAACACCGCCAACACCCTATATTATTTTTTTACCATTTTTGCTTCTTGCTACGGGGTTGCTTGGATATGGTATTGGTCTGATTTTATCGCCGATTAATGCGATTTATCGCGATATTGGCATTGCATTGCCTTTTTTTATACAAATAGGCATGTATCTCACACCGGTTATTTATCCGGTCAGCTTTGTGCCTGAAAAGTATCAATGGCTGTTTCTTCTTAATCCTGTTGCAACATTATTGGATACAGCGCGTGCCGTGATGCTTGGCAATCCTTTTCCATCCCTTGCAGCCTTTGGCATTTTGCTACTATGGACTGCCCTCATCTTCATCATTGGTTTTCGTTGTTTTCGTAAACTCGAACCAGCTATTGTTGACAGGATCTAACCCATGGCACCTATTATTCAGGTTAGCAATATAGGCAAGAAATACAGGGTAAATAAAGCAGCCCAAGGGCAAGACACGCTGCGTGATGTTATTGGTTCTTTCTTTTCACGCAAAGATAAAAAACATGCTGCAAAAAGCCCTGAAAATATGCGTGAGTTTTGGGCGCTTAAAGATGTCAGTTTTGAGATGAATGAAGGCGAAGTCCTTGGCATTATCGGGCGTAATGGGGCGGGTAAAAGCACGCTTTTGAAAATCCTTTCACGCATCACCACGCCAACAAAAGGCGAGGCCATGCTTAATGGCCGCGTTGGTTCATTGCTTGAAGTTGGAACAGGCTTTCACCCTGAATTAACAGGCCGTGAAAATGTGTATTTTAACGGAACAATATTGGGCCTGAGGAAGCATGAAATTAAAGCACGCTTTGATGAAATTGTTGCTTTTTCCGGTGTTGAAGATTTTATTGATACCCCGATTAAAAGATATTCCAGCGGCATGAAAATGCGCCTCGCTTTTTCCGTTGCCGCCCACTTGGAACCAGAAATCATGATTATCGATGAAGTTCTGGCCGTTGGTGATATCGATTTTCAAAACAAATGTATTGGCAAAATGCGTGATGTCTCATCATCTGGTCGCACAATTATTTTTGTTTCACATAATCTTATGTCCATCAGGCAATTGTGTAATCGATGCATTTTTTTAGAAAACGGAACGTTAAAGGAAGATAGTAAGGATGTTGCTCACGTTATTGGACAATATCTTCAAAAAGACGAGCAGAAAAACCAGTTTGAATGGTTTAATAAAGGTGATCTTGATTTTGATGAAATAACACCAGAACGTTTGCGGATTACAAATAAAGAAGGAAAACCGATTGCTCGTCCAATTTCAGCTGATGAAGAGGTTTTTGTTGAAATTCATTGTAATGTAAAAACAAAAAGCAATTATTTATCAGTAGGTTATGCAATTTATGATCACGCGCAGAGCCTTATTTACTATTCTTATCACTCCGATTTACATAATGGCGAAAAACCCGAACAAGGCAAAATTATCTTTAAAAGCAGGCTCCCTGCCAATATTTTTAATGACGGTGAATATACAATTCAATTGATAGCGGGCATTATGCATCACCATGCCTTGCTAACACGTGAAAACAGTCTATGTCAGATCAGATTAAAAGTTGAAGGCAATCCTTTAAGGTCGAGTTTGTGGATTGGGAACAGGCATACTACTATAACACCTGTTCTTGAATGGAACATTTCAAATGAATGTTGATCTTAAATATGATCGAGAGAAATTGCTCGCGGGTCTTGATGACAATATATGGAATTTTTATTCTGTTCCTGAAAATGCTAGAATTTTCAAAACTTCACCCCGTAATTTTTTCTCAGCAAATAGACTCGATATTATAGCACGTTATATTCTTATCAGGCAGATGGAACTAGGCTGGGGTATCGGTTGGGCGCTTGAACACTACCGAGATTTTCTCTTTGCAAGTAATCCAAACTTTATCGATGGTGATGGACAAAAGTCATCTTTAACAGACTATATGTCAAACTTTATTAATCTTATTCAAGCTGCACAAAACAATAATTTTGACTTTGGCCGTGTAGTGATACCTTTTGTTGATGATACTATTGTAGATGGTGCCCACCGCTTTTCTATTGCGCTTTATTATAATCTTCCCGTTTATTTTGTCGAAGTTGAGGGGCCTAGCCAGAAAATGAACTGGCATGGGTTGCGTGAACTAGGGATAAGGACTGCCGCAACGGAACAACTTTTACAAGAATATCTTCACCTTAATGATAATACGTATTGTGCTGTTTTTTTTGGACAGCCGGAAAAAAAGCTTCAAAAAGCAAGAGAAGTTATTCTTGATACTTGTGATTTAATATATGAAAAAACACTGCTTTTGAGCGAAGTTGGGTGCCAGAATCTGATGGTATTGCTATATGGGCATGAACCTTGGTGGAAAAACAATAAAGCAACAGAATTTGTTGAATTGAGGTTACCTAAAAGCTGTAAAGCAACTGTTATTTTTTTTAGTCCAAAAAACAAGCAAGGATCGCGACCGATAAAAGAACTCGTTCGGTCTCATTTCCCAGCAGAGCATTGTGTTCATGCCAATGACACTCATCAAGAAACGAAGTGGCTTGCGGATATTTTTCTTTCTACCGGCGGGATAAAATATTTAAACAATGCGCCTTTAATTAAAACCAAACGATTTAATGATCTCTTTAATGCCTATGTAAATGCCTTAGAAATTCGGTCGGATAAAGATGAATTCGCCATCGATTCGGGAGCTGTTTTAGCAGCACATGGAATTCGCGACTGTAATGATCTTGATTATATTTCTGCAAGAAAACAAATCATTGAAATTGATCAAAACCTTGACCTAGATATTGCCAATCATAATGATGAATATTCAGAAAAACTAAATTTTCTGGATATGTTAATTGCTAATCCGGATTTTCATTTTCGCTGGAAAGGGACAAAATTTTTATCTTTGGACACAATTTTGTTCTTAAAAATTAATCGTGGGGCGCCGAAAGATATTAAAGATGCACAAAAAATAATTGCTTTAAGGCCGCGATTAACCTGGCAAGAAATGATTGACACCTTTAAATTAAAAGTTATTACGTGGAAACAGAATACTTTACCAATACATATTAGTATTTTTTTGAAGAAGTTGAGAGAGATATTGCCAAATAGATTATACTTACTCTTACGTTTTTTTTGGCAATCATATAAAAACCGTAACAATTAAAATTAGAGCATATTCCAAAGTAAAAGGAATTATAGTGATTAAAGCCGCCTTCCTTACCCAGCATGCAAATCACCCTTGGAGACGGCAATTACCTAATGGGCAATCTTTATTTAATGGGGTTGATTTTTTTGTTCCTGTTAGCGAAGCTGATATTGTTTTTGTTTATGATGCATTACCTGAAAAAAAAGTAATAATAAAGAAGACAGTTCCAACGGTTTTTGTCGTATCAGAACCTGAAAATGTAAAGCGCTATAATCCTGATTTTCTTACTCAATTTGATGCGATTGTCACATCAGATCGAAAAACACAACATCCCAATCGCATTTTCGTGCAAGCCGGTTTGCCTTGGCATATTGGCAGTATGTCAAAAAGCGGCCAATTTCTTGATAAGCCAATGGTGTTTGAAGATTTTGCAGAATATACCCCAAGAAAAACAAAACTTGTTTCCGTCGTGTCTTCTAATAAAGATTTTACGGAAGAGCATAGAGAACGTCTTGCCTTTGTTACGAAACTTAAGGAGGCTTTAGGCGAGCAGATTGATGTTTTTGGACGTGGAATTAATGATTTTTCAGACAAGAAAGACGTTTTAGATGCATACCGATATCACATTTCTTTAGAAAATTGCGCGATTGAAGATTACTGGACAGAAAAGCTGAGCGACCCTTACCTAAGTCTGACTTTTCCAATTTATCATGGTTGTCCTAACGTTACGGACTATTTCCCGAAAAATTCATTAAAGGCTATTAATATTTATCAACCAGATGAAGCAATAGAAATTATCAAAGAAGTTATTGCTTCAGACTTGGCTGAAAAAAATAAAAATCACCTACTTGAAGCACGTCGCAGGGTAATGCATGAACATAATTTGTTTGGATTACTTGCCAAGATTGCTAATGAGTTGGCTGATGTGAATAAGAACGTTGTGAAAAGTGGTAACAAGCATTTCTATCAGGAAAGAAAATTTATGGATTCTAATACAAGGCTCTTGTTATGGCTAAAATCTTTTATGATCAGAATACCATTATTATTGAAGACGTATCGGTTTATGAAGCATAAAATCGCTCATACTAAACGGACTCTAAAACATTATTGGAAATATTGGACTGATGAATTTTATCGGTCGCATCACAAATGGATAACAGAAAATCCGGAAGAAGAATTACGTTTTCGCTATGATTTACCTTCTGGAGCTAATGTTTTGGATATAGGGGGCTATGCTGGTGATTTTACAGCGCGTTTTATTGAATTATGCAATGCAAATGTAACCGTATTTGAGCCTATACTTCCATTTGCGGAAAAAATTAAAGCGCGTTTTGGAGATGATAAAAAGGTCTGTATCCATGAAGCGGGCCTCTCTGATAAAGATGAAGTTGTAAGTTTTAACCTCAGTGCAGATGGGACAGGTTTGTTCGCAACTTCTGATGAAAAAGAAATTCAAGTAAATTTATGGGATATAGAAAGATTTCTTAAAGACTGTAAAACCAAAAATTGGCATTTAGCAAAGTTGAATGTTGAAGGTGGGGAATATGCTATTTTAAATAGACTGGTTGAAACTGGACGTATAAAAGATATTGAGTATATTCAGGTACAATTTCATTTGAATGTTCCCAATGCCAGAAAAGAATATAAAAAACTGGCTAAAAAGATGAAAAAAACACACCATCTTCAATGGCGCTATCCTTTTGTTTGGGAATCATGGGAGTGGCGGAGCGACATGAAAGAATGATATGAATAGCTACGATATTGATGTTATTATCCCTGCTTTCAATGCAGAAAAATATATTGCAGAAGCATTGCAATCAATTCAGCAACAAACTCTTCCCGTATCTAATATTATTATAGCCGATGATGGCTCAACAGATAAAACGTCTGAAATTATTGATAAATTTAAGGAGTCTGATGACCGCATCTTACATTTGAAGCTGATACATAAAGGTGTCTCGGCGGCACGGAATGCGGGAATTGAGGCTTCATCAGCAACATATATAGCTTTTATGGACGCTGATGATATATGGCTTTCTGAGAAACTTGAAAAACAAATAGACGTTTTTGAAAAGGCGGATTCAGAGACTGGCTTTGTCCACTCATCTTATTTTGTTATTGATGAAGAGGGTAATAATGTTCAAAATGCATATGTAACACCGCCACAAAAAAAAGGCGATATTTTCCTCCTCTTATTATTTGAGAGCTATGTTTTATCAGGCTCTGCATCAAGTGTTATTATTCGGCGCGATATTCTCGATAAAGTGGGGTATTTTGATGAACGTCTTTATTATGGTGAAGATTGGGACCTCTGGCTCAGATTAGCGAAAACAAGTAATGTTGATTTTACACCTGAGGCCGTGGTTGGTATCCGGGTTCATAATCAAAGTGCCCAGCGACGCATACAATCTGAAAGGGCAATCAGATTTTTTCAGCAACATCTGATCGTCTATTCCAAATGGCCTGATTTGATTGCAGGAAAAAAACATTTTATGGTCAATTTAAGAAAGCAGGCCATCCAAATACTTCTGCCGTTTTTAAAAAAAGAACCTAGAATAACATTGACGTTTTATAAAAAATTAGCTTCAAGCAATAATCCGCTTGAATGCTCTCTTTTTAAAAATATAATGCATTTTTATTTTGAAATTGGCATCGCTCTTCTTCGAATAATTTATTTTCGCATTCGGTGCAAAGTCGGTCTTGAAACGCAATGAACAATCCACCTATTAAAAATACAGTAACGGTTCGTCTTCTTGGAGGGCTGGGCAATCAGATGTTCCAATATGCCAGCGCTCTTGGTTTAGCTATGCGTCAAAATAGAGAGCTTTTCCTGGATATTTCAAGTTTTGAAGCTTATAAAACATGGCCCTATCAATTGGATTGTCTTGATGTGCCGCAAGATATTTATCAGGGCCCTCCTCTCGCGGTTCCCACTTCAAACACGCTTAAGGATCGTATAGTCCGCAAATTGAAAGGTGGTTATACGCTACGCGCAGGTATTTATAAAGAACCCCATTATCACTACGACCCAGAAATTAATGCGCTTTCGGATGAGGAAATATTACTGGAAGGCTATTTCCAGAGCGCACTTTATTTTGCAGGAGCGGAAGATCTAATAAGAGAGCGGTTTCAACCTAAAAGGCCTTTAACAAACAGCGCTTCCAGCTGGGCTGAAAAAATAACCAAAGCGTCTTGTAGCATTTCATTACATGTGCGCAGAGGGGATTATTTATCTGAAGCCGCTTCAGGAACACACACGGCCCTTGATAAAGCTTATTATAATCGGGCTATTACTCTTATGAAAGATCTGGTTGGAAAAGAAGCGGAGTTTTTTTTATTTTCCGATGATCCAGATTTCATAACTGAAGCTTTCCGTGATTTGCCAAACGCCCATATCGTGCGCCCAAACCCTTTAGATTCTTCAAGCACTTCAGCCTCATGGGAAGATATGTTTTTAATGGCAAAATGCCATCATAATATCATTGCCAATAGCTCATATTCCTGGTGGGGTGCCTGGCTTAATGCCCATGAAAAAAAACGGGTTATTGCGCCTGCTTCCTGGTTTACGTCAGAAAAACTGGCTAACCGAAATGCGCTTGATGTCTATCCGGATGGCTGGATACTTTTAAAATGACGCAAGAGCCTGCAATCAGCGTTTTATTGCCTGTTTATAATGGTGAGACTTTTATACGTGAAGCAGTTGAAAGCATACTGAAACAAAGCTTTAAGGATTTTGAACTTCTCATCATTAATGATGGCTCGACAGATAAGAGCGGTATTATTTTACGTGACCTTGCTGCCGCTGATAAAAGAATTTTATTGATAGAACGCGCAAATGCTGGCCTTGTTTCTACTTTGAATGAGGGTATTAATCGCGCGCGCGGTGAGTTTATTGCAAGAATGGATGCGGATGATGTGGCCTATCCTGAACGTTTAGAGCGGCAATATAAACACATCATCAAAAAACCGAACCTTGGAGTATTGGGTACCTTTATAAATATCATAAATGGTACAGGCGAAATTATAAGAGTGAGTAATTATCCAGTAAAACCAAAAGAAACGGCCCAATTTTTGGAACAAGGTTGCCCGGTGGCACATCCTACCGTTATGATGCGGAGGAAGGCTGTACTTAAAACAGGAGGTTATAGAAAAGCCTTCTCTCATTGTGAGGATTATGACCTATGGCTCCGCATGAGTGAACTGGGTTATGAAATCGCCAATATCCCTGAACCTTTATTAAATTATCGTATGCATGGTGCGAATGTTTCTTCAATGCATCGTGAAGCACAGGAACTTGGCACAATTATTGCCCGCCTGTGTTATCGGGCTCGTATGGCTGGCTTACCAGACCCATGTGATGGTCTTACAGAAATACATGAAGGTATGATAGATGCCTTTCCAAGGCATCTACGGCTGCATATAGATGCAGATATTTTCGTGCAACGGTATCGCAGTCTATCTCTTGCAGATAAGCAAAGCCTAAGAGAAGCTTGGAGTCATTATTGCCAATTGGAAACTCCTATAAAATGCGATACATCACTATGCCATTTTCTAATGCGGCTTTTTTATGGGGCCATACGCCAGAAAAAAATCTTTCTGGCATTGCGGGTTTTGATTGAAGCTCTCTTCAGGCACCCCTTAAAAGCCATTAGAATGATGTCGAACAAAGTAAAACACGCTTTACCTTTTTAGGATCATGATCCATAAATTAAGATAGCAGCGATGCATATGCTTGAGAAAAAGTGTTTAAGCCGTGTGGACGGATTTGATCAAGGTGAATGTTGCGGCCAGCGCCACAATTGACGTGAAGTTTCTTGCTATTTTTTCACACCGCAGTGCTACGCGCTTGGAGCGTTTGCGCCGCCACACTGGCTTACCCGTTTAAATTGGAGATACTTTCTCTTTTTTTGTTTCATGTTTTTCTCAAACGTATTTTGTGATTGATATCCCAAAGCTGAGTGTCTTCTGATTGGATTATAAAACCCATCGATATATTTTCCCAGTGCAGCATTGACCTGAGTCCAAACTTCCCTCCAATACTTTTGGAGAATCCGTTGTTATGTTCATGGCGTTATGCGGCCATGTTTTTCAAGTTTCTTTTTAAGGCGAATTCTCTTGGTGTGAGATTGCCCAGTGATGAATGCGGTCTGTTTAAATTGTAATCCTCCTTCCATTCTTGGATGACAGTTTTTGCTTCGCGGAGCGTTGTGAAGAGCGTTTCGTTCAAGCACTCATCTCTGAAGCTGCCATTAAAACTTTCGACAAAGGCATTTTGCATGGGTTTGCCAGGCTGGATGTAGTGCCAGTCGATACCCGTATCCTGACACCATTTGAGAACCGCCATACTGGTGAGTTCTGTTCCGTTGTCAGAAACAATCGTGTTGGGTTTACCTCTTTGCTTAATCAGCTCGTCAAGTTCACGAGTACGCGATGACCAGACAATGATGTATCAGCCACAAGAGCCAAACATTCACGGCTGTGGTCATCGACAATTGCCAACACACAAAACCGTCTACCATCCGTGAATGCGTCTGAGACGAAGTCAAGAGACCAGCGTTCATCAGTTCTAGATGGTAGCAACATTGGCTTACGTGTTCCTAACGCTCGTTTGCGGCCGCCACGCTTGCGTACCTGTAGCTTCTCCTCACGATAAATTCGCCTCAGCTTCTTGTGATTGATGTGCCAACCTTGACGTTGCAGCATCACGTGAATACGCCGATACCCAAAGCGACAACGCTCCGCAGACACCTTCTTCATAGCTTCACGAAGTTCGGTATCGTTAGAACGCATCGATTTATAACGTACGCTCGACCGATCAACATCCAAGACATAACACGCCCTTCGCTGGCTCACACCATGTTTGTCACAAGCATGAGCCACAGCTTTACGCTTTGCGTCAGGCGTTACCACTTTTTTGAATTCATATCCCTTAAAATTGCATTGTCCAACATCTGATCAGCAAGTAACTTCTTCAAACGCGTGTTCTCATCTTCCAGCGCCTTCAAGCGTTGGGCATCAGATGCGTCCATTCCACCGTATTTTGCATTCGCCAAATTGGGCTTGAACCAATGGCGCCCAAAAGCTCATTATTTGTAAAAACTGGCTGAGCTGATCGCGTACTTGCGGCAGACCACCGATGTTCGCATGCCGTTCTCTTGTTCCTTGATCATAGAAATAATCTGCTCATCCGTAAATCTACGCTTCATTATTGTCTCCATTTATTGAGACAAATTCTACCACAAATTGGAGGAGTTTACGGGGCGCAGGTCA
>CALHLB010000172.1 GCA_938034375.1 uncultured Alphaproteobacteria bacterium | reverse complement strand
TGTGAGTATAATTACATCTGCAAGCTTTGCATTTATAGCGCTGCTTACCACGAACAATACCGTTTTTGGTGCGGACGGTGCTCCGACATTTGGGACAACTCATAAAATAGCATAACAAATCTATTTATAAGCACCAAGTCCGAAATTTTTTTATAAGATATTTGTAAAATTTTTACTTGTTATAGTTGCTGTATGTTTTGTATCTTTTATAAGAATGGACATATTTTCTTTGTAATTAGTCATATTTTTCTTATATGATGTTACCTAGACTATCTAGTGGTAGGTTATCTGCTGTATTGTGACTTTAAGGATTTTTGCATGAAAAATTCTCTGCGAGACATTAATAATAAGAATAATAAAGTGCATGTGCTTGATCCGGTGTGGAGTGAAATTCGGCGAGAAGCTGAAAAGGCTATCCAATTGGAAAGCGCAATTTCAAGCATGATGTATTCTGCTATTCTTAATCATGAAACGTTTGAGGAAGCGCTGACTGCCCGCATTGCAGACAGGCTGGAAAATGGTGACTTGCGTTCTTCTCTTTTTGTTGAAACATACCGTGAGGCTTTGGCAGACCAACCCGAACTTGGTGAATTTTTACGGGCTGATATTACAGCCGTTTATGAAAGAGACCCTGCTTGTGAAAGATTTTTGGAACCTCTTTTATATTTCAAGGGATTCCATGCTTTACAGGCGCACAGATTAGCGCATTGGCTTTTAAAGCATGGTAGACGTGATATGGCGCTGATTATTCAGTCTGCAGTTTCTGAACGTTTTCAAGTAGATATTAATCCTGGCGTTAAACTTGGAAGCGGTATATTTTTGGATCATGCAACAGGTGTGGTTATTGGGGAAACAGCGACTATTGGTAATAATGTTTCTATTTTGCAAGGTGTCACTCTTGGTGGCACCGGCAAAACGGGCGGTGATCGCCACCCTAAAATTGGCGATGGGGTTTTAATTGGTGCTGGTGCTAAAGTATTGGGCAATATCAAAATTGGTCACTGCTCGCGTATTGCCTCTGGGTCTGTTGTTCTTAAAGAGATTCCACCAGAAACAACTGTTGCTGGTGTGCCAGCAAAAGTGGTGGGGCAAAGTGGTTGTTCTGAACCGGCGCGCTCAATGGATCAGATTTTAGCTGAAAAAGACGACCGTTTTCTCGGGGCAGGGATCTAATGATCGTGGATCAGTTTAATAAAACTTCAAAAAGAACTTTCTTGTTACGGTCTTCCGTGTCATTAAAGCGTTTCGAAATTACACAAATCTATGGAGATTGTCATGGATAAAGCAGAGCTTTCGCGGCTTGAAAAATATTTAAGAAAACTGTTTAATTCGAAAAAGCTTGAAGTGCGTGGGCGACCAACAAAAAAAGATTCTTGCGAAGTTTACATTGCTGATGAATTTGTAGGTGTTATTTACGCCGATGATGAAGAAGGCGACCGTTCCTATGACATGAATATCGCGATTTTGGATATTGATCTGGACGAATAGCTTTTTCAGGCAAGAATTAGACCGTTTAAATAAGTTTTGATTTTACGGTCAATTTTCTGCCAATCTTTCAATAGATTACGGTGAAAACGTATCGTAACCTTAATATTTTGAGTTAAATTAAAATCATAAAGACAAGTTGGTAAAACGCCGCTTTGTCTTGCTTCTTGCTCCTGAAGGCATCGCGTTATAAACAGGTTATTATTATTACGGGCATAAAAAATATCCTCATGATTATATCCTGATGACGGATCTAGACTATGGCCGATAAGACCCTGAGGGCCGCGCCAGGGGTCTTTAATAAAAAACCTTTTATAAAGTCCCTCAAGGCGTTGCTCTGGTGTGTTTGTTGTTTTTTCTTTTGTGAGAGTTACAAAAACGAGCTTGCCTAGATTTTGTGTATTTTCAAAAAGGTTGGCGTCTTTTTCCGTGTAACCTTTTAATGAGGGCCATTGAAAGTACAGATCTATGGCTACGTGTGAGCCAGCTTGACGTTGACTTTCCCGCCGGATCACATTTTCAGGAATGGCAAGTTGAGTATTGGCCATTTTTATTTTGACCAGGTTTTGGCTAATTGAATGCCCACCTAACCTTATAGGATCTGTTAGGTGGTGAACGATAACTTGTAAAATAGCCATCGACACGACCAGAAATAAAGCGATTGCAAGTATTTTTGTTGTTAGATTCATATTTTCTCTCTAAGGGAATGCAATCAGTTTTCATTTTCCCACATAAACTTGAACTCAGATCACACTTTGCAAAAGATGTGAAAATCTGCCTTTTTATGAGGTTGGCATAGGCCTTGCTGTATTTATTGTCAATGAAGCTATTTGAACCGCATTCTGGGTGAAAATGGTACAAATGGACTATTATAAAAAAGGTTATGTAATTAAATGACACAGTTTGAGTTATTTCTTTCAATATATATTATTTTTACCGGTTTTGTTTCATCCGGTGTACTTGGCAGCTTTTATCAATATTGGACAATGGAACCTGCTGGTTTTTCCGTTAAATATGATAGCTGGCTAAAAAGTTTTTTTGGGATTTTATTTTGTATTTTTGCTGGGCCGTTCATTATCATGCGAAATACTTTACGGGGGCGCAAAATTGAAGGGCGTCCTTTAGGTTGGGTTGTCGCTGCAAGCGCTTTGGCAACATTATGGAGTTTTTGTATTGGTGTTTTGATATTGCATACTATTTTGATGTTGCGTGCTTCAATTAGCACTTTAATCTGATCGTTGACTTGCCAATTTTCATAAATGTTTTTGACAGCTTTCCAATGAAGTAAAAAATACTATTGATTGAGCTTTTTTTAGTGTAATCCTTAAATTACGGTTGGAATATAGCTTTTATATTTGAAAAGAGGAAAGTGGATGGCTGTTTATAGTTTGGATGATCGTATTCCCCAATTGCCTGATGAAGGAAGATATTGGGCTGCAGATTGTTCTATTATCGTGGGGGATGTTATTTTAGGGGATGATGTTAGTGTATGGTTTGGCTCGGTTTTGCGAGGAGATAATGAGCTAATAAAAATTGGTTCCAGAACGAATATTCAAGATCATTGTATCTTGCATACTGATATGGAATTCCCGCTGGAAATTGGTGAAGGCTGCACGATTGGACATCGTGCCATTGTTCACGGCTGTTCTATTGGTGATAATACACTTATTGGCATGGGAGCCACAGTTTTAAATGGAGCAAAAGTCGGAAAAAACTGTCTTATTGGGGCAAATGCTCTTATTCCTGAAAGAAAAGAAATTCCTGATAATTCTCTTGTAATTGGTGTTCCTGCAAAAGTTGTGCGTGAACTTGGTGCTGGTGCTGTGCAGGCTTTGCGTGAAAGTGCTGATGAATATGTTAAAAACTGGCAACGGTTTGCCAGCGGTTTGAAAAAGCTTTAAATTTAAAAAAAGAGGCCGATCCATATGGGATGGATCGGCCTTAAGGCCCGGTCACAAGGTGGGATGGGGTGTGGGGACGCGACCGGGAAAGTTGTTGTGTTGCTTTTATTAGCGTTTGATACTACCAACAGCGCTTACACGTTGTGATTTGATTGTTTCCCATTTTCCCGTATGGTTTTTCGATTGACGCTTAATGTAAGTATAGGGTGTTTCACTCCATACCATTACTCTGTCTTGAAGGTTATCAAGGATGAAGTCACCGCGATCCGTTCTTACTGTTAAGACAGCGTGCCCCTCTCCATTTGGTTGCAAGACAACCGTAATAAGAAGCGAGGCAGCAGGCCAGCCAAGCGTCATTAATTCACGCCGTTTTTGCAGAACATAATCCTCGCAATCGCCTGCATATTGCGGATAAGTCCAAACTTCTTCATTACCATACAAGTCATAATCTGTAACAGCAGCAATTGTATGATTGATTTTGTAATTGGTTTGGAGAAGGGTATCCCAATTTTTCTGTGTTAGTTTTACGCGAATATCGCCATGTGTTCTTGTGCTGCATTCAGAAGGACGGTTATTACAGAATTCATAATGTCCAATTGGAATACTTGTTAGTTCACCGGACTGCATAAATGCATTTTGTCGTGCGTTCACGTTACTTGAAATAAAAAATATTATTCCTATAGTAATCGTGAATTTCAGGATAAATATATTTGATATTCCCATCATATCCAAATCCCCATTTGTTGTGATTTGGACGATATTTCTTTTATTTTTATTTTATTGAAAAAACATTTGCTGCATTTATTCTAACTTTTATTTGTTTTTTATTTTAATTTTTTGAAAATTTTATTAGAATTAAATTTGAATTTTATTCAAATTTATCTAAAATTTTATTCAAATTATTTGCTTAAAAGATGATTTTGTAGTGGGGAAAATCATGATTAAAATTTTATAAGTAAAATCAATTGTTTAGATGGATTTCTTGAGGTTTTATATAATAACATGGCTATATTATTTGACTGAAAGCGGGTGATTGAGAAGATGTTTGAAGATTTAAAAAAGAGTTTTTGAGGAAATTTTGTTGTTTGATTATTCGCATTATGATGCGTCTATCACGTAGAATTTTTTTTAAAAAAAAGTTGAGAGAATGATTTATGGTTAAAAAAATGTATTTTTATCCGTGTTTTAAAGCATTTTAGCTTTAGTTCATGCTTTCATCTTGAATATTCGCAAATTCTATTGCTACCCCTTCTTCAAAAACGCGCACAATGCGGGCGCGAATTTTGCCAACCATGATGGGCATACCAATTTCGGCACGTTGATTGAAGCTGAGCGCTGCGCCTGACAAAGACAGATCTAGAATTTTTGACTGATGTTGGGACCCGTCACGTAAGGTTATTGTTATAAGTTGGTGCTTTGGTACTTCCCGGTTGTGCCTTCTATCTTCAGGTAAATTAAGCTCATGGCGATTGGCAAGCCAGGTTAACTGAGCAGATAGTTTGTCTTTTTTTCTGGCGCTAGCGACCAAGTTTAGCGCAAAGCCACCATCAAACAAGCGACTAATATGCCCTTCAATTCTACCAATGTGATCAAGGTATGCAACAACATGTTCACCTGGTTGACCAAGAATGGGGCATGTAAGTGCTATATTGCCAGGTGACATGTTGCGAATATGGCAGGCAAATTCCTGCTGATTTGCAAGCATATAGCGACCAAGAACATCTATTGTAACCCTTTGAAAGTTACGCCGATCAAGTTTTGGCATGTCTTTGCGTTGACGTCTTGATTGTCTTAATAATGTCATAGGCGCACCGTTTATACTTTTTAAAAAAGAGTATCTCCGATGATGGTTAACAAGATGTATTGATGCTTAAATTAAATTTGACCGCCATCAATAACAGTTAAATGCCCAACACGTCTTCCTTTTTCGAAAGGAATAGATGGCATGGCGTTTTCGTTCTCTTCGCTTTTAAATGTGGGGCCGGCTTCAACCTTGTGTTGATGGGGCATGATCATTCTTAAACTTGATAGCTGGATGGTTTTTATTGGGTGGCCGCCAGCCCAATAGGGCATTTTAAGAGGAGAAAGAGAGCCAATAATGCGTTGATCTGTTTTGCCATGTAACTTTAAGGGCAACAATAATGCTTCAAGCGGTATGGATTGCCCTTGAGTATTTTTTCCAATTAAGCCTAGAACATTAACAGTTGCGTCTTGGGTGGTTGTGTGAAGCAGTGTTTGAATGGCCTCACGGCTTTCTTTATCTAAAAAATCAAGAAAGTTGCGGGATTTTAGTTCACGTCCAAAAAGCGCACATGTGCGCGTACCAGCAAGGCGAAATGTATATTCATTTAGGTTTTCTACATTTAAAATGAAAGTGTCTTTTAAAAGGTGACGAATGTCGGCAGGTTCAATGGCAGAGCGGTTGGGCGCAAGGCGCGTGCCACGAATTCTGTTCCAATAAGTATAAAGTTCGTTTGTTGTTTTATGTTTCATTTTAAATCCAATTTCATTCCGCATTGTTTGCAAATGACACACAATGCCGGACTTTATGTTCTTGAATGGAGCAGAAGGGGTCTTATTGCGGTCATCTAGATTGAACATCGCAGGATGTGTGCCAATTCAATGATTTGAAGCTTTATTGGGTAAATGAAAGGGTAGATTAAGGGTTTTATTAAGGTTAATAGTGTGTAAACATTGCTATGTGTTGGTAAATGCTTCATTAAGGACGTAACTTGATGAGCTAGTCTCGCATGTTGAACAACGCTTCTGGACACAATGTCTCGGCCATTCGTATGATATGACGGATGGCTTTTTTTTGCTGTAATCCTTTATAAATGCGGTTATGACTATGATTATAAAATTGATAAACCTGTTGAAAGAATATTGTGCCTGAAACTGTTCATTCCTCAAATAACGTCCAAGGACCTAATGATGCTCATGGTAATGGAGCGAGTCCTCGTAATCAGCCGGTTTTTAATGTGCCAACCATTATTCTTGTTTATATTGCTGTACTGGTTGTTATTCACTTGTATCGGTCCTACTTACTTGTAGGTTTTGAGGCAGATTTTTTCCTCATTAGCTATGCGTTTATTCCAGCAAGGTTGGATGATGCTTTTAATCAGCAGTTTGGGGCTTATCTTCCCTTTGGGGAAATAGGCAGGGTTTTGACTTTTATAAGTTATAGCTTTCTTCATGCTGATTGGCTGCATCTTGGTGTTAATAGCCTTTGGCTTTTAATTTTTGGCTCTGTTCTTGCTCGTAGATTTGGCATTGTGCGTTTTATCTTGTTGTCGCTTGCCGGTTCTGTTGCGGGCGCTTTTTTGCACTTGTGGACAAACATCGGATCACTTGTGCCTACAGTTGGTGCATCTGCAGTGGTTTCAGCTCATATGGCAGCGGTTAGTCGTTTTGCTTTTGTGCCTTATGGACCGCTTGGAAGGCTGCGCTCACAGCATCGAGGCGCTTATTTTTTACCTGCATTATCTTTGCTGGGTTTGATGAAAAACAGTCATGCTACGAGCTTTCTAACCATTTGGTTTATTCTTAATCTGGCTATTGGTTTGAGTGGCGGTTTATTTGGAGATAATGTTGTTATAGCTTGGCAGGCCCATATTGGTGGTTTTTTAGTTGGTTTTCTCTTATTTACACTTTTTGACCCGGTAGTGAGGGGCTAGAAAATTAACATTTGTTTAAAATTTGATAGCCAATAGCCTTGCCGTTTTCTTGGAATAGATTAAACTCTAAAGATGGAATGTTGATAATGGGCGATTTTACGTTGTTTAATTTATCATTTCACTTTTAAAGGGTACTTACCTTGGGAGGGGTAGGTCTTTTAAAAGGTTAACTGAAGGAGGATAATCAATGAGTTTAAAATATTTGCTGGATCAAAAAGGGCATGATGTAATTACTGTTAGTGCATATGAAACGCTTTCTAATGTATTTTCAATTCTAACAGATAATAAAATTGGCGCCCTTGTTGTTTGTAATGGTCATGAAAAAATTGTAGGTATTATTTCTGAACGTGATTTGGTGCGCGCTGTTGCAAAGCATGGGGAGCGTGTTCTGGCATGGCCTGTTGAATCAGTAATGACATCGAAGGTGGTTACCTGCAGTTTGGATGATAATGTTCATAAGGTAATGGAAAAAATGACTGAAGGCCGGTTTCGTCATATGCCAGTTGTTAATGGTGATAAATTACTTGGTGTTATTTCAATTGGTGATGTCGTAAAATATCGCATTCAAGAGGTGGAGCGTGAAGCGGCAGATATGCGTTCTTATATTCACGCAGTTTAACCTCGCCCTTTTATTTATTGTAAAAAAGCATGACGATTTTTGTCGTGCTTTTTTTCTTTAAGAGACAAGCTTCTCATCCGGCTTTGCAAATTGGCTTGTTAGTGCACCAATAATGGGTTGTGCTGCTTCATAACCTGCTTGAATTGCTTCTTCTGCTTTATAAAAATCAAAAAGACCAATAGTATCTACGGTAGGTGATGCCAACATGTCTGGTGGGTCGCCGGCCATTCTGGACCTTGCAATACGATCTTGTATTATATTGTAAGATTGCAACATGATGGAGTAAATGCCTGGTGGTCCGTTTTTACGGCCGAGCATTTTGCGCCTGATGGCGCGTTCCGGGTTTTGGGTATTTTTCAGTTCATCAATAATTTCTGGCACTTCATTAAGGCTGGTTGCTGCCGGTTCATTATCTGTATCTTCCACCATGTGGTGACCGACAACAGTACCTTTCCCAACACCTGATGTTGAAAGGCTCACGCCAACCACAAAATCAGCTCCCATAGCTCTGCATGCAGTGATGGGGACTGGGTTAACCAGGGCGCCATCGATCAGCCAGCGCTTGCCAATTTTAACAGGCTTAAAAATTCCGGGCAGGGCATAGGAGGCCCTAAGCGCGCGGGTTAAGCTTCCTTTGGTTAGCCATATCTCATTGCCGTTTTCAAGTTCTGTTGCCATGCAGGCAAAGGGAAGGGGTAAGTTCTCAATAAGGATATCTTCAAGATGTTCGTCAAGCAGGTTTGAAAGACGGGAGCCGTTAATCAGGCTACTGCCTGATAGGCTTATATCCAGAAGAGATAAAATGCGGCGTTGTGTGAGTGAGAGTGCAAATTTCTTTAAGTCATCCAGATGGCCTGAAGCCCAGCAACTACCGACAACGGCACCAATGGATGTGCCAGAGATAATGTCTGGTTTTATGCCAACTTCATCCAGTGCCTGCATGAAGCCGATGTGAGCCCATCCTTTTGCTGCACCCCCTCCAAAAGCAATACCTAATCGAGGCTTTCTCATTATCTTATCTCCTTACTAACCACTTTAACATCTAATTATAACTATGTGGTAAATGTAAGAAA
Source organism: uncultured Alphaproteobacteria bacterium (assembly GCA_938034375.1). GTDB lineage: Bacteria > Pseudomonadota > Alphaproteobacteria > Rhizobiales > JACESI01 > JACESI01. The sequence goes on along the minus strand of CALHLB010000172.1, from coordinate 6,491 downwards.
ACTATTCGATAACAATATCTTACAATGTGTTTATATAAATTTGATTCAAGGAGATTTTTAAGGTTTTTCTTTGCTTTAGGTCTTTTATGTTTTGAATCAGATTGATGTTATTCAGATTTTGATTCAAGTTGGGAAAGGCTTGGTTTGTCTGTGTTTGGGGTGACAAGCCTATAAAAACAGGATTTCACATTACGGTGACAATTAGAGCCGTTACCGCCGGTTTTTACCTTGATTAAAATCACGTCTTGGTCGCAATCTGTTTGCATTTCAGTGATGGTTTGGATGGAGCCTGATGTAGCGCCCTTGTGCCATAATTCTTGCCTGGAGCGTGACCAGTACCAAGCTTGGCCTGTCTGAATTGTCTTGATAAGCGATGCTTCATTCATGAAAGCAAACATGACGATTTCCCCTGTTGCTGCATCTTGCGTGATACAGGGAATTAAGCCATTTCCATCAAATTTCGGGGTAAAGTCTGCCCCTTCTTCAAGGGTGGTTTTGTCGCTGGGTTGTTTGAATTTTTCTGTCATTACTTTCTTCCGTCCTGAGCCGTTATTAGTGGGATATAAAAGGACAGAAGAGAATTTGTGAAGTTATTGAGGCGGGGTTGTCCCGATTTATTTCCCAAAACCACGCAAAAGCTGCATGAAACGCACTTGCTCTTCAGCCTCTTCAAGAAAGTTGCCAGTAAATTGCGTTGTAATAGTTGAGGCGCCATTTTTTTGTACGCCGCGCAAAGACATGCACATGTGTTCCGCTTCCATTAAGACGGCAACACCACGCGGCTTTAATGCATCATCAATCGCGTTTGCAATTTGGCTTGTAAGATTTTCTTGTGTTTGTAGACGGTGAGCAAAAACATCCACCACGCGCGCAAGTTTTGACAGGCCAACAACGCCGCTTGTAGGGTAGTAAGCCACATGGGCTTTACCTATAAACGGTATCATGTGATGCTCGCAATGGGAATAAAACGGAATATCGCGCACGAGAACAATGTCACCATAACCTCCAACATCATCAAAAGTGGTTTTCAAAATTTCTTGGGCTTGTTCATTATAACCTTTGAAAAATTCACCATAAGCTTTGGTGACGCGCTTTGGCGTGTCAATCAGGCCTTCACGGGTTACATCTTCCCCCGCCCATGCCAGAAGAGTGCGAACGGCTTCTTCTGCTTCTTCGCGGCTGGGTTTTTCAGCTGGCTTTCTGGTATGTGGTTTTTTGTTAATACAAGCGTCCATCTGGCCTCTCCCGTGTTTTACCGTTTATCCGGCTTATGCCGGAACTGTTTCCAAACTGCATGGGTTGAGATGAAGTGACGTTATAACGAATTGTGTCGCTTTTATCTTTTGCCCTAATTAGGTTGTTTGCCTTTGAAGCATAGTTTGAGTATATGGAGCAGAAGTCCGGTTTTGACAATGATGCGGCAGTAACATTTTTGCGGGTTTCTTATGATTGATGATGTTTATAATGCTAAAATTCTTGAATTAGCGGGTAATATTCCGCTTATCGGTAGACTGGAAAATCCAATGGTTACGGCTACGGCGCATTCTAAATTATGTGGCTCAAGTATTATAATAGATTTAAATGTTGTGGATGATGTGGTGACGGATTTTGCCCATGAAGTTAAGGCTTGTGCGCTTGGGCAGGCTTCTTCTGCCATTATGGCAAGGCATATTATTGGCGCTTCTTGTGAAGAGTTGAAAGCGCTTAAAAAGATAATGCATGAAATGCTGAAGGAAGAGGGGCCGCCGCCTGAAGGTCGTTTTGAAGAATGTCGATATTTAACACCTATACGTGATTACAAGGCGCGTCATGCTTCTACTTTGTTAACATTTGATGCGGTGGTGGATGCTATTAAGCAGATAGAAATGAGAGATGAAGTTCATAGGTAGAAAATTATGGATTTAATAATATCTTTTATCAAATTGTTTGTCTGGCTGGTCTATCTTGTTTGGCCTTTGCTCTTTTTATTATGTGCTGTTGTGGTTTGCTTGGGGCAAATTGTCGCGCATATTGAAAAATGGAGGCGATATGATGGGCTTTATTGGTCCTTGATCACGGCCACAACGGTCGGGTATGGCGATTTGCGTCCAATTTCTAGGCGCTCAAAGGCTCTATCGGTTTTTATAGCGATAGTGGGGATGATGTTTACTGGCATTATTATTGCCATCACTTTGCAAGCTGCAACAATATATTTAGAAAGTCATATTGATGAAACGATGATTGAATGGCTGAGATAGGTCTTATTAAGGGAGCTACCTGAATTATGATATTTCGTCACCTAATCCGCTTTTATTCTTATATTATTTCTCCTCTCCTTGGCCAGAATTGTCGTCATATGCCTACATGTTCTTCCTATGCTGATGAGGCGATTATGCGATTTGGTGGGTGGGCTGGTTTTTGGATGTCTTTGGCGCGTTTCATTCGGTGTGGTCCTTTTGGAACATCTGGTTATGATCCTGTGCCGGAAAGCTTGCCTGAAAAAGCCTGTTGGTATATGCCGTGGCTTTATGGGCGCTGGAGTGGTAAACATATCGACCCTAGCACACGACTCGATTAGATTGCTTTTTTAACAACAATAACCTTACCCGCATTCGTAGGCGGTGAGTGAGAGGATAAATGAAATGGTTACCCTAACTTTTCCTGATGGCAATAAACTTGATTATGATGAAGGCGTAACGGGCCTTCAGGTTGCTTCTAACATTGCTAAATCTTTGGCGAAAAAATCTGTTGCCATGAAAGTAAATAGTAGTTTGGCTGATCTTTCAGACCCTATTTGTGATGATGCTACGATTGAATTTGTCATGCGTGAAGATGAAAGCGCGCTGGAACTTATACGCCATGATTGCGCGCATGTTTTGGCGGAAGCTGTGCAGGAGCTTTATCCGGATACTCAGGTAACAATTGGTCCTGTTATCGAAAACGGATTTTATTACGATTTTGCTCGCGATAAGCCATTTACGGTTGATGACCTTCCAATTATTGAGAAAAAAATGCGTGAGGTTATACAGCGCAATAAACCTTTTACCAAAGAATATTGGTCGCGTGAAAAGGCAAAAGAATTTTACCGCGAAAAGGGTGAAGAGTATAAAGTCCAGCTGGTTGATGCGATCCCTGAAGGGGAAGAGCTTAAAATGTATGCCCAAGGCGACTGGATTGATCTTTGCCGGGGGCCTCATATGACAACCACGGGTAAAGTGGGCGATGCATTCAAGTTGATGAAAGTTGCCGGTGCTTATTGGCGTGGTGATAGTAATAATGAAATGCTAACCCGTATTTATGGGACAGCTTGGGCATCTGATAAAGAATTAAAAGCCTATTTGAGAATGCTGGAAGAGGCTGAAAAACGTGATCATCGAAAGCTAGGCCGTGAAATGGACCTTTTCCATTTTCAGGAAGAAGGGCCTGGGGTTGTTTTCTGGCATGCAAAAGGCTGGACGCTTTTTCAGAATCTTGTCAATTACATGCGCCGCCGTCTTGAAGGGGATTATGAAGAGGTTAATGCTCCGCAAATTCTCGACAGAGCTATGTGGGAAACATCTGGCCATTGGGAATGGTATCATGAAAATATGTTTGTAACAGAAACTGAGGATGAGCGGGTTTTTGCCATTAAACCGATGAATTGTCCGGGCCATGTAGCGATTTTTAAGCATGGTTTGAAATCCTATCGTGATCTTCCTTTGCGGATGGCTGAATTTGGCGCTGTTTCCCGTTATGAACCTTCTGGCGCGTTACATGGGTTAATGCGTGTTCGTGCCTTTACACAGGATGATGCTCATGTTTTCTGCACAGAGGAGCAGATGGCTGAAGAGTGTTTGAAGATTAATGATCTGATCCTCTCCACCTATGCAGATTTCGGTTTTGATGAAGTGGTTGTCAAACTTTCTACCCGTCCTGAAAAGCGTGTTGGTTCTGATGAATTATGGGACAGGGCGGAAAGCATTATGGCTGATGTTCTTAAAACCATTGAAGCGCAATCGGACGGTAAAATCAAAACAGGTATTTTAGAGGGAGAGGGCGCTTTTTACGGGCCTAAATTTGAATATACTTTGCGGGATGCAATTGGCCGTGAATGGCAATGTGGCACAACACAGGTAGACTTTAATTTGCCTGAGCGTTTTGGCGCTTTTTATGTGGATGCGAGTGGCGAGAAAAAAGTGCCCGTTATGATCCATCGCGCGATATGCGGCTCGATGGAACGTTTTCTTGGTATTTTGATTGAAAATTTTGCAGGACATTTTCCATTATGGATGGCACCTGTCCAAGCTGTTGTTACAACCATAACTTCTGAAGCGGATGACTATGCAAAAGAGGTTGCTGAAACGCTTAAAAAAGCAGGCTTGAAAGTTATAACAGATTTCCGCAATGAAAAAATTAATTACAAGGTGCGGGAGCATTCACTTGCAAAAGTGCCTGCCATCGTTGTTTGTGGTATGCGGGAAGCTGAAGAGCGATCTGTTAATATTCGCCGTTTAGGGTCTAAGCATCAAACGTCTATGACGTTGGAGGAGGCAGGGTCTTCACTTGGAAAAGAGGCAACGCCGCCAGATGTTTTGCGAGGATAAGATTGTTTTGTGGGAATATAATTTTTGGAAGTGCTATTTTAAAAGCACTTCCACATCACGATGAATACCGCTTTCAATCGTAAAATCTGCTCGATAGTTTGTGCCTTCGTGGTGTGCGAAGGCTACATAATCACCAGCAGCTAAAACAAAGCTTGGAAAAGCACTGGCAACTGTATTGATTACGGGGTCTCCGCCAGGTGTTAAAACGCTCCATGATGTATTGGCCATTGCTTCCCCGCCTAGCTCACTAACAAGCTTTAAGGTTACTTCTGCGCCTCGTTGATAAAGTGTAAGATCTGTTATTTTACCGGATAATACGCGCACATTAGCTGATGTTTGCGAGTTTATCGTGCCATAATGACTTGAAACATGGTATTGCCCCTCAGGCAGGTGGACCAGTTCATCAGCCTTAACATCACTTGCTAATGGGTTCAATGTGTTGCCTTCCAGTTTTGCAATATCAAAATTTAGATCTTTTGCGGGAATGATGTCACCTTCTCGAAAAGCTGCATTTAATCTTAGTCCCCCTGCATCAAGGCTGAAGCTGACATTGGTTTGCGGTGGTAACAATTTTATGCGCTTTATTCTTTCAGTATAACCATAGGCACTATGCACATAGTAATAACCAGCTGGTAGGTTAAAAAATGCTTTGCCACCTGTAAAAGTGCCAAGCATTGGAAGTTTTCCATCTTTTCCTTCTTGCGAGCCATATATGCGCCATGTCACGCCGGAGTGAAGCGTTTCTTCTTGCCCTTTAATATGTGCAGATAATTGCAGATCTGCCTGACTTTTTGGAAATTTTTCGGTTCCTGTTGGGGCTGGAATAAAAGAGGGTGTTCCTGTCGCGCCGCCATCAGGGCGCGCGGTTGGGATGGGGATGATGCGTGTTGTCTCATCAAAGGTTTGAGAAAAAACTTGCGCCTGGTGCAGGGATACCCAAATAATGGTTGAAAATGCAAGAAGTTTCAAAATACGCATGTTGAACCTTAAAACAACCCTTTTTATAAAAATGAAAAGCAGATAGTCCTTTTTTTAAACTGTTTCACGTGATCATTCAATCACTCCCCTCGGATAAGGCACATTATTTCATGACTGATACCCTGACTTTACCTCTGTTAAGCCACCTTGAAACACGCAGAACAGTGCCAAGCCTCCATCTTAAAGAACCTTTTCCAGATGAAACTGTCTTGGAAAGAATGCTTGCAATTGCTGTACGTGTTCCAGATCATGGAAAATTAGCGCCGTGGCGTTTTATTCATTATTCAAAAGCGCAGGGGGAAAATATTGGTGATTTTTTGGCTAAGCGATGGGCAGAGAATAATCCTGACACTTCTGATGAACGGTTGGATCAAGAAAGGACGCGTTTTTTGAGGGCGCCACTTGTCGTGGGTATTATCAGTAAACCTTATCATGATCATAAAATACCGGTTTTTGAACAGGAGCTTTCAGCTGGGGCAGTCTGTCTTAACCTTATGCATGCTGCCCATGCTTTCGGCTTTTCTGCACAGTGGTTAACAGAGTGGTATAGCTTTGATGAAAAATCGGTCCATTTCTTGGGGATTGAAAAGGGTGAACGGTTTGCAGGCTTTATTCATATTGGAACGCCAGTTGAAGCGCCTGTTGAACGTGCAAGACCAGATGTATCAAAAATATTAACGCAGTGGACTACTCCTTAGGAAAAACAATGTTTTATGAACCTAAAAAGGGCAATCACAATTTGCCCCACGACCCTTTCAAGGGACTGATTGCCCCACGACCTATTGGCTGGATTGGAAGTTATGGTGAAGGGGGTATTGCCAACCTTGCGCCTTACAGTTTTTTTAACACGGTTTCGGCAAAGCCGCCTATTTTATGTTTTTCATCGGATGGGTATAAGGACAGCGTTAGAAATATTGATGCGACAGGGGCTTTTTCTTTTAACCTTGTGAG
>CALHLB010000171.1 GCA_938034375.1 uncultured Alphaproteobacteria bacterium | reverse complement strand
CCAGCTAGCGTGTGCGCCTATGATGAATCAAAAAACAACCAAATCATTTCATATAATTGGCGGCGGTCTTGCCGGTAGTGAAGCTAGTTGGCAATTGGCAAAACGCGGCATTCGTGTTGTTTTACATGAAATGCGGCCTGATAAGAAAACTGATGCACATTTAACAGATAGATTAGCTGAACTTGTTTGTTCGAACTCATTCCGTTCTGATGATTCACAAAACAATGCCGTCGGTGTTTTGCATGCCGAAATGCGCCTAGCCGATTCCCTTATCATGCGCTGTGCAGATGCCAATCAGGTACCAGCCGGTGGAGCCTTGGCGGTAGACCGTGTTGCCTTTTCTAATTGTGTAACAAAAGTACTTGAGGAGCATCCCAATATCACTATTGAAAGGGGTGAAATATCATTCGTCCCGCTGGATGATTGGGAAAATGTTCTAATCGCAACAGGCCCCCTCACCTCTGATGGTTTAGCAGAATTCATACGTACTAAAACGGGAGAAGAAGCGCTGGCTTTTTTTGATGCCATTGCACCCATAGTCCACAAAGAAACTATTGATATGAATAAGGCTTGGTATCAATCGCGTTATGATAAGGTTGGCCCGGGTGGAACGGGTAAGGATTATATAAATTGTCCACTTGATGAGGAGACCTATAATGCTTTCATCGATGCTTTGCTTTCAGGTCAAACCAGTGATTTCAAGCAATGGGAAGAAAGCACGCCTTACTTTGATGGCTGTTTACCCATTGAAATTATGGCTGCGCGCGGGCGTGAAACATTACGTCATGGCCCCATGAAACCAAGGGGTTTAACAAACGCGCACCAACCAGACATAAAACCACATGCAGTAATACAATTGCGCCAGGATAATGCGCTCGGCACACTTTATAATATTGTAGGATTTCAAACAAAATTGCGCTATGGAGCGCAGGCTGAAATTTTTCGTATGATACCAGGGCTTGAGCAAGCTGAATTTGCTCGCTTAGGTGGCCTGCACCGCAACACCTTTCTAAATTCTCCTGTTTTGTTGGATGAAAGCTTAAAATTAAAATCAGATCCCCGCATAAGGTTTGCAGGTCAAATTACTGGTTGTGAAGGATACCTTGAATCCGCAGCTATCGGTCTTTTAACTGGCCGGTTTATCGCTGAAGAAATGCAAGGCAATAAACCAGATCTTCCTCCCGAAACAACTGCATTTGGTTCTTTATTAGGGCATATCACCAAGGGTCATATCGTTTATGACGAAGAAACAACCCGCTCCTTTCAACCTATGAATATAAATTTCGGACTTTTTCCACCCATTGAAGTTGTGAAACCAGAGGGCGTTAAACGCTTCAGAGGAAAAGAAAAAACCAAAGCTAAAAAACAAGCACTTGCCCGCCGAGCTCTGGAAACAGCTAAAATTTGGCTGGAAAACACGCAATAAAGCACTAAAGAAAATAGCGTGCTTTCATTAGGAGCCATTGCTGGTTAATCTGCGATAAATGCGATGATTTTTTATAGGGATTAAAACCTTCTTTCTCAAAAATTTTAAAAACCGGTAAAATGCAAGCCAAAGACAGACCTAAAGCAATTTTGGCATCTTTAGGTAAAGAAGAAAGAGCTAAAGATGCACTGTTATAATGCTCCCTTCCTAATTTTGCCATATCATTAAGAGTAACTTTAAGTCCTTCATGCATTTCGCCGTTAATAATTTTTTCTTTATCAGCACCGGCACGAATAAGAACATCACTGGGGATATATATTTGTCCTCGCGCGGCGTCACAGGCAAAATTTTGTAAAATTTGCTGAATTGCCAAAGCAATTCCCGCATGGCCGCAAGCTGTCGCCAAATTTTTAGAAGGTTTTATGCCACAAACCAAACATGTTAACCGCAAAAAGAGCGAACGTGTTTCGCCCGCATAGGTTTCAAAATCAGACCATAAAGGCAATGGATCATTATAAAGATCAAAAGCGCGTGCCAATAGAATTTTATCAAAATCCTGCTTTGGTAAGTTATGTTTCTCTATGATTTCTAAAAGCGCCTCAGCAAGTGGGTTAGCTTTTGCCTCAGTCTGATTTTGGTTTAGTGCATCACGCCACCATTGTAGGCGAATTTCACCTGGTATAGCCTCCGTAACCATAAATCGAATACGTGCTATTTCTACTTGAAAAGCATTTAGAATAACAATATCACGCCGATGAGCATAAGGTATTAAAAGAGTTGTTAGATAAGCAAATTTATCATTTTCTCTTAAATGCTGAAGACAGTAATATGCATTGTCCATAGTCTTTTAAACCGCAATAAGACCACAAGAGACAGAGCGTCTTTCTGAAAGCAAAACATTATATGTGCGAATAGCTGCACCAGTGCTCATCCCTTCAACCATAATAGAGTTTTTTGAAAACAGCTCCTTGATATATTTAGGTAAAGGCTGAAAATCAAAACCAAGTCCTAAAAGAAAAACATCTGAAGGATTCTCAAAGACACGCTCAAAAGCCTGTTCCTTTATATCATCGAGACAAGTAACATCCCACCTAAAAATACCATCAGGTAAACATAGAAGAGATCCTTGGTGCGACATATCGGCAAAACGAAAGCCGCCATTACCATATGCCTCAATGGGGGCAGAATCTGGAAAATGCGCTTCATGCATTTCCAGGCTCAATCTTGGAGGTTTTACTTTTCCCATCAATTAACCCCTGCCGTCTTTTCTTCATTACCCACTCGTAACTGGTCAATTTGTCCAGGTCGAAGGTTTAGAAGAATAAGAAGAGGTGCAGCTATAAAGATAGAAGAATAAGTACCAATTATTACCCCCCAAATCATGGCAAAAGTAAAGGATTGTATAACTTCACCACCAAGCGTATAAAGCGCTATCAAAGCAAGTAATGTTGTAACAGATGTAAGCGTTGTTCTTGAAAGGGTTTCATTAATAGCCATATCGAGAACTTCAGCTATAGGACGCTTTTTATATTTTCTCAAATTTTCACGAATTCGATCATAAACAACAACCGTATCATTAAGAGAATAGCCAACAATTGTTAAAATCGCTGCAATAGTTGAGAGATTGAAATCAAGTTGCAAAAGCGCAAAAAGTCCAATTGTAATTACCACATCATGCATGGTTGCAACCACGGCACCAACGGCAAAATGCCACTCAAACCGAAACCATATATAAACTAAAACGGCTAAAAGGGCTGCTAAAACAGCAATCGTGCCGGCTTGGGTTAGCTCTTCAGAAACACGGGGGCCGACCACTTCAACACGTCTGTAATTAATATTTTCTTCTCCAAGATTGGCGCGTACTTTTTTTACCGCATCTTGTTGTGCCTTTTCACCACCATCTTGTTGTTGAATCCGAATTAAAATGTCGTTTGGCGCCCCAAATTCTTGCACTTCAACATCCCCTAACCCTAAGGAACCGAGACGGTTTCTAATATCGGCAATATCTGCTGGACCATCGGTCGTTTGAATTTCAACCAAGGTGCCACCTTTAAAATCAATACCAAGGTTCAAGCCATTTGATATGAAAAGCGCAATAGAACCAACAATTAAGACAACAGAAAAAGGAAAGCTCCAACGGCGATGATGCATAAAATTAAAGGCTGTATTATCAGGAATAAGCGTTAACAACCACCGTAATTGAAGTGTTTTTGGACGGGGCTTCAAAACCCACTTTGCGACAAGAAAACGGGAAAAAGTAAAAGCAGAAAAAACGGTTGCAAAAATACCGATTGCTAAGGTAACAGCAAATCCCTTTACCGGGCCAGACCCCAGAAAAAATAAAATTGCAGCAGCAATAAAGGTGGTAATATTCGCATCAAGAATTGTAGCCAAAGCACGTGAATAGCCAGCATCAACTGCCTGCAACGGTCCCCTTCCTGCTTTAAGTTCTTCTCTAACACGCTCAAAAATAAGCACATTTGCATCAACAGCCATACCAACAGTAAGTACAATGCCAGCAATCCCAGGCAGCGTTAGGGTTGCACCAAGGAAAGAAAGCGCTGCAATAATAAGCGATATATTAACCGCCAGCGCCAAATCAGCAATTATGCCAAATTTACCATAAACAAGAACCATAAAGACGACAACCAGAATAGAGCCAACGATAGCAGCAGCGAAGCCGGCATCAATCGAATCTTGCCCTAAACCTGGTCCAACAGTTCTTTCCTCAACGATTGTCAATTCAGCTGGCAAAGCACCAGCACGAAGTAAAACAGCAAAATCATTGGCAGAATCAACATCGAAATTACCAGTTATTTGGCCGCTCCCCCCTAAAATGGGTTCCTGGATTGTCGGTGCAGAGACGACTTTATCATCCAGAATAATAGCAAAGGGTCTACCTACATTTTCTTGTGTGGCCCGACCAAATTTTCTGGCACCTGATGTATTAAAACGAAAAGTAACGACGGTTTCATTTGTCTGGTGTGCAAATCCCGGCTGTGCATCTACCAAATCTTCACCAGAAACAATAACACGGTCTTCCACAAGATATTTAAAACCAGTTTCACGCTCTTGCAAATCGAGTGGCTCTAATAATTGGGAGCCAACAGGCGGCCTTGTGCGTTCAGCCTCTGAGGCTGTGATAGACTGATCAACGAAACGGAAAGATAATTTTGCCGTTTGACTAAGTAAAGCCTTCAAGCGTTCAGGGTCATCAAATCCTGGAACTTGCACTAAAATACGGTCTGTTCCTTGCCTTTGAATCGTTGGTTCAGTAGTACCCAATTCATCAATCCGCCTACGAATAACTTCAATAGATTGCTGAACAGCCGAAGAAAGCCTCTGGTTTATACCTTCATCTGTTAGATGAAAGCGAAAAATGCCATTCTCTTCTTTTAGGGTAACTTCTGTTACTAGAGAGCCACCAAAAACATCAGTTAACCTTGGTTGTACAACCTCTGTAAGAGCTGATTTTGCCTTTTCGGCATCTTCTTTATTGCGAAGTCGAAATTGTACAATTTCTTTAGAAACGACAAGACCCGTATAGCCAATGCGGTCACCGCGCGTGCCATCTGCTCTGTTACCACGTAAAGCATTGCGAATATCATCCCGCAAATCCTGCAAACGTTCTTTTATAAGCCCCTCTTTTTCCACCTGAATGAGAAGGTGGGAACCACCTTGTAAATCAAGCCCCAAAACCATTTGATCTTTTGGTAAATAGTTAGGAAAACTTTCAACTTGTTTTTCACTGAACAGATTGGGAGCAGCAAAAGAAAATCCCAATAAAACAATCAAAAGCACCAAAGTGGTTTTCCAGGGGGAAAAATGTATCATTTCAAAGCTTCCAGTAAGAATTATTCGCCGCTAACAGGTTCGCCCTTAGCTTTTACGTCATGTATCATTGGGCGAAAAGCACGTGCCTTAACCCCTTCACTTAATTCAATTTGAATTTCAGTTTCATCAATAACTTTTGTCACTTTGCCAATAATACCGCCAGCCATAATAACTGTGTCGCCGCGACGCACATTTTCAACCATTTCTTGGTGTTGTTTCATTTTTTGACGCTGTGGGCGCAAAATGAAAAAATACATTATTGCAAAAATCAGAATAAACGGCAGTATACTGAATAAAAGATCCCCACCGCCGGCGCCCGCTGTTTGTGCATATGCTGGTGTTATAAACATTTCTCATTCCTTTCGATGTCTTAATGCGTCAAACGCAAAATAAAGCTTCTAGAGCGCATATAAAATTTGGCAGACTATACAAAGACAGGAAAAATTTGCAATTCTTCGGTAGCGAAAAAATACATCTTTATTTCACGAATAAATCTAGGGGAATTAGATTTTCAATCTTTAAAATCCTGCATGGCACTTTATGCTATTTACAATTAAGTCAACGACACATTTAAGACTTTTTAGGGCCTTTGCAATGGATAAAAACAACATAAATTCGCTTAACCACAAGCTTGATAAACTTATCAGTCTTATTGAGCGCGTTTTGCCGGAAGAAATACCTGAAATTTCTTTCAACGATGCCGATGCTTTTTTATGGCAAGCTGAAAGAAGTTTTCTAAAACCGGTAAAAGTCGTCAATCGCGTTGCGCTTGATCTATTGGTTGGTGTTGATCATATACGCGACCAATTAGTTAAGAATACACGTCAGTTTTCAATGGGATATGCTGCAAATAATGTCTTGCTGTGGGGTGCTAGAGGAATGGGTAAAAGTTCACTCGTCAAGGCCGCGCATGAGACAATTAATGAAGAGCTTCTTCAAAGTGGCAAAACCTATCGCCTAAAATTAATTGAAATACACCGAGAAGATATTGATAGTTTACCAGAACTTCTTGCCCTGATTTCAAATCTAGAACATCGTTTTATTATATTTTGTGATGATCTTTCTTTCGATGGAGATGATGCCAGTTACAAATCTTTGAAATCTGCATTAGACGGTGGCATAGAGGGGCGTCCAAATAATGTTGTGTTTTATGCAACCTCCAACCGCCGTCATCTTATTCCGCGCGACATGATGGAAAATGAAAAAGCAACAGCCATCAACCCTTCAGAAGCAACAGAAGAAAAAGTCTCTCTCTCAGACCGCTTTGGCCTATGGCTCGGTTTCCATAAATGCTCGCAGGAAGAGTATCTAGCAATGGTTGCAGGCTATATCCATCATTACAATCTAGATACAAAAATGGAAGAGTGGAAAAAAGAAGCGTTGGAATGGTCTATAACACGCGGCAACAGATCTGGCCGCGTGGCATGGCAATATACTCAAGACCTTGCAGGCCGTCTTGGCCACAATTTGAATTTTAAATAGCGAGACTTAGACGGGAAGATGTTTCAAAGGATCAACTGGTGTTTTACCTTTGCGGATTTCAAAATGAAGGCGTGGTGTTTTTGCAGATCCTGTTTTACCAGAGTGAGCAACAACTTGCCCTTTTCGAATACGCTGTCCACGCTTAACCATTAAATTACTATTATGGGCATAGGCACTCACATAACCATTTGAATGGCGAATAAGCACAAGCTTGCCATAATCCGTTAAACCGCTTGAAGCATAAATAACCTCACCAGAAGCGGCAGCCCGCACAGGCGTTCCAACAGGAACATTAAGGTCAATACCATCATTGCTCGTTCCATTTGTATTTGCTCCAAAGCTCGAAACAATTTGTCCACGCACTGGCCAAATAAATTCTGATTGCTGTGATGGAGTCGGTTTTTGTGACTTTACAGAAGGTTGCGAAGCTTTTGGCGGCGTATAGGCTGCTACGCGGTTTTGATTATCAAGTTTTGGCAATTTAGCTGCAACAGAAAGTTTTTTATTTCGGGCAGGCTTTACATCTGGCAAGGCGACTCTTGCAGAATTTTTTTCAACTTGTGCCGCAACAACCCTTTTAGGTAAATGAGGGCGAGATCTTGGCAAAACAACTCTGCCAGAATTAAGAGCTGCCTTTTCAACTTTTAATGTACTCGATGTTTTAATGATATCTACATTCTGGTTAACCTGATGGGATGGAGAGGCGATATTAAGTTTTTGCCCAATACGAATGACATCGGTAGAATAAAGACCATTATTCTTTCTAAGCTCAGATAAACTAACACCATTTTTGCGGGCAATAGAAGAGAGTGTGTCACCTTTTTGAACTTTGTAAGTAGTATTCAAGACAGCATTTTCAGACTTTCTTTTCTGCGTCGACGCATTACCCTGCAATTTTGCTTGACGGGGCTTGTAATCTGGTACTGAAACTGGTGGATTTGGTGAATAAACATAAGTCGGAACAAGAATTTTTTGTCCAACACGCACAGAAGAAGCATTGGAAATTCCATTTGCTTCACTCAAGGCCGTTACAGGAACCCCATAACGGCGGGAAATTGAATAAAGTGTTTCCCCTTGCGATACGGTCACATAAGCGCCGCCGGTTGAAGACCATCCAGCTTTTTGATCAACGGCACCTGATTGCTGACTAATATTTGAAACCTTTATTGGATCAACGGCCTGGCTCGTTTTGCGAGGCTTTGAAACGGAACTACGAACAACCTTAGGCGCCCCCCTCAAGCTGTTACGTCTTGTCGAACTGGTTGGAAAATTATCAACATTGGACGTATGTACGCCGCGCGGCGCTATATAACCTGTCGGTGCATCAGACGACCGGGATGATGCTTTTGGCAAGGGAGATTCTGTTGGTATGGGAGAATAATGATTTGTCCACTCAGTTCCCTGATTAAATCTTTGTATTGCTGGCGCCTCTACTCTGGGCGCAATTCTTTGCGTGTCAGATTCTAGCGATCTGGAATTTGATAATGATTGTGCAGGACGTGCTAAAAGAGGCCTTGAAACTTCACGGTCATTAATTGATTGCGCTTTTGTTAATGTTAAACGCTGGCCTGTTTGTGGTGCTTCAAATCCTGCTTGTTCAGGGGCGGTTTGAACCGGAGGCAAAGATTGTTGAGCTATTGCAGGCGCACTTGACTGTGAAATGGCAGATGGCCGCTGATAATTTGGTGAAGCGGCAGGCGTTTGGCTGAAATTATATCCTTGCCTTGATTGCCTGAAATTATTCGAATTTGAAAGGTGTGTCACATTACGTGCATTAAATAACGTGGCATTTGGATCTGACTGAGCGGGGCCATCAAGACGCTGAGGAATTTGCCTGGGCAAATCAGCGTGCGGCAGAACAGGCCTACGCGCAAACTCACCCCCGTCAACACGTTGCGCGCCCCCCGATGAAGCTGTAAAAAGATTATCAAATCTTGATGCACTGTCACTACATCCAGCAACGGAAAGTGCAAGACCTAAAAATGCAACACGAGAAAGAAGACGTCCCTTTAGGGCAGAAACAAGAGTACTCATTACACAACTCAGATAATTTACTACTCACTTTATTAAAAACCAGTAACCTAAATAAAGCCTTAAAGGTTGAGTGCAATTCCTGAAATTAATGGCAAAAACCTTGCCCGTAGCAATTGTTGTTGCTGTAATCCACTATGTGTTTTTTCATAAACGACAATATTTGCCCATATTTTATCCTCCATAATTGGAGCAATTAAGATGCCACCAGTTTTCAGTTGCTCCAATAAAATTGTAGGCGCATCCTGAAGGCCTGCATTTAATACAATACGATCAAAAGTAAGTTTTTGAGGCCAACCAGATTCTCCGTCCCCAATCTCGGAAATAATGTTATTTCTTCTCGTACTTTTAAAGCGAATCTCTGCTTCTGCCTGCAAACTCCGGTAACGCTCAATTGTATAAAGTTTTTCGCAAAGACAAGATAAAAGGACAGTTTGAAAGCCAGACCCAGTCCCAACTTCAAGCACTTTATGGTTATTCATGACATCAAGCGCACGTAAAATATGAGCAATAATTAACGGTGATGTTTGAATTTGACCACAAGGAATAGGAGCAAAGCTATCTGGTCGCAACTTTCCGTGAACTTGAGCTGCATTTAAAAAAAGCCGGCGCGGGTATTTTTCAAACAAATCTAAAAGAGCGTGTTCGGTTATCCCCCCCGCCCTAAGAGCCAAAAGAAGCGCCATTACCTCTTCTTGAGAGGCTATTGTACTTTTCCTGTCTTTCAACCAGTCGCTCAAGGAAGAACCTTTTAACCCAATTCTTTTTGTAATATTTCAAGGCTTTTATAATCTGTATAGTCAGGTTTCATTGGCGTAATACAAACCTTATTTTCATTCAGACAGGAAACATCACTTCGATATTTTGATATAAGGGAACCAGATTTGAAGGTTAGCCAGAAATAATCTTTATCTCTATTGTCCTTGCGCGCCTCAATGCCCAATTCATGATCAACAATCCCCTGCGGGACAACTTCAATACCTTGAACATCTTGTGGACTGCAGGCAGGAAAGTTAACATTCATAAAGACACCACGATCAAACTGCGTGTTAATAAGGCGATCAATAATTTCTGGACCATAATCAAGCGCGGTTTCCCAATATATTTTTTCGCTATTAAACCAGTTTATCCGTTGTGAAAGTGCAATGGAAGGTATGCCTAAAATTGCCCCTTCCATGGCGCCAGCAGCTGTTCCAGAATAAGTAACATCATTAGCCGCGTTTTGCCCGTGATTAACACCCGATAAAACAAGGTCCGGCGGTGATGGCATTAATTCTCGCACTCCCATAATCACGCAATCTGTGGGGGTACCTCTTAGTGCATAGCTCTTTTCATCAACTTGTCGCAAGCGTAAGGGGTGACTAAGTGTAAGGGAATGTGCAAGACCGCTTTGGTCCACCTCCGGGGCAATACGCCAGATATCACTACTTATCTGTCGTGCTATTTGGTTTAAAACATTAAACCCTTCTGCTTCAAAGCCATCATCATTAACAAGAAGAATCCGCATCATTTTTCCTTATGAAAAAACAGTCATGCCACCCATTAAAGGCTGCAAAACATCTGGAATACGAACACTGCCATCTTCATTTTGATAATTCTCCAAAACAGCAATCAGCGTGCGCCCAACAGCCAAACCGGATCCATTAAGTGTATGGCAAAATTGCAAACGCTTTTCGCCCTCTTCACGGTAACGGGCATTCATGCGGCGTCCTTGAAAATTGCCGCAAGTGGAACAGGATGAAATTTCACGATAAGCATTTTGCCCAGGCAACCAAACCTCAATATCATAGGTTTTGCGCGCTCCAAATCCCATATCACCTGTGCATAATGTCATGACCCGGTAATGTAATCCAAGTCGTTTCAGCACCTCTTCTGCACAGGCAAGCATACGTTCCAATTCATCATTAGAATGCTCTGCTTTTGTGATACTCACCATTTCAACTTTCGGGAATTGGTGAACACGTAACATACCCCGTGTATCACGACCGGCAGAACCCGCCTCAGAACGAAAACATGGTGTGAAAGCAGTCATACGCAATGGCAAATCTTTTTCATCAACAATAGTATCACTCACCATATTGGTAAGCGGCACTTCAGCTGTGGGAACCAGCCAGCGTCCATCCGTTGTCTGAAATGAATCTTCTGAAAATTTCGGCAATTGACCTGTGCCATACATGACTTCTTCACGAACCAAAACAGGGGGAGAAACTTCCAAATAACCATTTTCAGTGGTGTGCAAATCAAGCATGAATTGCGCCAATGCGCGTTCCATACGTGCAAGCCCTCCCTTCAAAACAACAAATCTTGATCCTGCCAGTTTTGCTGCATTTTCAAAATCCATCTTGCCAAGATTTTCGCCAATTTCATAATGTTCTTTCGGATTGAAAGAAAATTCAGGTTTTTCACCATGAGTGTGAAGAAGTTTATTATCTTCTTCATTCAATCCAACAGGAACATCGTCCAATGGAATATTAGGAACAGTCGCTAAAATATCATTGAGAGCTTGGTTAAATTCTCTCTCGCTTTCTTCGCCAGATTGAATAAAGGACTTAATCTCTGCGACTTCTGCAATGGCTTTTTGAGCGGCCTCTTCATCGCCACGCGCTTTAGCCTTACCAATTTCTTTTGATGCAGCATTACGCTTTTCTTGCGCTTCTTGCAATATATTCAAATGTGTTCGACGCTTATTATCAAGATCAATTAATGCCTCCGATAAAGGCAAAGCACCACGTGCCTTTAGGGCTTCATCCAGTTTTTCTGGGTTTTCACGGATCCATTTAATATCGAGCATTGTTATTCAAAAGCCTATTCACGGCAGAAATCTCAAATAATAATAAAAGCTTATGCTTCCATATTGTGCATATTTCGTTCGCGCTGCCTTTCCACGAAACGAACACAAAGTATAGATACTTCGTAGAGAATGAGTGTAGGGAGCGCAAGCCCGATTTGGCTTGCCGGATCAGGCGGCGTTAAAACCGCTGCCGCACCAAAAGCCAAAACAATAGCATATTTTCGTTTTGTTCTTAGTGTTTCAGAGGTGATAACATTAATGCGCGCCAATAATGTTAGAACCACCGGCAATTGAAAAACTAAACCAAAAGCAAAAATTAATGTCATCACAAGACTTAGGTATTCAGAAACCTTAGGCTGATTGACGATTGTTGCCGTTCCGACGCCGCCAGCCTGTTCAAGTGATAAGAAAAACGCAATGGCAAGGGGCATAACAACGAAATAAACAAGACACGCCCCCAACAGGAAAAGAATAGGGGTTGCAACTAAAAAAGGAAAAAAAGCCGCCTTTTCATGGCGATAAAGACCTGGCGCCATGAACATGTAAATTTGTGAAGCAAGAACTGGAAAGGCCAAAAACAACGCCCCGAAAAAACCAATTTTAACCTGTGTAAAAAATAGCTCCTGAAGGGCTGTAAATTGAAAAAGCGCTTCTTGATCACCACGGGCATTCACATATGGCCCTGTTAGAATGTTAAATATATCATCTGAAAAATAAAAACATCCAACAAAAGCAATGCCAATTGCAATAATAGAACGTATGAGTCTTGTGCGTAATTCTGTTAAATGCTCGACAAGTGGCGCCTTTGAATCGTTAGGTAACTCTTCCTTATTCATAATATTCTCAGTCTCGCTTCAGGAAGAGGTGCTTTCAACTGGCTTATTCTGCCCAACACTCTTATCATTATTTGTTTCAGTTTTTTCAGGCCGCATATCAGTTTGAGCAAGCCGATCTCCTTCTTTTATATAGCTCGCATCAGCCTGATCAAGATCACTTTCCTCAAAGTCAATTTTATCAAAATTTGTTGTATCATCAACAAAATCCGTCACCTGCTTTTTTATATTGGATACAGGATTGAGGTTTTTAACGTCATCTAATGAAGTTTTAACGCTATCAAGCTCACTTTCGCGCAAAGCTTCATTCATCTGCCCTTGAAAATCACGTGCTAAAGACCGCAATTGCCCAAGCTGTTTTGCAAGTGTGCGTAAAAGACCTGGTAAGTCTTTTGGTCCCACCACGATAATGGCAATAACAGCTACCACCAATAATTCTGTCATACCGATGTCGAACATGTTTTCACCCGATCAGAACTATAGCTAAACCATTTTAAAATGATCAAATAGTTTAGCTATATCTTTTTGTTTACGCTCATCTTTTCTTTTATAATGATGATCATTTTAAAAGGATTACGCTGTATAATTAGGCTTTAGTCTGATCTTTTACATCTTCAGAAACAGTTTCCGCAGGCTTATTCTCAATGGCTTTATCCGGGTCTTCTTTCAAGCCTTTTTTAAAACTGTTAATGCCTTTGGCAACATCGCCCATCATTTCTGAAATTTTGCCACGACCAAATAAAAGCACAACCAAAAGCGCTACAATAATAATCTGCCAGGGACCGATTGAACCAAACATATTTTTCTCCTCTTAACAGCGTACTAATTTATATTTTTGATATGAATACGCTTTGTTATGTCTTTGATAGCGTTTATTACCCTAAAACTGCAATGCCTTTTTTATGAAACAGTAAATATAAGCACTGAAGCAGGGTCAACAACAAAAGAAACAAACTTCGATTTCAATGCCTGTCTGGCAGAAATTTTCAGTTTTATCGGATCATGCCCCCCATCAACAAGTACAGAAATCAGGCGTTTATCCCCTGTAAAACGCTCTGATAAGACGCGCCCATGGGCAAGACCATCTTTTTCATAAACATCTTTTACATCGACACCTTCAATACGAATAAAAACATTCACTTTTGTGCCATTACCAAAACCTGGTGCGGCAAAAACACCCAAAGGTGTTGTAACGCACCCCTTTTGCACAACACCATCAAACCGGTTAAGACCTCCAAGAAAACCTGCAACAAAACCGTTTTTAGGACGTAAATAAAGATCTTGCGCGGTACCAACCTGCTCAATCTTGCCATCCCGCATCAGCGCCACTCTATCCCCCATATAAAGCGCCTCTTCCGGGTCATGCGTAACAATAATGCTTGTTGCCAGCGTTTCCCTTAAGATACATAGCGTCTCTTCCCTCACCTTTTCCCGCAAAACACTGTCTAGGCCAGAAAAAGGCTCGTCAAGCAATAGAACCTGCGGCCTTGGCGCAATAGCTCTTGCAAGAGCGACACGTTGTTGCTGCCCACCTGAAAGCATATGGGGATAAGCATCCATATAATCTTCCATCCGAACCCGCATTAGCGCTTGGCGAGCTACTATTTTAGCCTCTGCCTTTTTTAAGGCAGTTAGCCCAAACATGACATTTTTTAAAATCGTCAAATGAGGAAAAAGAGCAAAATCTTGAAAGACAAGACCGACTTGCCGCCTTTCAGGGGGAATATGTTTATTGGGGCCGGCAACTTCTCGACCATTTATCAAAATACATCCAGAATCAGGGCTTTCAATACCTGCAGCCATTCGAAGAAGCGTTGTCTTGCCACAGCCAGATTCGCCAAGCAAACAAACTGTTTCGCCTGGATTAATTGACAAAGATAAATTTTTAACAGCACTTACAGCACCAAAATTTCGCGAAACATTATCGAAAATAACATTGCCAGCAAATGTGGCGCCTGCTGCACCACGATGTTTCGCAACTGCCTTGTCAAGGCGAAAATTAGGTATAAAACGGTTCATGCTCTCTTTTAAGCCTTATCAACTTCATCAATCAAGCCTGTGTATGCTAGAAGGTCTTCCTGCTCAAGCGGGTCTTCGTCATCATTTAAATCATCATCATCGCATGGCAATGGCATTTTAAAGTTAACTGGTATTGCGCTATCCAAAAGACCCGCGCCTTTTAATTCTTCCAGGCCTGGTAAATCACTAATATCTTCAAGGGAAAAGTAATCTAAAAATAAGGCCGTTGTTCCATAAGTAACTGGCCGCCCGGGGGAACGGCGCCTGCCCCGCATTCTTATCCAGCCAGTTTCCAACAAAACATCCAGCGTCCCTTTGCTTATTGAAACGCCTCTAATTTCTTCAATTTCGGCGCGTGTAACGGGTTGATGATATGCGATAATTGCTAAAGTTTCTTGTGCAGCTCTGGAAAGTTTGCGTTTTTCTTCTGCTTCTTGCTGCAATAGAAATGATAAGTCCGGTGCAGTGCGAAAAGCATATCCGCCAGCAACTTCAACTAATTCCACACCCCTGCCTTTATACTGATTTTGCAAATCGGATATAAGAGACTGCATATCCACATCATGCTCCAAACGACTTTGCAACTGAACCAGCGTTAAAGGCTCTTTTGAAGCAAAAAGACAGGCTTCCAGAATTCTCATAAAATGACGTTGTTCATCAGAAATCGCAACCGCCTCTCCTTCTTGAAAAGGAATAACAATGCCACCTTTCCCATCCAGTTTATCGTCAAAAGGCATTATGTCTCCTTAATTTTTCTAAAGTAAAGAGGCGCAAAAGATTCATACTGTCGCACTTCAAGTACGCCCTCTTTCACAAGCTCCAATGAGGCGGTAAAAGAACTTGCACGCATGGTTGTTTTTTGATCATCATCAACCAAATAATCTAAAAGATAATCATCAAGGCTTACCCATTCTTTTGATAAGCCCAATAGACGTGAAAGGGCTTGCCTGGCTTCCTGCAACGACCAGACTTTTCGTTTTTTAACCTCAACAAAAGAAACAGATTGACGTTGGCGCTGATTAGCATAAGCCTTCAACAAATCGTAAAGCTTTATATCATAACTATTTATTTTGATAATTTTAACCGCTTCAGGATCACCACGCGCAAAAACATCTTTTCCCAATTGGTTGCGCTCCATCAAACGGTTGGCTGCATCACGCATAGCCTCCAGCCTTTTTAACCGATGAGCGAGAATTTGAGCTAGTTCTTCCCCGCTTTCCTCTTCCTTTTCTTCAAGTTCAGGTAAAAGCAATTTAGATTTCAAAAAAGCAAGCCAAGCCGCCATCACAAGATAATCAGCAGCCAGTTCAAGGCGCATGGAGCGCACTTTTTCGATAAAGGCAAGATACTGTCTTGCAAGTTTTAGAATAGAAATTTTAGATAAATCGACTTTTTGTGAGCGCGCAAGCATTAGCAAAAGGTCAAGAGGGCCTTCAAAGCCATCAACATCAATAACAAGCGCTTCTTTCACTGGTTCATTATCGTGAAAGTCAAAATCATTATTCTCATCGATCGGGTCATCATTCATCATCAAATGCCTTTTAAAACCCAAGACGAAGAAATTTTAAAGCACTGCTGCTAGCAAATATTCAAGTTCCTGGCGACCCAAAATAGCGTCATAACTTTCTGGTTTTTTACGGAAGGAAAGTGCATTGTCGGCTCTTTCCTTTGCTTTGCCAGATAAAAAAGGTGTTTTTGCTGCAACAGCCTTCATTTCTTCAAGTTTTCCATTGCAGTGAAGCACAAAATCACAACCCGCAGTAAAACATGCTTGTGTTCTTTCCCCAACTTCCCCAACGAGAGCATTCATAGAGACATCGTCCGACATTAAAAGACCCTCAAAACCTATTTTTTGACGGATAATTTTTTCAATAACAACTGATGAGGTGGAGCAAGGTGAGGTCATATCCAGCGCAGAATAAACAATATGGGCTGTCATAGCCATAGGTAAGTGATTTAATTTTTTAAAAGGAACAAAATCTACCTTCTCCAAAAGTTGTAACGGTGCGTCCACGTTCGGTAAATCCTTATGACTATCCACCCCTGCTCGTCCATGACCAGGAATATGTTTGATGACAGGCAAAACACCACCCGCCAAAAGGCCTGATGCCGCAATCCCACCTAAATGGGCAATCGTATCAGGGTTGGACCCATAGGCCCTGTCACCAATAACATCATGGGCGCCTGGAACTGGAACATCCAAAACAGGCAAGCAATCTGCATCCACGCCAAGTTCAATCAAATCATGGGCAATAAGACGCACTGAGAGCCAAGTAGCACGCTCCCCCATTGTTTTGTCTTTTTCATAAAGCTTAAAAAGCATTTCACCAGATGGATAGCGCGGCCAAAGTGGAGGACCCAACCTTTGCACGCGCCCACCTTCTTGATCAATAAAAACAGGGGCATAAGGATTATCACTTACCTCCCGCAAAGTGTTAACGAGGCTTCTAATTTGTTCTTTTGTCTGGCAATTGCGTTTAAAGAGAATAAACCCCCATGGCCGTTCCTTTTCAAAAAACGTTCTTTCCATGGCATTTAAGGAAAGACCTTCACAACCACAAATAAAGGCTTTTAGTTCAGTCATTTCTAACCTTAAATCAAGAATCTATCGTCTTGCAATAATGCAATCGCCACCAGAAGCCTTCAACGTTTCACAAAGTCGAACGGATTCTTCTCGCGAAAATGGCCCCACGCGCAAACGGTGATAAATGCCACGTTCTCCTAAATCAGCACGTTGAATATTGGCTGAATAAGCAGACAAAACAGAAAAGCGTCTTTTAAGGCTGTTGAAAGTTGAGCGCGCCTGATCCTCTGAGCGTTGTGAAGATAGTTGTACGAAAAAACCACCATTGGTTGAAACGCTCGGTGAAACATTAGCTGCCGGCACACTTTCCGGCGTTTCAGCAGGTTGCGTTTGTTGTTGGGCCTGTGCAGCGGGCGCTGTTTGATTGTCGACATCTTGCTGCAATGGCCGCCCCCTTGGAGCGGAAGGCGATAAAGGCGTTGGGTTTGAAGCCTGCGCTGTTTGTCTTAATGTTGCGCGATTTCTTAAATCATTTTGCTTTGGCAAAGGCGGCAATTGAGCCTGATTTACCGCCTCCTCAGGCGCGACTTCATTTGAGGTAGTATCATTTGGCAAGATAGCCGTATTAACAGACCTTGGTGTTAAATTTTGCGAAACGGTCTCTTTTGCTGTTTCATTAGAATTAGCAACAATAGAAGGAGTAAGTGTTTTCGTTTCATTTTGACCCGAAAAGTTTTCAGGCTTTGCTTCTTGATTACGTACCAAAGTACCATCAGGCCGAATTGTTACAGTTCGAACAGTTCTTGTTCCCCGTGGCGGGCGCGTAGATGAAACACCTTCTTCCCCACTACTTGAACCGGGCAAAACTACACGTGGACGAATTCCATCATCCCCTTTATCCAGATTAACAATTGGTTTTTCTGAACGGTCCACCAATTGACCATCATTTCTTTGCGCCACTTCATCACCGCTTAAAGTATCATAAACAGTTCTATCCTGATTAGGAATAAGCTTTCCTCCTGGCTCATCAGGCCTTACTTTTATTGGATCATCACTGGCAGAAACGATAAACTCATTATCCGAAGAAGCAGAAGAGAATAAATAATAAGCCCCGGCAGCACTAACGACAAGAAGGGACAAGGTAGCCGCAATTGCAACAAGACCGCGTCCTTTTTTTGCAACTTTTACAACAGGCTCTTCAACCGTAAAATCATCAACAGGCTCGTCAAAATCGAAATCCTTTTTATCAGATAAACCGATATTAACCTGCTCATCCCTTGGGCTTGAAATAGATTGTTCTTTTTTCTTTATTAAATTGAATTCAGGGTCTTGTTTGGAGGATCTATCAATATCAGAAGCACCGTTGTTATTGAGTGAAACATCAGGATACCCCATCATAGAACCAGCAAGAATACCTTCAGAGGGTTTTTCTTTATCTGCATTAGTTGGAGCGATTTTCTGGTTGGTCCGGCCAAATTCATTATCAAAAAAGCTATCAAGGTTAAGCGCCTCTTCAACAGCGGGTGACTTATTCTCCCGCTCTTCTTTAGGCATCTTTTCAGATTCAAAATCCTTATTTTCCGGCTGATCAGAAAGGGCTTCAAAATCAGGCTGTTCAAGCGGTCTCTCACCATCTTTAATTGTAGAATCTGGAAAAGCTTCTTTTAAAATTTCTTCTTCCAG
>CALHLB010000170.1 GCA_938034375.1 uncultured Alphaproteobacteria bacterium | reverse complement strand
ATTTATCCAATCCAGAGAACGCTTGATAGGGCGGCGACCTAAAGCACAAAGTCTTTTGAATGGGGGGATAAACCGCAATCGGCAAGCCTTTATACTGTATCTCTTGCCCTATCAAACGCCAAGCACCAACTATTAATAGGTCAAGACCCTAAGTTATTTATAAATAATATTTCCGAGAATGAATGGCTACCTGCTGCTTTAGATTTTGTGAGGAGGGGTGTAGCAGGTAGCCATAACCAAAAACAGGATTTATTTGATGATTGGCAAGTCGACAACAATCAAAACAGCGGGTTTATCAGATACGTTGCGAATCCAGTGTTCCGTTTTTGTATCTTCAATCCATGTATCCCCTGCTTTGAATTCACGGCTCACACCATTGCGATTTTCAATAATGGAGCCTTTTTCTATATAAACAAAGCCGGGGCGTGTTGCATGGCTATGGTTCACGAGAGTTGCGCCTGGTTCAAATGTTACTCTACGACCGCGCAATTTATATTCTGCCATAGAAGGAATTTGTGCGTCTAATTTATTTTCATGCAAGAGGGCAGGGCTAAGACCTTTAGTTTCAGTTGGTTCTTTAAGATCTTTCAAATCACTAAAGCGGGTAGACAAGAAAAAACAGCAATGGAAATAGCAAGGGAAATTCTTTTCATCTGGATAATCCTTTTTTATAGAGCGTTAAGTGCTTAAGCTTGCTTAGAATATGAAGCTGAAGCATGGCTGAGCTTGACATCACTAAAATGTGAGAAGGATATCAGCCATCATTCAGCTTTATAGTTTAATGAGACCGGACAAAATTTATAAAGGTAACGCTTTGAAAATACTGCTGGTCGAAGACGATAATGTTATCGCCAATGCGATTTTGAAAACAATTGTAAAAACTGAGTTTCGCGTTGAACATGTAACCTTGATTGAAGAAGCAAAGCATGTGCTTGAAACGGATCAATGTAATTTGATGATTTTAGATCTGGGCTTACCTGATGGCGATGGCCTGAGATTTTTAAAGAAAATCCGAACTGAAAAGAAACAGATACCCGTTCTCATTTTAACCGCGCGTGATAGGTTGCATGACCGTCTTTCAGGGCTGGATAGTGGGGCGGATGATTATTTGGCCAAACCTTTTGATGTGCCAGAACTACTTGCCCGAATAAGGGCAATTAAACGGCGTCTATCTGGGCGGGCAACCAATCTTATTCAATATGGCTCCTTGAAGGTTATGCCAGATTATTTGTCTGTTTCATTGAAGGAAAAGGCCATATCGCTCCCTGTTAGTCAGTTTCGTTTATTGCAATATTTGCTGGAAGAACATGGAAAGGTAAAAACCAAGCAGCAAATTATTGAAACGCTTTATAGCTGGGATAACAGTGTTGAAGATAATACAATCGAAGTTTATGTTTCACAATTGAGAAAAACCTTATGGCCGGATCTAATAAAAACGGTGCGTGGTATCGGTTATTTCATTCCGCAGGAAAGTCAGATCGAAAACCAACATCTATAAAGGCAAGATTGTTATTCTCCGCCGGGCTTGTTCTTTTCATTGTCTGGCTGTGTGCTACTATTTTTACCAAATTTGCAGCTTTTGAAAGAAGCCGTGGTTTTATGGTCGACCAGGCAGGCCGTAACGCTCAAACGCTACTATCCTTAATTGAAGGGCAGGTGATTAATGAAAATTTCCGTCAAATTGAGGCAGGGCATGGCCTTTTTATTAATCGAAATGACAAAACCGTTTTAAGTCTCGGCGCGGATATTCAAAAATACATTGATTTTTCTCAAAGGAGATCTTTTGATAAGGTTATAAAAATTGGTTCTGATAATTGGGTTGTTGCATCCAGATGTCAGGGTATTGATTGTGTAATTTTTGTCATACGCGATACAGATAGACGGTTTGCTGTTCGTTGGTTATTGGTTTCAATTTTTCTTCCGCTATTAGGCATTTTTCTTGTTGCTCTTCTTGGTTTATCTGGCGCTATTGGTTATGGGCTAAAACCGTTACGCGTTCTGGCCGATGATGTTATGCAGCTTGATTTGGACAGGTTGGAAAAATTGCCTATCCGCAAACGTTCAAAAGAACTTTTGCCTCTCGTTGATGCAATTATCGTTTTAACGCATAAAATGTCTGATCAATTGGAGAGAGAGCGTGCTTTTCTTGATGCATGCGCTCATGAAATAAGAACGCCTGTAACAGGTCTCATTTCACAATTGCAATCTCTTGATTTTGAAGCGTCACCCAAAATGTGTAAGCAAATGAGTGCTGATTTAATACGTATTGAGGAGAGCGCAAAACGCACAGCTCATGTTGCAAACCAATTTTTAAATTTAGCAAGAACTGGTAATATATTAACCGATAAAAAGGCTCTCTCACATTTTGATGTCGTTGAAGTTGTAAGGCGAACATTGGCCCGAATAATATCATTAAAGCCTGAAAGTGACATTGAATTAATGGTTTCCAAACCGGTTTTTGTAAAAGGTGATCCTTTTGCAATTGAACTTATTGTCGAAAATCTTGTCGAAAATTCTTTGCGTCATGCCCATAAAAACAGCAAGCAGGAAAGCGCAAAAAAACCGGAGGCGTTAAAAATTTTTGTAACCTGTTTGATGAATGCTGATGAGGCGGTTTTAAGCGTTGAAGATAACGGATATGGCGTGCCACACTCTGTAATGCCTCATCTGGTAGAACGTTTTTATCAATACTCACCAATACATAATGAGCATAAAAGTGAAAACACAAGTCTTGAAATCAGAGAGGGAACAGGCCTTGGTTTGAATATTGTAAAACAGGTGGTCGCCGTTTGGGGAGGGCAATTGGTTTTTGAAAAAAGTAAGACTATGGGTGGGCTGGCCGTTAAAGTCTTTCTACCAAAATAAGGTATTGAATAATAAGGCAGACAAGTAAAGCCTGCCTTATATAGCCTAGGCTCAGGACCTATTAATTTTTCTCTTTAATTTTCATTGCAAATCAGCTTCAAGGTTTCAAACGAAGGAGTTTTTTTATGTCTGATTTGTTCTTGGTTGTCTGATCGCCAATTGTCCTTGATTGAGCCGTATTTCCC
>CALHLB010000169.1 GCA_938034375.1 uncultured Alphaproteobacteria bacterium | reverse complement strand
GCTGCAATAACGATCGCTGCTATCGTAATATACTGGATTTAATGAATCCTGAGCCTAGGGTCTGGAGCTATAGGATGAATGTTGCTACCTTCAATTTCATTATGCCAATATGGTATCGACATCATCAAAACGAATGATTTCTATGCTAACAAGCTGGTCGACAGAGCCATCAATTAGACTTGTGATCGTAGACCCTGAAACGGTGTAATTATCCTCAGATCCAGAAAAAATTGCTGTATCTCGACCTGCACCGCCAATGAGGGTATCATTGCCATCACCGCCAATTAAAATATCGCGACCGTTACCACCAAACAGCGTATCATTACCATCACCGCCATCCAATTCATCATGGCCGGCGCCACCTTGCAGAATATCTTCTCCATTACCACCGGATAAGATATCTTGGCCAGCACCTCCTATTAGGGCGTCGCCACCATCTTCTCCGATAATGTTATCCTGTCCTGCACCGCCTCTTAAGATGTCGCCACCTGATCCGCCAAGGATATTATCTGCCCCTCTGCCACCATTGACGATGTCATTACCATCGCCGGCAAGAATTGTATCAGCGCCTCTTCCTCCTTGAATGGTGTCGTTTCCAGCGCCCCCTTCAATGAAATCTCTGCCACTACGACCTGAAAGGGTATCATTACCTTCCCCGCCAATTAAAGTATCTGCGCGGCCAGTTCCAATAAGTTCCAAATCTTCTATGAGTGGTGCAGAGGGTAAATTGAACAGGGCAATAACGGGTTCATGGTCGCTAGCGTTTTCTGAAAATTCGGTATTCACATGAACAATATCTACTCTTGCCCCTTCTAATAAGCTGTCGGTAGCAAAGATGTGATCAAGGACTTGACTATTACCCTGAAAATTAAAGGTTGAAGCTTCATCATCTTCCAGAGAGTTTGTAATGAGGTTTGTTAATACCTGCTCATTGCCGGTACCAGGCAGAATCTCTGTCAAATCATTTGTGAAATCAAAAGTGTTTAAATCGCCAGCAACAATGATATTGCGTTCAGGATTTTGTGTTAAAAGAGCATCCACAATTTCGTTTAAGGTTGCGGTTTGCTCTTCTCTTGCCGCTTCGCCACCTTGATTGAACGGTTGCAGCCCGCCAAAAATAGGATCTGAGCCGAAGCGGGAAGAAAGATGATTGTTAATAATAGTGACATTTCTACCGTTAAATTCAAAAACGCCTAACAGCGGATCTCGCGTGCCTTCAAATGCATTGGGGCTGCTAACGCCCAATGCTGTTAATTCTTCAACTTCCAGGGTTGAAAATTCTCTGGCAGTAACACGGTCTGGGTTGAAAAGGAAAGCGTTACGTATGTTGCCGCCTGGAACGCCGCCTGTTTCACCGTCAACATCCACAAGGGCGCTTTCAAATGAATATTCGGGGCCCCCTGCATTTAAAATGGCATCGGCAAGGGCTTGAAGTGTCTCATCGGCATTGAGAGTGCCATCATTTGTGACGCCGCTATTATCCTGGATTTCCTGTAAGGCTAGAATATCTGGCGCGGCAAGATTGTTGACAATTTGTTGTGCCAACGCTTCAATTTGGGCGAAGTCATTATCTTGCGGGTTGGATGTAAGGTTAAGGACATTATAGGTTGCAACGGTTAGTGCGTCATCGCTTGCTGCCAGGGTTGTTGTTTCTGGCGTTAACGTGCTTTCTTCTTCAATCATAACTGCTTGCGTTGCCAGGATTTCAAAATTACCAAAGTCATAATCGACAATACCTATTACATCAGCCAGATTATCACCTTGTGTGATATTTGGGGATTGTGGTGTTAGATTATTATCGAACTGAATTTGAATACGTTCCGGATTAAGGTCGCCTGTTCCATTTGCATCAGCATTTAAAGTAAGCCCACCGCGACTATTTAACCCTCCGTCTGATGACCTGCTTGTGACATTGGCGCCATCATCAACAACTACGAAGGTTTCATTAAACCTGTTGGTTGGTGAAATCGCAACGGGGTCATCAAGCGTGACTAACATGCCTTCCAGACTCTCAAAAAAATCGATGCCATCACTATTTGGGTTGAATGTTCCGGCTTCTATTTGAAGATTTACTGGCAATTCACTTGTTGAGATAATTGTTTCTGTTGGGGGGGTGCGGCCGGCAGCACCTATTATGGTGGCAGCTGGCAGGTCATTATTGCTTGATATCGTTTCAATATTTATAACATTACTAATTTGGGTGAGAGAAAGGCCGCCAAAGTCTTCACCTTGCGGGAAGAATTCTGTCACAGTTCCAGATATTTCCACTTCATCACCAATCGCGATTGTTGGGGTTGATCTGGTAAAAATAAAAAGTGCATCAGATGTTGCTGTATTACCATCACCATCGGCATCTTGAATATAAAAAGTTGAGAGTAAAAGAGGGCCTTCATCATCTTGCTGGTTTATAGGATTTTGCGATGAAAAAGGCGTACCATCTATTTGTGTACCAGGTGAAAACAGGCTGCTATTGCTGTTTTCAACTGCAGTGTGCTCTGTAAAATTTCCAGTTAAATCAGGCGCTCTTGTGAAGGACTGATTTGTATCCCCGCTCACCAGATTTTCACTATTTGTAGAATTGTAGGAAAAACTGTCGACAAAATTGCCTGCATTATCGCGCAACTCAACTACGTCACCTGAATTTGCAAGACCATTACCAATGGAGCCATTATCTATAAAGACCAAAGCACCTCCAAAGTTACCCTCTGGCACACCTCCTCCAAAAAGAAGAGCGGCTTGACCTGCTGCAAGAACGGTTCCTTGCGGGAAGGTGAATGGTGCAGCATCATCATCCCCAAGGGAAAAGCCTGAAATATTGATTTCGTTGTTACTTATATTGACAATTTCAACAAATTCATCTCCAGCCGCTTCGCGGATGCCATCTCTGTTTGCATCTCCAGCCAGACCAGCTGCGGGATCAAACAATACCTCATTAATGATTAGTGACGTCATGATAAATTCCTCTTGGTTTGAGGGTAATCCCGTTTTAAGCGAGAAAACTTTGAACGACTTAATATTTTAAAACCCTCAAAATCATAGAAAGGCAAAATGACATATGGCTTACGGAAATATGCAGGTTGTGTGAAAGCATCTTTACAATTTTGTGACAAAGTTATCGCGCAAGACCCGCAACAATATTTCGTTCAATCCGCTTTAGAAGACGAAAAAGACCCAGCTTTTCTTTCAAAATGATCATCATTTTAAAAGGCTTACGCTATATCTCTTTCTAACGCTCAGCTTTTCTTCCAAAATGATCGTCATTTTAAAAGGCTTACGCTTTCGCTTATTCCATATTTAATTAAGCGGCGTAAATGCTTTTTGCTTGAAAAGATGCATGACGTGCTGAACCATCTGCTCACTCACTTCACGTTGATTCTTCTTATAAGCACAAGCAGGATCGGATAACGTAACAGCTTCAAAAGCTGGAAAATAATCAATATCCTGCCTTTCTGTAATAATTTCGCCGATAACAGAGCGCAATGTACTTTTTGATTGGCAATTAGCAATTAAAATATCATTTTTGGAAAAGGTTCGTTTCATCGCAACAGGTGATAGAGTGGTGATGATTTTTTTATCTTTATTACCATATTTTTGTAACAGATGACAAATAGAATGCATAACGGTCTTGCATTCATGATGTTGCAATTGCTTGAAACCCATAGACCGGATTTCAGGTGAAACGCGTTTAGATAAAGCGCCATTAAGAGCAAGTTTTGTTAAGGGATCAAACCAGGTTTCAATAAGCCCCAGAGTGATAATGACAAGATCAGCATCGAATGCTTTTTTGAAATATCCTGCAATAGATGCACGCCGTTCCAAAGCTTCTTTTTTTGATGTTGGCGGTGCTTCCTCATGCAAATATGGGTCAATGACTTTGTCATGATATTGAATGAGACCGTGTTCTGGAAAGTTCCGTAATTTGAGAGACCATTCCAGTTCCTGCAAGATTGAAACGGGATTGTACTTATTCAAAAGCCCTAAAGTTACGTTAGAGCTGATTTCTGGTTGGGGGTGATTTCGATCTATACTCGTTACATCAAAACCCATTTGGTGTAGATCAATTTCTATGTTTCTTGCAAAACAGGAACCGATTGTAAAAATTGAGCTGTCTTTTGGCATTATGAAACGTGGTTGCCAATCGGGCAGGATGATACCCTCTTTCAAGCGATTTATGAAAGAGCCTGATCCTTTTTCCCATTTCGAAAAAGGAGAAGGTTTAGTTTTTATAATCATAAATGCTAATTAAAAGAAAAACATGACAGGCTTGTGTCGGGTCAGTCTGTTTTTATAAATATATGTCGCTATTTTTCGTGTTAAATATATATGACTTTCTTATCAGTGCGCGGTGAAATGAAGGAAAGAATTTGCAGCATTTTGCACTAGATGATATTACGCTCTTTAAATAAGGTGTGAATGGACTTTTTGTGTGCGCGTTTATCTTATCCTATCTTTAATTCTATTATTATATTCATCGCCTTCATATGCTTTGGATATTTTTGGATTTAGTTTTTTTGAAAATAGCAAAAATGCTCAATCAGCTTCTGGTTTAATTGACCCTAAAATGTATCGGGTGACTTTCAAAATATCTGGGCGCCAAACACAGGTAGAAGATGAAATTGATAAAAATTTGAAAGACGCTTCACAGCTTTGGACCGGGCGGGAAAAGCCGGTTTCTGGCAATACGGGTATTATTTCCCGCGCTCGCGCTGATTATAAGCGCTTGCTCGCAAGTCTTTATAAGGCTGGCTATTATGGGCCATCAATTTCGATTAAAATTTCCGGCAAGGAAGCCGCATCCCTTTCCCCGATTGATGACCTTGATAACAATCCAATGATACTTATTTCCATCGATCCTGGCCCTGTTTATCATTTTGGTACTTTGATTGTAGAAAATGCTTCTCTTCCGCCTTTCAAAGAGGTTGAAAACCAAGAAATTTTTCAAAAAATGCCTTTTGAAACAGGGGCTATTGCAAGAGCGGATACCATTCGTTTGAAAAAGGCGTCTTTAGTTTCCAAATGGCGCGCCCATGGGTACGCAAAAGCCCGAATTAGTGATCAAAAAATTATTGCAAATCATGAAGAACGTCAAATAACCGTTTCTCTTATCGTGACGCCTGGCCCCAAAACAAAACTCGGCAAAATATCTGTCAAAGGTAATAAACGCACAAAGCGGCCTTTCATTTTAAGGCAGGCAGGCTTTGAAACAGGTAAAGTTTATGACTTGAAGGATTTTGAAAAAGCAGAAAAACGCCTAAATCGTCTTGAAGTTTTTTCAACCCGTAAAATTGAAGAGGCAGAAAACCTTGTCGAAGGCAATCAATTGCCAGTGGTCATTCATGTGCAAGAACGCAAACCAAGAAGTGTTGGTTTTGGGGCAATTATTTCTAATGTTGACGGAGCGGGTATTCAGACTTTCTTATTACATCGCAATTTGTTTGGTCATGCAGAAAAGATAAGAATATCAGGTGAGATTTCAGGACTGGGCCAAACATCCAATTTAACGGAGCTGGATTATAATTTTAACACAGAATTTAAACGTCCGGGGGTTTTCCATCCTGATTTTGATTTTAATAGCCGTTTCAATGCAAAACGTGAATTTAATGATACATTTGAAGAAACCTCGATAGAAAATGAAACGGGCTTTTCATACTTGAAATCTGATGCGTTAACATTTGGATTTGGTGCGCGTTTACAAGCGGGTGCGTTTGACGATAGTTTTGGTACGCGTGATTTATTGACTGTTGGTCTATTTGCCGATGCGGTTTTTGATAAACGTGATAATAAATTCGAACCAAAAAAAGGGTTCTATATCGATGCTGATATTAATCCCTTTTATGAATTTGAGTTTGCCAATCAAGGGGTGCAATTTAATCTTGAAGGCCGCACATATAAAACCTTTGACAAAGAAAACCGTTTTACTTTGGCTAGTCGGGGGCGCTTGGGTGTTTTAATCGGACCTGAGCGTGAGGAGACAGCCTCTAATCTGCTATATTTTACCGGAGGGGGCGGCTCTGTTCGCGGCTTCGGATTTAAGACTATTGGTGTTTTGGAAGATGATGGCACAGTTAGTGGCGGTCTTTCATTTTTGGAAGCCTCTCTTGAAGGGCGCTTTCGTGTGAATGAAACATTTGGAGGCATTTTATTTATTGATGCTGGGGCCGTTAGTGATGGGAGCTTTTTCAGCTTTGAGGATGAGGCTCGCCTGGGAGCTGGCCTGGGCATTCGTTATTATACGAGCTTAGGACCCATTCGGCTTGATCTTGGTGTGCCGCTTAACGGGGGCGATGATGACCCCCCTGTCGCCATTTATGCCGGAATTGGACAGTCATTTTGATGCGTTATTTTTATATATTTCTCGTTTTTATTATTGCGCTTAGTGGTTTTTGGTCTTTTGGCCTGAAAGCGCAGGAAGATGAAAAATCACGATTTATCAGATTTATTGAAGAGCAACTCTCTTCTGATAACCAGCGCATAAGTTTAAACGGTCTGGAAGGGGCATTATCTTCCAATGTGACGCTTGAAAGCATCACTATTGCTGATAAAAATGGCATCTGGCTATCCATCAAAAGGCCAAAGCTGAAGTGGAATCGCTCCAGTTTATTATTAAACAGTCAGTTGGACATTGAAAACCTTGAAGCTGAAAGCATTCATTTTATTCGCAAGCCCCTAGAAGATGAAAGCCTACCAGTTCCAGAAGCACAGCCTTTTCAGATTCCGCAATTACCCGTTGCTATTAAACTGTCTAAATTGCATGTGCCTGAAATATCTTTTGAAAAAGCCGCCTTGGGAGTAAAGGCAAAAGCCAGCGCTAAGGGGCATCTTATTTTGATCGATGGCGCATTGGAAACAGCTTTGAATATTCAGCGCCTTGATAAGGCAGGGAGCGTCCTTGATCTTGCCGTTGATTACAAACCAGATACTGAAAAGACGGCTATTGATATTAAATTTATAGAGCCTGAAAATGGGTTATTGTTTCACGCGCTGCAATTGGAAAAGAAACCGCCTCTCTCCTTGACAATTAAGGGAGAAGCCCCCCTTTCAGATCTCTCCGTTAATCTTGACCTTGATGTTGATCAGAAAAATATACTGGATGGCCAGCTCTCTTTTCAAAAAACCAGGCAGAGTTTGGAAGCTCGCCTCACTGCACAAGGAACCTTATCTTCCCTATTTGATGAGCGCTACAAAAGTTTCACCGGTGCTAACAGTAGTTTGAAAGCTCAATTTTCATTTCTACAAAATGGTTCAATGGCATTGCAGGAAATGACGCTTAAAAGTGGGGCTGTTAATGCCAAAGCATCGGCCTTTATTTTGCAAGATGGCTTTTTACAGGCGCTTGATGTTACTATGAAACTTGCCGATAGTAACAAAGCAAAGATTTCTTTGCCAGGTGGTGAAGGCACTTTTAATAAGGCTATTTTAACCATTGATTATAATGCAGCCCTAAGGGAGGATTGGACAGCAAAACTTGATGTTCAAAGCTTTGAAGGGCGCAACATTGCTATTGAAAACTTTCAATTGAGCGCTTTGGGACTGGTTCAAAACTTGGCACAGCCTGAAAACCGCTCTGTTACTTTTAAAATTGATGGCGGTCTTGCACAAATTTCCTCTGAAGACTTAGGGGGTAAAAAAACGCTTGGCAATAGAGTGAAAATTGCAGGCGCGGGACATTGGCTTGCCCGAAAGCCTTTGGAACTTGATCATCTTACCCTCTCTGGAGACACAATTAATATTAACGCGCAGGGTTCGATTGATAATTGGGCCTATAAGGGGGGGATTAATTTACAAATAAATGATCTTTCTACATTTTCACCCCTCAGCGAGCGGGACCTTTCAGGCGCTTTGATAATGAATGTGGAGGGAGGTCTTGCCCCTATCGATGGCACTTTTGATCTTACCTTCAAAGGAAAAACTGATGCTCTGCAAATTGGTGACGGGTTTGTTGATAAACTAATCTTTTCCCCTGCAAACTTAAATGGAGGTCTTTCACGCACAGAAAATGGCCTGGTCTTTAAACATTTCACATTGAAGAATGACCATATATCTTTTGATGCTAATGGCGGCATTTCCTCTCAAAAAGCAGATTTATCAGCACTCCTATCGCTTAAAGATATTTCTGTTTTAAATCCAGATTCGAAAGGGGATGTAGAGCTTTCTGCACTTATTAAAGGCATTGAACAACCTTTTGACGCCCATATAACCGTGGCCATGCCTAAAGGACAGGTGTTAAACCGCCCTGTTGAAAACGTGCTTTTTACTTTGGATGGCAAAGTAGAGGGGAACGATTTTGACGGTATAATTTCTGGAAGTGGTAAATTAAATAATAAGCCCATTAATGCTGATGGTAAAATTTCCTATAAAAATAATGCTCTGGCACTTAAAGAACTTTCAGCAGATATTGCAGGTACATTGCTTTCTGGAACATTGATTGGAAATTCCAAAGGCCTTTTCAATGGAAATCTGGACCTGAAAACAAACGATATTTCAGATGTTGCCGCGCTGGGTTTGATTGAAGCATCAGGCGCGATTTCCGGCCATATTGATTTCCGCTCTCATGGCGTTGGGCAATCTATCTCAATTATGGCTGATGCGGGTTCTTTGGGTATAAAAGACAACCACATAAAACAAGCGCACCTTGAAGCAGAGATAGAAGATGCTTTTAAAAAACCATCGATTAACGGGGAACTTACCGCAGGTAATTTGAATATATCTGGGATAAAAATAACGCGATTAAGCACGAAAGCCCAAACATCTAATTACAAAACAAACTTTATATTAAATGCCGATATTGAAGCAGTGGGAAATACAAAGCTTATCACGCGGGGGGAGTTGATACAAAGCGCTGATAAAATTGACATTCAGCTTATGGAATTTAAAGTAACTTCCCGTCAAATCAAAGCGCTGCTTGAAAAGCCGACTACCATAATAATTGAAAACGGCATGACGCATATTAAACCAACTTTTATGAAGGTTGGCCGTGGGATTGTCGAGATAGAAGGTCATATTGGTAAAACCATCTCTGTTGAGGGGGCTCTTGACGATTTTCCAATGCAGATTGCTAATGCTTTTTTAGAAAAGACGGATGCAACCGGACATCTTGATGGAGCGTTTACAATATCGGGACCATCTTCGGCCCCTATGTCGCATTTCAGACTAAAAGGGATAGAGTTAAATACGCGTCAACTCAAGGAAAAGGCTCTTCAACCCTTAAACCTTTTCATAGAAGGAATGCTGAAGGGCAGAACAATTCATCTTGAAAAAGCCCTGGTTCAAAATAGCCAGAATGTATCGCTTAATGCATCTGGTATGATTCCGCTTCATGGGCATGGCTTGAATGTTAAAGTCGATGGTAATCTTCCCCTCGCATTGGGAGAGGTTTTTCTTGTCGATCGAGGGGCAGCTCTCACAGGAGATATTGATTTAAATCTTAGTGGACGGGGTTCTTTGCAAAACCCCGATTTTGAAGGCCTCATTACACTTAATAACGGTTTAATTGAAGATCCTTTAAGCAATATTCGTCTGGAAGATATTGCTCTTCTCATTGGACTGCGCGACCAGAAAGTAACAATTAACAAGGGGAGAGCCAAAGTTCGCGGAGGCGGGCGTATTGAGATGCGGGGGGATATTGGCTTAAGTGAAGCTATTCCTGCCAATATTTCGATAAAACTTGATAAAGCATTTTATACTGATGGCGCAACTTTAAAAGCAATAACCAGTGGCGCGCTTACTATTACAGGCAGCCTTATTAACCAACCCCTTATTAAAGGGGAGCTTTTTATGAATATGTTGGAAATTGCTGTGCCTGAAACATTTT
Source organism: uncultured Alphaproteobacteria bacterium (assembly GCA_938034375.1). Taxonomy (GTDB): domain Bacteria; phylum Pseudomonadota; class Alphaproteobacteria; order Rhizobiales; family JACESI01; genus JACESI01. The sequence continues at coordinate 3,264 of CALHLB010000169.1, read as the reverse complement.
CCGCCAATTCGCAGTTACTCGATCTCACCCATATAACGCCAGACTTTCAAACCGCGCAAACGCTTTCATTAATCGATCAAATAACGCCAAAAAACGCGACCTCTGGTAATTCAGGAAATGTGAGCCTTGATGTCGTGTTAAATACTCCTCGCCGAATTTTTGTGAGAGGACGAGGATTGGATGCAGAACTTGGTGGAAAAATCCGTTTAACCGGCACAACGGCCAATATTGTACCAATTGGTCTTTTTTCGCTTTTTCGTGGGCGCCTTAATATTTTGGGAAAACGTTTAGATCTTTCTAAAGGCGAAATTACTTTTGCTGGTGACCTTGATCCGGTCTTAAATTTTATGGCTCAAACAAGTGCGAGTGACGTGGAAGCTTTTGTAACTTTAAGTGGCAAAGCATCAAATCTTAAAGTTGCCTTTAGTTCCACGCCTGAGCTTCCTGAAGATGAGGTACTTGCCCGAATTATTTTCGATCGCGGTATAACGGATCTTTCTCCTGTTCAAATTGCGAGATTAGCTTCCGCCGCAGGGGAGCTGGCAGGGGTCGGAGGGCTTGGGCTTGTGGATAGTTTCCGATCTACATTAGGTTTGGATGATTTGGATATAATTAGCAATCAAGACGGTAATGCGGCTTTAAAAGCTGGTAAATATATTAATGATAATGTTTATCTTGGTGTTGAAGCTGGCTCTCAAACAGAAGCGACAATTAATCTTGATATTACCGAGGAACTAACAGCACGTGGCGCTATTAAAAGCGATGGTAATACCAGTCTGGGTATATTTTTTGAGAAAGATTTTTAAATTTAAGGTCAAGGCTTACCAATTGAAAGGCTTACGCCGTAAACAAAGAGATAGTGTCAAAATTCATTATCAATTTATATGAGCTTGGCTATAGATCGTCATGAAACTTTAATATTAATGTTAATTACCCGTTAATAATCCAGCTTAGTTTCCACGCTGAAGAAGACTGTCCTCAAACCGTCTTCAGTTAAATTTTAATAATAAGGCTCTGTGCGTCAGCAATACCATCAAAAATTCTGTTCTTAGCAACAAATTAAAACGCTCCAAAACAGGCGTGATTCTTGAAGGTGATTAATTGGTGGAGCCATTTTATGTGGAGACTCAGATGGCTTTCAAACTACAAATCCTGCACGCATCGGACCTTGAAGGGGGTGTTGACGCCATTCAGGCAGCTCCTAATTTTGCCGCTATAGAGCAAGCGTTGGAACAAGATGCAACTAATAATGGCTTTGCTTACATCACTCTTTCCGCAGGTGATAATTATCTTTCAGGGCCATTTTTTAACGCGGCCAGCGACCCATCTGTCTTTAATCCGCTTTTTGAAGGTTTTTACAACGAACACTTTGGCCTTATTAATAAAACGCTTCTCAATGAGGCTAATGGCAATACGAACACTATTGATACAGATGGCAATGGTTTTTATGATAACAACGAAATCAACGCCTTTCTTACCAATGATGCCTTGAATACGAGCGGTTTTGTCGCTTCAGATGTCTACACGACAGATGTCAATGTCGATGGATTTGTTGATTATTTTGATGAACTTGATAATTTTCAAGGGCGCGTAGATATTGGTATCCTCAACGCCATTGGCTTTGATGCTTCCGCTCTCGGCAACCATGAATTCGATCTTGGTACAGACACGCTTGAAAACATCATCCAGCGCGACCTGGAGGAAGATAACAGCCTCTCATCAACCGATGAAACAGCCGTTCTTGCAGAAGCACCCAACCACGTTAATTTTTTACAGGAAGTCGACCATGTCGGCATTCAATTTCCCTATCTAAGTGCAAACCTTGATTTCAGTAACGACCCGGAAATTGGCAATCTTTTCACAAGTGATATTCGTGCAAGCAGCGATTTCCGGCTTGATTTAATAACAGCGCGCACAAACCCGAATGATCCGACTGTTACAGGCAACAATTCAAGCCAGGATGTCATTGCGCCAACGACATTTATTGAAGTCACGACCCCGGAGACTGGCACAGTTGAACGTATCGGCATTATCGGCGCGACAACACCCCTTCTTGAGGCGATTTCGTCACCAGGCCGCGTTGAAGTTTTACCTGCAAATGATAGCATCGCGGAATTGGCAACTCTTATTAACAATGAAGTTTCCCGCCTTGAGACTTTAGGCATCAACAAGATTATTGTTGTTTCCCATCTCCAACAATTTGCCCTAGAAAATGACGAACTCGCACCTCTTCTCAATAATGTTGATGTTATTATTGCGGGCGGCTCTGATACAATTTCTGCTGATTCAGAAGATGTTTCCCGTGGCCTTCAACCAGGCGACGAAGCTGAGCAACCTTACCCAAATATTGTAAATGGCGCTGATGGCTCACCAACAGCGATTGTTTCAACAAATGGAGAATATGCCTATGTAGGTCGTCTGGTTATTGAATTTGATGACAATGGCAACTTCATTCCTGAAAGCGTTGATCCAGCTGTATCTGGCACATTTGCAACAACTGATGAAGGTGTCGCGGCTCTTTATAACGGTTCCATCGCTAACCTCCCCTCTAACCCGTTTGCCGAAGGCACACAAGGCGAGACAGTTCAAGATCTCGTTAACGCCGTAACAGGCGTTGTGAATGAGCAGGATGGCATCATTACAGGTCAAAGCGATGTATTTTTAAATGGCGCCCGTTCTTCAGTTCGTACTGAGGAAACAAATTTTGGTAATCTAACCGCAGATGCCAACCTTTCTCTTGCCCGTTCAGTTGATGAAGATGTCGTCATCTCACTTAAAAATGGCGGTGGCATTCGTGATATTATTGGTTTTAGAGGTCAACTTGAGCAAGATCAAATTGATAACATCATTACGAATATAGAGGTTAATGGCGGCAATGCCGCACGAACTGGCTTTGTGGATTCAAATGGTGACGGTATTGTAAATAGCAATGACACATTTGACCTGCCGACTTTGGCCAATACGCCAGCAAACAAAGATTTTAGTGACATTTCACAACTTGATATTGCTAATTCATTGCGCTTTGACAATGATTTGGAACTTGTAACCTTAACACCAGAGCAATTAAAAGAGGTTCTTGAACACGCCGTTGCCGGCAGTGATGCGGAACAAGAGGCAACACCTGGTCAATTTGCACAGGTTGCAGGCATTCGTTTCAGCTTCGATCCAAACAATCAATCCCGTGAATTCAATCCCGAAACACTGGAACAAACAGTACCAGGCGAACGCATCATAAACGCTGTTATAGAAACAACAAACGGTTTG
>CALHLB010000168.1 GCA_938034375.1 uncultured Alphaproteobacteria bacterium | reverse complement strand
CTAAACATATGCATGTTGAAACCAAATCTGAAACTGCAGCGATTGAAGGGCTGAACAGCCGCATCCGCCACTATCTCGCTCGTTTCCATAGAAAAACATTCTGCTATTCCAAAGCAATACATATGGTGCAAGCTACACTTACCCTCTTCTTTACCGATAACTGGAATGATTATCTATTTTAATGCACCAATGCCAAAATTTTAGTTCTGCCTTCGCTTTTTTGCAAAAAACTCTTTGAGAAGATGGCCGGCCTCTTGTTCACAAAATCCGGAATAAACTTCTGGCACATGATGACAGCTGGCGCTTTTGAAAAAATAAGCACCATTATCAACCGCGCCGGCTTTTTCATCACTTGTACCATAATAAAGGCGGCGAATACGAGCAAAAGAGATAGCGCCCGCACACATTGTGCAAGGTTCAAGCGTGACATAAAGGTCGCAATCGATCAGTCGTTCGGTTTTTAAAAGGCTGGCTGCTTTTCTAATTACCAGAATTTCTGCATGGGCGGTGGGGTCTTTTCTGGCAATAATTTCGTTGCCAGCTCGCGCAATTATTCTGTTTTTGTGAGTAATAACCGCACCAACAGGCACTTCATCCCGCTTTTGGGCGGCATAAGCCTCTTCCATGGCATAGGCCATAAAGCTTTTTTGTTTCAAATCAGGCATAATCAGTACTTTGCTTCATGCTCAGTCTTTGTTATGCGGTATCTCATGAAAAAAACAACAGTAAATCAACAAAACAATAAATTGGCCCAAACTTCTCTTAGTGATGCCCACGTTCATGATGAAGATGAAAAGCCGGAACGCATTGCAAAAGTTCTGGCACGTGCCGGCCTTTGCTCACGCCGTGACGCGGAGCGCTGGATTTTGGAAGGGCGCATTGTCGTTAATGGTAAAAAGCTGGAAAGCCCGGCCTTCACGGTTACATTACGTGATACAATTTTGGTTGATGGTAAACCCATGCCGAAACGGGAACCAACGCGTTTATGGCTTTACAATAAGCCAAAAGGTCTTGTGACAACCAACAAAGACCCTGAAGGGCGTACAACCATTTTTGATAAATTACCTAAAGATTTGCCCCGTGTGATGACAGTTGGCCGACTGGATATTAATACGGAAGGTCTTCTTTTATTAACGAATGATGGCGGGCTGGCAAGAGTGTTGGAATTGCCAGAAACGGGCTGGTTGCGTCGTTACCGTGCAAGGGCGCACCCGCGCGATCAAAAACAGCGCATCACGCAGACTGATCTTGACGATCTAGCCAATGGTGTTGTGGTAGATGGTGTTATTTATGGCGCGGTAGAAGCGACCCTAGATCAGGATAAAGGGACGAATATATGGCTCACAATTGGTTTGAGGGAAGGTAAGAACCGTGAAGTGAAAAATATTTTGGGTCATTTGGGCTTGGATGTTAATCGCCTTATCCGCTTGTCTTATGGGCCATTTCAAATTTCTGACATGAAAGACGGTGAAGTGCGGGAAGTACGCCGCCATCATTTGCGTGACCAGTTGGGAACCCGTTTGATAGAGCAGGCAGGGGCTGATTTTGAAACACCGGAATTACGTGCCGCAAAAGAACAGCAACAAGCACCACCCTCAAAATCTTCTAAAAATCAACCTCGTAAAAAACAGCATTGGAGCGAGGAAAAAACATTTTCTGCCCGAAAAGGTGCCGCGTTAAAAGAAGGTATGAAGCAAGGAAAAAAGGGCAAGCCTGATAAAGGATCCAATAAGACTAACACCAAAAATAAGGCGGGCGGGCAAAACCAGGCCGGTCAGGCAAGTAAAGACGTTTATCAGCATTCAAATAAGAATAGAAGACCTTCAAGGCCAAGCAAGCCATCAGGCACGTCAGCTGGAAAAAAAGGAAGTTCTAATGCGGATCATCGGGGGTAAATGGCGCGGGCAATCTCTTGCAAGCCCAAAAAGTAGCAGTATTCGCCCAACCACAGATCGTACCCGTGAAAGCCTCTTTAACATTTTAAGTCATAAGCCTGATATTGTTTTTGAAGGGGCGCGGGTCATTGATCTTTTCTCTGGCACAGGCGCATTAGGGTTTGAGGCCTTATCCCGTGGGGCGGAATTTGCACTTTTCATTGATGAAGGTGCTGAAGCGCGTGGGCTTATTCGCACCAATATGCAAAATTTCGGGCAAAATGGCGCGGTAAAAATCTTTCGCCGTGATGCAACAAAACTGGGTGATATTGGTACAATGAAACCTTTCACCCTTGCCTTTCTAGACCCGCCTTACGAAAAAAATTTAGGCGAAAAGGCTCTTCAATCATTGCATCAGGGGGGATGGTTGCAAAAAAATGCTTTTGTTGTTTTTGAAGAATCTGCAAAGGTTGAGGTTGAAATTCCTAGCTGCTATCGGTTTTGTGATGAAAGAAGTTATGGCAATTCTCTTGTTCGCCTTTTATCCTATATGCCATAATTCATAAATCTTATTGGAAACTGAGGACGTTGCTTCCATGGCCCCTCTTAAAATTGCACTATTCTTTTTTCTTCTCACTTGCAGTGCTTTTGCAAAAGAACAGGTAAAAGAAGAAACATTGCTGCCGGATGTTCTTTTTACAAATATAAAGACATTCCAATTAAAAAATGGAATGCAGGTGGTTGTTATACCCCAGTCGCGGGCAGCTTCTGTCTTGCATATGGTATGGTACCGTGTTGGTTCTGCTGATGAAACCTCTGGCAAATCAGGTATTGCCCATTTTCTGGAGCATCTTTTGTTCAAGGGCAGTGAGCGTTTTCCAGATAATGCAATTGATAAGGCTGTTAGGCGGGCAGGTGGGGCGCATAACGCTTTTACCAGTTTTGATTATACAGCCTATTACCAAAATATACATCGCGACCATTTAGCCTTGATGATGCAGATGGAAGCCGATCGCATGATGAATGTGGTTTTTGATAAAAGTGACGTTAATATTGAGCGTCAGGTGGTTCTTGAAGAGCGTGCGCGGGGAATTGAGACAGACCCCGGCCAGAAGTTGAATACGCTTATTCAACTTGCTTTATGGCAAAATCACCCCTACCGTCGCCCAATTATTGGCTGGCGTCACGAAATAGAAGCGTTAACTATTGAAGACATCAAAGAATTTTACGCTCAGTTTTACACACCGGCCAATGCAATCTTGGTTTTAAGTGGCAATATTTCAGTTGAAGAAGCAAAAAAACTTGCAGAAGAAATTTATGGTCCGTTAAAAAATCGACATGCGGCCTATAAACCAAATCGTCCACAAGAAGCAAATGACCTTTTTGGTAGGCAGGAAATTACTCTACGTGACAGGCGCATAACCAATGAAACGATTTCACTTTCTTTCAAAGTTCCTTCTTATGGTCGCGGTGATCCAGGGGAATATGAAGCACTGGACTTACTAAGTGAAGTTTTATCAGGATCTACCAGAAGCCGCCTTTATAAGGATATGGTTGTTGAGCGCCAAATAGCGCTTTCTGCAGGCGCTTATCTTGGTAGTTCAGCCAGAGAAGATACGCAGTTTACGCTTTATGCAACGCCAAAAGAGGGCGTTTTTTTAAAAGAAATAGAAGTTGAATTGTTAGAGGCCCTAGATCAAATCGCTAAAGAAGGCGTTCAGCAAGAGGAAATTGACAAGGCAAAAAAACGTCTTTTTGCCGATACTGTTTATGCACAGGATAATCTGGATGGTTTGGCAAATTTCATAGGCCGCACATTAACGCTTGGTCATAATCTGGATGATATTCGCTCATGGCCTCAGAGAATGGGAAATGTAACAGCGGCAGATATTCAAAAAGTTGCACAAAAATATTTCTCGTCTGAAAAAGGGGTTATTGGCTTATTGAGAAGGCCGACCGTTGCAAAAACACCAAAAAAAGAAGAGAAAGAATCATGAAAAATTTCATAATTTCTTTGTGCCTTTTGTTCCTATTACCATCTTTGGCGCATGCCCTAGATGTTAGAGAGGTGGTGACGCCGAAAGGATTAAAAGCCTTTTTTGTAGAAGATCATACATTGCCCATTATTACGCTTTCGTTTGCCTTTAAGGGAGGGAGTGCGCAAGAAGCAGCTGAAAAAGCAGGGGTGACCAGGTTGATGGTGAGCCTTCTGGATGAAGGGGCCGGTAATTTTGAAGCGGAACAATTTCAAGACAAGTTGGATGAAGTGGCCGCCCGTATAGGTTTTTCCGCTGGTCGGGATCAGATTTTTGGATCCTTTAAAACATTGAAGGCACATGAAAATAAGTCTTTTGACTTATTAAAACTCGCGCTTGATAAACCGCGTTTTGATGAAAAGCCTTTTCTACGCATTAAAACCCAAATTTTATCTTCTTTGAAGTCGGAAGAAAATAATCCTGATTCTAGGGCTGGTAAAGCCTTGCGTGCCGCGCTTTATCCTGAAAATCATCCTTACCGCCGTACCGTTTCTGGTATGGCAGAAACGGTCAAAAAACTTCAACGCGAAGATTTGTTTGCGATCAAAGAAAGATTAATGGCAAAAGATAATCTGCTTATATCAGTCGTTGGTGCCATTAGGGAAGAAGATCTTTTAAAAAAACTTGACCATCTTTTTGGAGACTTGCCGGAAAAAGCAAATTTAAGAAAGATCGATAACATTGCCCCAAAGACAGGTGCATTGGTTAAAGTTGAGGATGAACGCCCGCAAGTTCGTTTTAACTGGGTCGGTAAGGGTATCGCCAGAAAAGACCCTGATTTTATTGCAGCTTATCTGGTGAACCAAATTTTAGGCGGTTCAGGTCTTTCTTCTCGTTTGTCGCTTGAAGTGCGTGAAAAACGCGGCCTTGCTTATAATATATCAACAGGTCTTTCTAATAGACCACATGTGAATATTTTTTCAGGCTCTGTACAAACCAGAGTAGACCTCTCGCAGGAAACTTTGAAAATTGTTCAGCAAGAATTAGCTAAAATGGCTAAAAACGGCCCGACAGAAGAAGAACTGGAACTTGCAAAAGATTATACTATTGGCGTTTATGCGCTTAATTTTAATTCGTCAGGTTCTATTGCACGCACATTAACAGGTTTACAGCTTCAGGGGCTTTCTGCCAATTATCTAAAAACACGTGCAGAACAGATTAGGGCTGTCACCCTTGAAGATGCGAAAAGAGTTGCCCATAGATTGTTGGGAGGCGACTTTACATATTTGCAGCTGGGGCCAGTGCTTTGAAACCGAAGCAAATATAATGAGTGTTAATGAGTTGAAAACGGGTTTGGTTCTTGGTGGGGGTGGCGCCCGTGGCATTGCACATATTGTTGTTTTGGAAATCCTTGATGAGATGGGTATAAAAATTGATGAGATTGCCGCCAGTTCTATCGGCTCGATTATTGGTATGGGCTATGCCGCCGGTATGAGTGGGAAGGAATTACGACACTATGCCCTCCATACATTTTCAGATAGAAACCATGTATTAACGCAATTATGGGGGTTGCGTCCTGCTACTTTGCAAGACTGGTTTAATCCGAAGTCTTATTCCCTAGGACAGGTAGACCCTAAAAAAGCACTTTCGCTTTTCACCCCAATTGATGAGCTGCCAGATAATCTGGAAGATTTAACCATTCCTCTTAAAATTGTTGCAACAGATTTTTGTGGATGGCGGGAAGCTATTTTTCAACAGGGCAGATTGCAAGATCTGGTAGCAGCATCCATAGCAATTCCTATGGTTTTCAAACCGGTTGAAATGAATGGCCGGATTATGATTGACGGTAACTTTTCCAATCCGCTTCCTTTTGATATTTTAAAACAAGAATTAAATCGAGTCATTGCAGTCGATGTTGTGGGGGGGCCAAATTTTAAAGGGGAGGGTATGCCATCAGGTTTTGAAACCATGGTGGGTGCCAATCAAATTTTGATGCAGACGATCATAAATGAAAAATTAAAAACCAACAACCAGATGTTCTTATTCGACCACCAATTAATGTTTTTGGTGTGTTAGACTTTTTAAAAACTGAGGATATTTTAAGATTGTGTGATCAAAAACGCGCTGAAATCAGGTGCGATCTTGAGAAAAGTTTATAATAATTTTCCAAATGTTATTGTGTAAACATTATAAAATACACATTACTTTAACATATTTTGAACCACCTATAGCTGTTAAGCAAATAAATTACTTTAGAAAGGTTTTATTAACCATAAAAAGTCTAAAGTTTGCAAACATTATAACGTAAGCCTCTTAAAATGATCGTCATTTAAAAGAAAAGCTAAGCGTAAACAAAAGCATATAGCTAAAGCATTATATATCTTATAGTGCTTTAGCTATATAGTTGGGGATGAAAATGCTATCTATTTTCCAGAAGAATACAGTCGACACAGCAAGTAATGATAAAAATGATGTGGCTGAAGAGGTTTTGAAAAAACTGCAATGGGGTATGGATGCGATGGATATCACCTTTGCGGTTTATGATGAAAATGATTATCTGATTTTTTGGAATGATAAATATCAGGCGCTTTATGAAAAAGTTTGGGATCAGCTTGAAAAACCAGTTAAATATGAAAACCTTGTACGTGCAAATCTAAAAGCGGAAGGGTTTGCTGGAGATATTGAGGCTGAAGTAAGAAGCCGTGTTTCAGCGCAAGCTCAAAGTAAAAATGTGGCAGACCGTCAATATGCAGATGGTTCAATCATGCGTGTTATAAAAATTCGCTCAAAAGAGGGCGTTTGTATTGGTACAGCAATGGATATTTCTGATATTGCGGAGCGGGAAAAAGCAGTCGACAAATGGTTGAACGCTTTTCAAGATGATATGAGCGCGCAAATTGATCTGTCGTGTAATACACTTTCAGATTTTTCAACAAATTTTGTTTCGGCCTCAAAAGGGCTTTCAGATAATTCAGGTGAAACAGCCCATAAAACAGGCATAATAAACAATGCTGCCAGCGATATGCAGTCATCTTTGCAGGAAGTAACAAGCCAAACAAATCAATCGTCTGAAGCTTCAACCAAAGCAACGCAATCTGTTAGTCAGACAGAAGCGCAATTTGCTGAATTAAGCCAGGCAATGGAAAAAATTGGTTCTTTTGCAACAACAATTCAAGCAATTGCTGATCAAACAAATCTTCTTGCTTTAAATGCGACAATTGAAGCTGCTCGCGCGGGTGAAATGGGCAAAGGCTTTGCCGTTGTGGCAGCTGAAGTTAAATCTTTGTCTGATCAAACATCTGGTGCAACAGAAGAGATTAAGGCGCAGATTGAAAATGTTCTTGGGGTTATGAAAAATTCAGAAGCTGCTATTGCTGATATTGCAAGTTCCATTAGCGATATTAGCACACTTTCAGGCAGTGCTGCTGATGCTGTTAACATACAGGCCAATGCAGTGCATAATATTGCAGCTGAAATTGATGGTTTAAACAAAGTTGTTGCCGGTAATACCGGTAATGCACAAAATGTTTCTGAACTGGCAGAAAATATGCGCCATCATGTGGCAGAGATGCGATCTAATTTTGAACAGACTTTGGCAAGTGGTGTTGCTAAACTAAGGCAATGAGCAGATTTTAGAGCGTGTTTCCCATAAGTGAATTCACTTATGGGATAAAAACTCGCGTAAGAATAAAGGCTTAGCGCATAACAGATGAATTCATGAAAATGCATCATGCGCTAAAGGCGTATAATGATGGATTTTATTTATTGAACACGCTTTACCTTTCAAAAATACCAACAAACTCCAGATGATGGGAAAAAATAAATTGGTCGAGTGGCGTAAGCTCTGCCAGATGAAAACCTGCTTTTAAAAGTATGCTCGCGTCTCTTGCAAAAGATGCTGGTGAACAAGAAACATAAACAATCTTCTTGTGTTTTGATCGTGCAATTTCTGCAACTTGCTCACGCGCTCCAGCTCTTGGTGGATCGAGTACCAGCCCGTCAAATTTATCCAGCTCCTTTGCGCTTAAGGGGCGGCGGAAAAGGTCCCGTTTTTCAAGTGTAAGGGGCTTAAGGTTTGGGTTTTTGCTGTGGGCTTCCTTTAATGCGATAAGAGAGCTTTCATCACCTTCAATAGCATGAAGGCGCGCCTTTTCCAGAAGTGGTAATGAGAAGGTGCCGCTACCTGAAAAAAGGTCCACAATATATTTAGCACCTTCCATGTGCTGGCAAACAAGGCGGCTTAGAATATCCTGTGATTCTTGTGTTGCCTGGCAAAATCCGCCAGGTGGTATTGTAATTTCTGTCTTGCCAAAAATGAGAGAGGGTTTGATTGTTTCAATAAGAAGTTCATTGCCCAAATGAAGGCGTGCTATGGCGTTGTTAAGAGCAAGCGTAATGAGCTGCTGTTCCGTCTTGAAATCGGGATAAGCTTCAAACCCGTCCATTCGCACATCAAGACCATTTGATGTATCTAGAACATGTATTTTAAGCGTATCCTTTTTCGGGCATAAAAGCGAGCCAAGTTCTTTTAAGGCAGACAAGTTTGCATTAAGAACAGGGGTTAGAAGCAAACAGTGTTGGATATCTACAATCTTGTTTGAACGGGCATGGTGAAAGCCGAATATTTTATTTTTCCCCTGCCGTTCCATAGCAAAAGTAACCCGCCTGCGACTTTCCTTTGCAACGCAAATGATGGGATTGATTTTCAGATCAATATTCCGGCTTTGGAGCGTTTTTTTTAGCTGGCTTTCTTTCCATGAAAGATAAGCATCAAAACGCATATGTTGCAGGCTACATCCCCCACATGAACCAAAGGCGGGGCAGGGCGGTGCAACACGGTCGGCAGAAGGGGTGATAACTTTAACAAGTCTTCCCCGTTCACCAACTATATCGGCATCCACTATTTCATGGGGTAATGTTCCGGCAATGTGGGTTATGCCATGTTCAGTGTTTGCTTCACCATCGCCTTTATGGGCAAGGCGTTCAATTTGAAGGCGTAACCTGGTTGGTTCGGGTATCTTTTTCTGAGGCTTTCGTGCAGATCTTGTTGCGTTTTTGACGCGGGATGAAGTCATAAGGCTTTACGCGCTCCAAGCAAATATTCCTGATTACCATTGCTGCCTTTTATAGGGCTTTTTACAAGACCTTCAAGTTGCCAACCAGAAAGGCTGGATATCCAGTTTTGACAATCAGATATGGCAGCTTTGATGCTTCTCTCGTCACGCACGATTCCCCCCTTGCCGATGAATTTTTTACCAACTTCAAATTGCGGTTTAAAAAGCATAATTGCCCAGCCTCGATTTTCAACTAGATCCAAGGCCTTGGGAAGAGCAAGTTTTATTGAAATAAAGCTCACATCGCTTACCACTGCCTGAATAGATGTTGCAAGAAGGTCTGGCGTAAGATCACGGGCATTAACGCCTTCAATATTGGTAAGGCGTTTATGATTTAGTAAAGAGGTATGAAGTTGATCATGCCCCACATCAAGTGCATAAATATGATCAGCGCCCTCTTCTAAAAGAACCTGTGAAAAGCCACCTGTTGAGGCACCAATATCAAGAATTTTTAATGATTTGGGCGAAAAAGGAAAAATATCAAGAGCTGCTTTTAGTTTTAAGGCAGCTCTTGAAACATATGCTAAAGCAGGGTCGTTAATTTCAATTTGAGTTGTTTCAGAAACTTTTAGAGCGGTTTTATGAGCAATTGTGCCGTCAACGCGCACCATCCCGCGTTTAATGGCATCATGAGCGCGCGCTCTGCTTGGCATCAAGCCACGTTCCACAATAACTTGATCCAGTCTTTTATGAGCGATGAATGTGTTCGTCATGATTATGAGCTTTTTTCTCCGGATCATATTTTTGGGGAACAAGAACATAATCGTCTTCCCCTTCATAAAGTTCAGGTGCAATAACGCCGCCAACAATAGCGCCGGAAGCAAGATCGTAATCAGATTTATCTTCATCGGAAAGGGCGGTGCCTATCATTATCCGAAAAATCAAATATAAAACCATAAATATAAGGACAAAACCAACAATAAGAAAAAGCGCTTTTTCGCCGTAAAAATGCATTGCGATCGAGGCCGCAATTGGGCCGATAATCGACCCCAACCCAAAAGCCAGCAAAATACCAGAGGCCGTTTCAACACTATCAGTATCTTGTGTATGATCATAAGCATGAGCAACAGCAATGGCATAAATAGGTTGGGTAAGACTGCCCAGCGCCGTTATTAATGCAATGAGCAAAATGGCATTATGCGTTTCATAAAAAGCAATAATAAAAGATAGGACAATAGAACCAATACCTGCAATGACAAGCAGAATACGACGATCCATCTTGTCTGATAGACGGCCTAATGGATATTGCAAAATAAGGCCACCAATAATAAGAGAGCTTGCAATAATTGGAATGAGCTTGCCATCAAAACCAAGGCGTGAAGCATAAAGCGGGAGAAGAGAAAAAAGCGCACCGATAACAACACCATCCAAAATGCATGTCATGATGGCAGCTGGCGATGTTTGATAAAGTTTCAAAGGGCGAAAGCGCACAATGGCAATGGGTGCTGGTTGGGCGCTTTTCGTCAGAGAAACAGGTACAACCGCAAGGGATAACGCAATAGAGGCCAGGACAAATGCATCAAAAGCAGTAATTTTAAAAAAGCCACTCGTTAACTGCCCCCCTATGATACCAAGAGACAAAATAGTTGTATAGGTAGACATAACGAGCCCACGACTTTGATTTGTAGCTTTTTCGTTAAGCCAACTTTCAACGATAAGATAATTACTGGCAATACAAAATCCGCTTATTAAGCGGGCAATGAACCAGCCATATTCATTTACAAAAAGCGGATGCGCCAGTGCTGATGCTGATGCGAGAGAAATAAGTGCGGCAAAAGCGCGAATATGGCCTGCGCGTACAATAAGATAAGGCCCAAACAATCCCCCCAGAACAAAACCAGCATAAAAAGATGCGGAAATAAAGCCAATTGCAGTACCAGAAAAAGCCTCCAATTCAGCGCGCACCGGAATAAGGGTTGATTGTATACCATGACCGATCATCAAAAGAGCGACAGACAAAAGAAGTGAAAAGATTGATACGAGCATAAAAGTCTCTGAGATCGTTTAAACAGGCATGAGACTAGGCGTGATTTTTTTTTTTTGTCAATGTATAAGTACTTTATACTCCGCGTTTGTTTCCCCATAAAAGAACATGAAGTTGTGGTAGAATATGAACGTTAAACCATCTATCCTTTAAACTGCGCTCCACCAACCAGTCCATGCGGTTTAAAATACCGTTGATATCAATTGTTTCATCCTCCTCGCTGGGAGGAGTATGATTGCCTGCTTGTAAATAGACAGGAAGGGCTGGAAAGCGCTTTGAAACATCCCTTGACCAAATATAATCATCTTCATTGAACACAACAATTTTCAAGATCACGCTGGTTTTTTGTCCCGCATTATTCAGGCATTCTTGAAATTTTTCCCAATTTACAGCTTCATGGGAAGACGGCGGTTTAGGACTTAAAATCAGGTGCTCCAATTCATTAAACCATGGTTTCGGAACAGAACCTTGCGTTTCCATGGCGAATGAATACCCAATTTTTCTACCTATTTGAATGAGGGGGAGGAGGGGTTGAATAGCTGGATTGCCGCCAGATAGAGTAATTATTAGGGGTTTATTGTCCGATAGTTTTTTAATCTCGCTCAAAATGTCTTCTGCTTGCATGGCGCGCCATTCATCGCGATAGGCGCTATCTACAGCATGTAGACTATCACACCACGTACAGCGATAATCACACCCCCCAGTCCGAACAAAAACAGTGGGCTTTCCTATTAAAGCCCCTTCGCCTTGAATTGTCGGCCCAAAGATTTCAGAAACCTTGATGCTTTGCGACATTAGTTTTCCTTAAGGGCGGTATTCAGCCCATGTTTTAGGAGTTTCGCTTACCATAACAGCGCTTGTTTGAGGCCAGCGTTTTTGACACCAATCATAAAGTGTTTTGGCTAAAAATTCGGCTGTCATGCCATCATGCCCAAACACATCATTTAAGTGGCGATGGTCAAGTTCTTCATCAATGTATTTTTTTAACGGAGCAAGATCATGGTAATCAATAATAAATCCATTCTCATCAAGGGTCTCGCCGGTTAGTTCAATTTTGACGATATAATTATGTCCATGAAGGCGGGCGCAAGGGTGATTATCTGGTAATTTGCACAATTGATGAGAGGCAGAAAAATGAAACTCCTTGGTAATTTTAAACATTAACAGCTCCCTTTGAAACAGCTTCCAGCCAATATGTATCATCGGCGTAAAGTGTCGGGTCTAAAACGCCTGCTAAATGAAAGGCTTCACGCCGTTCAACACAGGTGCCGCAACAACCACAATGTATCTCGCCTCCTTTATAGCAAGACCATGTTTCTGCAAAAGGTGCCTTGATTCTAGCGCCCAGTTTCACAATATCCGCTTTGCTTTGATGAACAAAAGGCGCTTCCAGTTTGATATTTGCATAATCTTCCAATGCATGGTTTTGCATTTCATTAAAGGCATTTATGAAGCCTGGCCTGCAATCAGGGTATATAAAGTGATCCCCGCCATGAACCGCCGTTGCAACGCACTCAGCTTTTCTTGAAGCCGCAATGCCAAAAGCGATTGTTAACATAATCGCATTGCGGTTTGGGACGATGGTTACTTTCATCGTTTCTTCGGCATAATGACCATCAGGTACATCAAGATTATCAGTAAGAGCTGAACCGGTTAATTGGCTTCCAAGTGTACTGATATCTATAATATCATGCCGCACATTTTGTGTTTTTGCATAGTTTGCTGCAAAAGTAAGCTCTTTTTTATGGCGTTGCCCGTAATCAAAAGAAATGAGGCCGAGAAGTCTTTTCTCTTTTGCCATTTGATGGGCAAGAATAATTGAATCAAGTCCGCCAGAGCAGACAACAATGGTTTGCATGGGTTTTATCCTTGTTTTTACTGGGTAGGCTGCGACCAGTGTTCATTAATACCAATGAACAATTTCGGGGAGGCTATAACAGATTAATCCTGTCTTGAAAAGTCATCCTTCGCAAAATAGCAGATCTTCAGGTTAGAGTATCCGTTTTGGTCAAGGCGTTTTTTTATCCATATTCTGCCCTGTTTGACGAGCGTATTTGCGAGTATTATGAGCTTTCTCATAATTGCAGTGATGGCTATTTTTGGTGGCTTACCCTTTGCAATGAGGCGTTGATACATGGTCTTCATATCTTTGTTGTCTCGGGTTGCAACAAGGGCAGGCATGTAGAGCGCTCCTCGTAGGAACTTTCGGCCTGCGCCGATGAAGCTTTTTCCCCTCCATTGGCCTGACTGGCGCACGAATGGTGCCAGGCCAGCAAGGGAAGCCGCCTGTTTGGATTGCATAGCTTCCCAATTCGGGCTCCACAATCAGTGCCAAAGCCGTGATCTTCGATATACCCGGAATGGAACATAGGATTTCGAATATGC
>CALHLB010000167.1 GCA_938034375.1 uncultured Alphaproteobacteria bacterium | reverse complement strand
GTGGGAAATACGGCTCAATCAAGGACAATTGGCGATCAGACAACCAGAACAAATCAGACATAAAAAAACTCCTTCGTTTGAAACCTTGAAGCTGATTTGCAATGAAAATTAAAGAGAAAAATTAATAGGTCCTGAGCCTAGTGTGTTTTCTTTTTCTCGATCCATAAGAAAAGCCACTTCCGCTTTTATTTCTTCCAGATGCGCTGTTTTTTGTTTCAGTTCTGATAATTCCGTCTGTTGTCTTGAAATAGTAACACCGTTTTTAGCAATCTTATGGTTGATTATTTTCTCGTTGGTGATACCTGCTTCATCAAAACGTTTATTAATTGATATAAATTGTGCAGTGGTATTTTGTACTGATGTTTTAAATTTTTCTTGTATTACACTTACTTTATTATGTAGATTTACAATATAAGTAACTGACCCGCCAATTAAAGTAATTATTGTTAAAACAATCGCAATCCACCCTGTTAATTCGTTTGGCAATTTCATATCAAAATACTCATTCTGGGTATTGTAAATTTTGGAACATAATTGTTCTTTAAGCGGAAAATTTTTATGGGTAAAGGGTTTTTGGCAATTTGAATTGTATAAAAATAAAGGTCATGCCTTGGCTCAGGACCTATAAAAGATCTTTTCAATAGATGAGATTTCTGAGCCATTTATTGATATAGCTATCGACATATAAATTGACTATATATTTTGAATGACTTATTCATTAAATTTTCGCCGTAAAGTTCATTCCTTTCGTAAGAAAGAAGGACTTACAATAGAACAGGTGGTGTTGCATTTTGGTGTTGATGTGGCCAGTGTTACGCGCTGGCTTAATAAGCTGGAACCTGCCAAAGGGCGCAACAAGCCCGCAACCAGGATTGATATGGCAGCTTTGGCCCGCGATGTTGAAACCTACCCTGATGCTTATCAGTATGAACGCGCCAAACGTTTAGGTGTCAGTGAAAGAGGCATCGGTCATGCCTTACGGCGGATGGGTGTGACTTATAAAAAAGCCTACAACATCCAAAGGCGAACGCCGACAGACGGCGTCATTTTCAAAGTCTGATTAAAGAGTATGAGCGTGAGGGACAAGATATTGTTTATATTGATGAAAGCCGTTTTTCTTATGACATGCCTCGCACTCATGGTTATGCGAAGAGAGGCAAGCGCTGTTATGGTTTGTGTGACCGGCAGGCAAAAGGGCGCACCAATGTCATTGGTGCCTTGATTGGTAAGGCCCTGATCACTGTTGGTTTGTTTAAAACTAACATCACAGCCGATATCTTCACCGCATGGGTTGAGCAGTGCTTGTTAATAAAACTGCCGTCAAACTGCGTCATCGTCATGGATATGCCACCTTCCACAATCGAAAAGATACGCAAGAGGTAATTGAGAAAGCGGGTCATAAATTGCTGTACTTGCCTCCTTACTCACCTGACCTAAACCCTATTGAAAAAAAGTGGCACAGACAAAAGCAATAAAAAAACGAGTTTTATTTTCTATCGAAAACCTCTTCAAAATCGAATCATTTTATCTGGCGTAGGCTATATCCCAAGCAATTCAGAACTATAACTAAACTCATATAAATTGATAAGGAATTTGGACTACAGTTCTTTGTTTGCACTCAGTTTTTCTTTTAAAATCATAATCATTTTACAAGGTTTATACTATATATATAATGCGTCAAAATTACTGCTATAACTATATGGATCAAATAATTAATGAATAGGACCAATACCTAAGACATGGCGCTAAAATTGCCCGTTTTTTTATTCATCGTGAAAAGGTCTCCTGAAGAAATATCAAACCAGGCACCATGTAAATGAAGTTTGCCACGTTCCACCTGCATTTGCACACAAGGAAAAGTCATCAAATTATCAATAGACTGGCGAATACCGGCCTCTTCCAAAGCCCGGCGGCGGGTAGCAAAATCAGCACCATCTTCACAAATCATTCTTTCGCGTGCTGGCTCCAGAGTTTGCATCCAGCGACCAATAAAATCCCCTGGCGACAAAGGCTTGGTTTCCACCACGCCTTCTTTTTCAACAAGATAAGCCTGAACGCCGCCACACCTGCCATGCCCCATCACCACGATATTTTCAACTTTCAAAGCTTGAACAGCAAATTCGAGTGCAGCAGCAGCACCATGCAAGCCATCATCTGTATTATAAGGTGGTACAAGGTTGGCAACATTTCTTAAAACAAATAATTCACCGGGAGCAGCATTAAAAACTGTTTCAGGGCCAGCGCGACTATCACAACACGCAATAATCATCGTTTTGGGTTTTTGCCCCAGTTCGGCCAAAACCTCATAACGCGCACGCTCCTCTTTCAAGCGTCCATCACGAAAAGAACGGTACCCGTTAGCAAGCATCTCTGGAAAAAATTCGTTAGACATGAAATCCCCGATTAATAAACGTGCTTTATATTTCAAAAAGATTTAAAATAAGCAATCCTAAATCTGTAATTCAAATTTTATTAATATCAAAATTAAAAAGACAGACCCTAGGCTACGCCCTCATAAAACTGTAGCCAAATCGTTTTGGATTTGATTCAAGCTCCGAAAGGATTTTTTGATGGCACGTTTTGATATGACAGACGGTGAATGGTCGATTATAGAACCTCTACTTCCAACCAAGGTCCGTGG
>CALHLB010000166.1 GCA_938034375.1 uncultured Alphaproteobacteria bacterium | reverse complement strand
TGCCATTGTGAATACCAGTAAACTGGTTATTAAAAGGGCGGGATAAATTCTTAAAAGACGCGCCTTTATAAATTGCCATATGTTTTGTTTTCTTTGGAAACTGGCTGTAACCATGATGCCTGATAAGACAAAAAATACGTTCACGGCGTGCCAGCCTAAGGTTTGACCTGTTAATGTATAGAGAGGTTCAAGATTATGGGGTCCGCCAACAATAACAGCAGCATGAGAAAATATAACGGCAATGGCTGCCAGAAGCCTGATTAAGCTGTAGCTATTTGTAGTGCGGTCTAAGTGATCATGCAAAACAAGTGTCTTAGGCAAAATATTCTCAAGAGTATTATTGTATCTTTAGTACTGGCAAGGTTATGTCATTAATAGATGGATATTTCAAACTCCTTTTTTATCATTTAATATTTATGGTTTACGTTGTTAAGTTCTCGACTTTTATCTAAAAACGTCACATATATTATGCCGAAGGAGATTTTCTCATGGTAACGGTTCTTGATACATCATCGCGGCCCAAAAACGTCATCCGTCATCCGGAAAAAATAAATAGGCCTGAAACACCGCGCCTGAAAAAACCATCCTGGATTCGAGTAAAAGCGCCAGGCTCCAAAGCTTATTCTGAAACGCATAAAATCGTTAAGGAAAACGATCTTGTTACAGTATGTGAGGAAGCAGGTTGCCCCAATATTGGTGAATGTTGGGAGAAGAAACATGCAACCATGATGATTATGGGGGAGGTTTGCACGAGAGCTTGCGCTTTTTGTAATGTAAGAACCGGCATACCTGATTTGCTTGATAAAAAAGAACCTGAAAATGTGGCGTTGGCTGTTCAAAAACTAGGGCTTGAGCATGTTGTGATAACATCAGTTGACAGGGACGATTTGGATGATGGCGGCGCGCAGCATTTTGCAGATGTTATTCTGGCTATTCGTGAGCGCTCCCCCAAGACAACAATTGAAGTTTTAACACCCGATTTTCTGCGTAAAAACGGGGCGCTGGAAAAAGTGGTTGAAGCAAAGCCTGATGTCTTTAATCACAACCTTGAAACGGTGGCGGCTAAATATTTAACCGTTCGCCCTGGGGCGCGTTATTTCCATTCTTTACGTCTTTTACAACGGGTTAAGGAAATTGACGAACAGATTTTCACGAAATCAGGCATCATGGTGGGTTTGGGTGAAACGCGCAATGAAGTATTGCAATTGATGGATGATTTACGCTCTGCAGGTGTTGATTTTATTACGATTGGGCAATATTTACAGCCGACTTCAAAACATCATGAGCTTGTTAAATACTGGACACCTGAAGAATTCAAAGCTTTTGAAACTATTGCTTACACTAAAGGGTTTTCAATGGTTTCATCTAGCCCGCTTACGCGTTCTTCTCATCATGCGGGGGAAGATTTTGTCAAGCTGAAAACAGCGCGGGAAGTGCGTTAAGAATGCCGGAGATTAATGCAAAACGTATTGTTGGCCATTCTGCCAGCAAGATGTTCGCTCTTGTTGCTGATGTGGAGCAATATCCTGCTTTCTTACCCTTATGTGAAAGTCTTAAGGTGCGGGGGCGCAAAAGGCGCGGGGATGGCTGTGAGATTTTGGTAGCGGATATGACTGTTGCCTATAAACTAATCAGGGAAACGTTTACGACCAAAGTAACACTTGATGAAGCAAGAAACGAAATTTTGGTTGAATATTTGGACGGTCCTGTAAGTGAGCTTGAAAATCGTTGGGCTTTTAAAGTGGTGAGCGATACCTCATGTGAGGTGAGCTTTCATCTTATATATGAATTTAAAAGTAAAATTTTTGCAAGTGTTATGGGGGCTGTTTTTGATAGGGCTTTCAGAAAATTTGCTGATGCTTTTGAGGAGAGGGCCAATCAAGTTTATGCTTCAACTTGATTGATTGCCATTTTAAGGGCTTTTTTCACTGTTTCATCGCGCACATTTTTTCTACCAATATCGCCAAAAGCTTCACGAGAGACAAATGCATTGCCGCCCCGTTTTTGAACGGCTATATAAACAAGGCCAACTGGCTTTTCTGTTGAGCCACCCCCAGGGCCAGCAATACCCGTAACAGCCAAAGCAATATTAGCGTTAGAAAAAGAAAGAGCGCCATTTACCATTGCTTTAGCGACTTCTTGGCTAACCGCTCCATAGTCTTGAATTAGAGGCATCGGGACTTGAAGTAGTTCGGCTTTTGCTTCATTGGAATAGGTGACAAATCCCCTGTCAACGACAGAAGAAGAGCCTGGAATCTCTGTTAGGCTTGCCGCAATCAACCCGCCTGTGCAGCTTTCAGCTGTTGCAATCATCAATCCTTTTTTTTGGAAGGTTTTGATAAGCTGTTTTGAAAGATAGAGGATGCTTTCATCAAGCATTGTCATCCTCAAATGGTAGTTCAATAGTTGCTGTCGCCTGTGCAGCAATTCCTTCTTCACGTCCTGTAAAGCCTAATTTTTCTGTGGTTGTTGCCTTGACGGCAACTCTTGATATTGGGAGGGCGCAAATATTGGCAATTTCTTCACGCATTTTATCGCGGTACGGGCCGATTTTGGGCGCTTCACACATTAATGTAAGATCTAGATGTACAATGCGTCCACCGCGGGCTTTGACGCGTTCACAGGCGTGCATAAGAAATTGATCGGATGCCGCACCTTTCCATTGCGGGTCTGAAGGAGGGAAATGGCTTCCAATATCGCCCTCAGCCAAGGCACCGTAAAGGGCATCAGTTATAGTGTGAAGACCAACATCTGCATCTGAATGCCCTTTGAGTTTTTTTGTATGAGGGATTGAAACGCCGCCTAAAATAATGGCATTGCCTTCTTCAAATGCATGGACATCAAAACCATTGCCAACTCTTGTTTCAAACCTTTTATGTTGTTGCATACGTTTTTTTGCCTCATCAATATCATCTGCAGTTGTGATTTTCATATTTTCCTGATTACCATGCACAATATGTACCTTAAAACCAGCTTCTTCCATAATGGCGCAATCATCTGTGAAATTGTTATGGGGTGTTTTACGATGCGCTTTAATGAGGTTTTGAAAGTGGAACCCCTGGGGCGTTTGTGCGGTCCATAGGGTTTTTCTGTCAACTGTTTCAAGAACTTCCAGTGCGCTTTCTTGTGTGTTTTTAACTCGTTTGATAGTATCAAAAACAGGGATTGCCGGCAAAATAGCAGGGTTTTTATTTAATCCACAAAGAACACGATCAATGGTTTGGTGTGTAACAAACGGACGCACTGCATCATGTACTAAAACGAAATCAATATTAAAGTTATCAAGCGCTTTTAGCCCCGCATAAACCGAAGATTGTCTGGTCGCCCCTCCCTTTGCGGGGGGTAACAGTTTCTTACTTGAAAAATCTTTAAGGGCATTTTCGTAAAGCGTGTCATCATCCTTGTGAATAACGACAAGGATATGATCGATGGCTGGGTGAGCGTCTAAGTTTTCAATTGTTTTGCGTAATATGGTTTTATTGCCTATAAAACGGTATTGTTTGGGGCCTTTATTAATTTCCCCCTTTCTATGCGCGCGTTCACCGCGCCCGCCTGCGACAATGAGTGCTGCAACTTTTTTTCTTTTTTCCATTGTTTAAAACCTGAATAAAGATAAATTTTCCCCATGGCTTAAGATGTCTTTAATAAATGTGCAAGCAAGAGGTAGTCTGTTTTAAAAGTTAGTGCGATTAATGCTTGTGCAATTGGTTTGATTGACTATTATATAAGCATGAAATATATCGCATAATATTTATGCAAACGAATTTTGGATATTTGATAAAATAATATGCACATTGGCGGCGTTAAATTTTCTGTTCCTGTTTGGCTGGCCCCTATGTCTGGGGTTAGTGATTTACCTTTTCGCCGTTTGGCCATGCGTTTTGGCGCTGGTGCCGTGGTTTCAGAGATGATTGCTTGTGAACAATTGAGTGAGGGGGAGGATGAAGCTCTTTTAAAAGTGAAAGGGGATGAGGTTTTTTCTCACATCGTGCAATTAGCTGGGCGTGAAGCGAAATGGATGGCCTTGGGTGCAAAAATAGCGCGTGATAATGGGGCTGATATTATTGATATTAATATGGGCTGCCCTGCCAAAAAGGTGACAAGCGGTTATTCTGGTTCTGCTCTTATGAAGGACCTTGACCATGCATTGACCCTAATTGAAGCAACAGTAAAGGCGGTCGATTGCCCGGTGACTTTGAAAATGCGTCTTGGTTGGGATGATAAGAGTCTGAATGCTGCCGACCTTGCTCAAAGGGCTGAAGAGGCGGGCGTGCAAATGGTGACTGTACATGGCAGGACGCGCTGCCAATTTTATAAGGGAATGGCTAATTGGCCGGCCATTGGTGCAATAAAAGAAAGTATCTCCATTCCCCTTATTGCTAATGGGGATGTTAAGAATGCATGTGATGCTGAAAACATTCTTGAAACGACTAAAGCAAGTGGTGTGATGATTGGGCGGGGCGCTTATGGCAAGCCTTGGCTGGTTGGTCATGTTGGTCATTATCTCAGTGAAGGTAATTTACCGACTGAGCCAGAGGGCGCTTATTTGGTTGATGTTATCTTGGAGCATTATGAGATGCTTCTTGAGCATTATGGCCTTGAAGTCGGTTTGCGGGCCGCGCGTAAACATCTTTCATGGTATTTGGAGGCGGATAAACAGAGGCTGAAACATACACCGCTTGTAGAGCGTAAAAAGTTGCTAACGTCTTATGATATGCATGAAGTGAAAGACTTGATTCGGATTATTTTTAATCGATCTTTTGAAAAACAAAAATATCAGGCGGCATGATTAGAAAATATGGAAAATAAGATAGAACAAAGTGTTTTAAATCTTTTGCCGCATCCGGTTTTGGTGGTGAATAGAGATAATTACATTATTTATGCAAATTATGCGGGGCAGGACTTTTTTCAGGCTGGTATGCGATGGTTCAAACAGCATAGGTTATCGGATATCTTGCCTTTCGGAAGTCCGGTTATAGAGCTTGTGCCGCAAGTTCGTAAAAGAAGTGCGCCTGTTAATGAATACCGTGTTGATGTGGGAACTCCAAGAGTTAAGGGGCCTCGTTTAGTGGATGTTTTTGCAACACCTGTTGATCTTCGGGCGGGTACTGTTGCGCTTGTTTTTCAAGAACGCACCATCGCAGATAAAATTGACCGTCAATTAACCCATCGAACAGCAGCAAGAAGCGTTACGGGACTTGCAGCAATGTTGGCGCATGAAATTAAAAATCCGCTTTCAGGTATTCGAGGGGCGGCCCAGCTTTTAGATCAATCTGCAAATGATGAAGATAAAGCTTTAACACGATTGATAATGGATGAAGCAGACCGAATTGTTGGGCTTGTTGATCATATGGAAGTTTTTTCTGATGAAAGGCCCATTCAGCGTGAGGCGACCAATATCCATCTTGTTTTTGACAGGGTTATATCACTGGCTGAAAATGGCTTTGCCAGAAAATTGAAAATCAGCAAAAAATATGACCCATCCTTACCCCCTATATTAGCTAATAAAGATCAACTCATACAGGTTTTCCTTAATCTTGTTAAAAATGCCAGTGAAGCTGTTGCAGGGGGGAGCGACCCTGAAATCATTGTTACCTCAGCTTATCGCCCCGGTGTGCATATTGGTGTTTCAGGGAGCCGTGAACGCGTGGCGTTACCAATGGAATTTTGTGTGATGGATAATGGGAAGGGTGTTCCGGAGGATATTTTGCCCGTTTTGTTTGATCCATTTATTACAACAAAAACGAATGGTAAGGGGTTGGGTCTAGCGCTTGTTGCAAAAATTATTGGCGATCATGGCGGGATTATTGAGTGTAAATCACAACCTGGAAATACATGTTTTCGAATTCTTTTGCCGGCTTACAAAGAGAGTAAGAGCAAAATTGTGAAAATGAGTGAATAGTAGAAAAGGGGACTGTTCATGGCCAAAGGGCAAATTCTTGTTGCTGATGATGACAGTGCTATTCGCACCGTCTTAAATCAGGCTTTATCTCGGGCTGGATATGAAGTGCGTTTAACATCGAATGCTGCAACATTATGGCGATGGGTTGCTGAAGGTGAGGGGGACCTTATTATTACTGATGTCATTATGCCAGATGAAAATGCTTTTGATTTATTACCGCGTATAAAAAGGGCCAGACCTGACATTCCAATTATTGTTATGAGCGCGCAAAATACTTTTATGACTGCGATTAAGGCTTCAGAGAGAGGGGCATATGAATATTTACCAAAACCGTTCGATTTGACAGAGCTTATTTCTGTTATTGGGCGCGCACTTCAAGAGCCTAAAGGCCAAATCTTAAAAGATGATGGTGCTAGTAATCAGGATAATATGCCACTTGTTGGCCGCTCTGCCGCCATGCAGGAAATTTACCGTGTTTTAGCGCGTTTAATGCAAACAGATCTTACGGTTATGATCAATGGTGAATCGGGAACGGGTAAGGAGTTGGTTGCGCGTGCCTTGCACGATTATGGTAAGCGCAAACATGGCCCGTTTGTTGCCATTAACATGGCAGCTATTCCGCGAGACTTGATTGAAGCAGAACTTTTTGGCCATGAAAAAGGAGCTTTTACAGGCGCTCAAACCCGCGCAACGGGACGATTTGAACAGGCAGAAGGTGGCACTCTGTTTCTTGATGAGATTGGCGATATGCCAATGGATGCTCAAACTCGTTTGTTAAGGGTTTTGCAACAGGGGGAATATACAACGGTTGGTGGACGTACGCCCATAAAAACTGAAGTGCGAATTATTGCTGCAACCAATAAGGATTTGCGTCAACTTATCTCTCAAGGCCTTTTTAGAGAAGATTTATATTTTCGTTTAAATGTTGTGCCATTGCGCCTTCCACCCTTGCGTGAAAGGTTGGATGATATTGCTGATCTGGTACATCATTTCCTTTCTTTGGCAGAAAAAGAGGGGCTTGGTGCCAAACAGATTGACCAGTCGGCACTCGATCGCTTGAAAAGGCATCATTGGCCAGGTAATATTCGTGAGCTTGAAAATCTTGCAAGAAAACTTGCCGCGCTGTGTCCTGAAGATGTTATTACCGAAGCAATCATTTCGGCTGAATTTGATCAGTTGGAAGAGCCTGCTCTTATACGTATGGCGGAAATGGAAGATCAGAGTCTTGGTGGGTCAATTGAGCGCTATCTTGCGAGCTATTTTAATGAATTTGGTGAGGAATTACCCCCGCCAGGGCTTTATTATCGCCTTTTGAAGGAGCTTGAATATCCGTTACTTACAACAACTTTATCTGCAACGCGGGGTAACCAGATCAAGGCAGCGGAATTGCTTGGACTTAACAGAAATACGTTGCGTAAAAAGATACGAGATTTGCAAATTCCTGTTATTCGAGTTTCTAGCTAAAGCTCTTCTATGCATTTGGTGTGCAATACATTTCAACATTAAAGTAATCCTTTTAAAATGGTTTAGCTATATATGTGTGTCATTTAAGTAACAAATCTGTTGCAAATTAATCTCTTTTTGCTAACACTGTGAAAAGCCAAATTTTAATTATGAGTGTTTTGAAACAGTATCATGAAGAAAGATGTAAATGCCCCGGCAAAAAGGGGAGCTTTTCTTAAAAAAGTTCAGCTTTTGAAGCCTGGCCGACTGCTCGGCTTGATACTTGTTTCTGTTGCTCTTGTTTCAACTATTTTTGCTTTTGCGGTTTTAATGGGTTACACGCCTATAGAGCCAACGCCAAGCGTCACAAAACGTATTGCGGGCCTTATTACGGGTCTTATTTTATGCCTTGTTCTTATTGTTTCTTATGAAGTTTTTAGATTGTGGCGCGCACGCCTTAAAGGGCGTGTTGCTGCTAGACTGCATATTCGTATTGTTAGCCTTTTTGCGATTATTGCTTCAATTCCTGCTGTTATTGTGGCTGTTGTTGCCAGCTTTACTCTTGATCAGGGGTTGGATCGGTGGTTTTCAGATCGCACCCAAAGTATTGTGCGTTCTTCTGTTACTGTTGCAAGATCGTATCTTAATGAACATGCCCGCTTTCTTTTGACAGATATACATGGCGTTTCATTAGATTTTGAACGTATTGGTGGCAGCTCTCAACAATTAAAGCTTTTTTTAACAACGCAGGCCAGAATTAGAAACCTACCCCATTTACAGCTTTTGGATGCGGATGGCAAAGTTATTGGTAGCGCGCAGGTTCGTTCACCTAGGCAACAATGGCCAGAAGTGCCAGAAATTGCATTGGAAGATGCAAAGAAGACCGTTGATCGTGTGCCAATCTTCATCAATCCGGGACGCACAAAAAATTTGGTTGGTGCCATAATCAGGGCAGATCTTTTTGATGACCATTTTTTCTATGCAATACGTGCCGTTGACCCCAAGGTTGTTCAATATTTAAGGGATGCAGAGGAAAAAGCGCTTGAATATTCCGCTTTACAAAATTCAAGAACGGGAACTCAACTTGCTTTTGCTCTTTTATATCTTGGTGTTGCGCTTGTGCTTCTTATTTCTTCTGTTTGGGTTGCCATTAATTTTGCTGATAATCTTGTTAATCCAATTAGACGGTTGATGGTGGCTGCACAATCGGTTTCAAAAGGGGATCTTTCAATTCAATTGCCTGTTCGTAAAAAAGAAGGTGACATTGCTGCTTTAAGTTCAACTTTTAATGAAATGACAAGCCAGTTGAATGCTCATCGCGGTGAACTTCTGGAAGCAAATGAACAATTGGACCACAGAAGACGATTTATTGAAACGGTGCTTGCTGGTGTTACAATTGGTGTTATCGGTATTTCCAAGCAAGGTACAATTGAGGTTGTAAACCCTTTTGGCCTTAGGTTAATTGATGAAAATAATACGATTATTGGCCAAAAGGTTGTGGATATTATACCGGAAATTTCAGATTTGATGGCCAAAGCCTGCCGGGATGACAAGTCTAATTATGGGGCAGAGATTTCTCTTATAAGACGAGGTATGGAAATTACCGTTAATGCTCGTATTACAACAGAGTTTTCTGATGAGGGTCGAGACGGCTTTGTGTTAACATTAGATGATATTACTGATCTTGTGACAGCGCAGCGTACCTCTGCTTGGGCCGATGTTGCCCGCCGCATTGCCCATGAAATTAAAAACCCTTTAACGCCTATTCAGCTTTCCGCCGAACGTTTGCGCCGGCGTTTTGGTAAAAATCTGGACGAGAAAGACCAACAGGTTTTTGATAAATGTACAGATACGATCGTGCGTCAGGTGGGCGATATTGGGCGTATGGTTGATGAATTTTCGTCTTTTGCACGTATGCCAAAGCCTCGGTTTGAAAAAGGTGATTTGCGTGATTGTTTGAAAGAAGCTGTTTATGTGCGTGAAGTTGCCCAACCAGAATTATCTTTTTCGGTTGATTTACCTGATGAAGCAATGACTGGTTATTTCGATGAACGTTTGATTTCTCAGGCTATTACCAATTTGGTAAAAAATGCTGGAGAAGCCATTATAGGGCAAAATGATAATGATCAACGACCTGAGGGTCAGATACATATTCAGGCTTTTTATGATGAAAAGCAGATGCGTGTTGAAATTATTGATAATGGCAAAGGCTGGCCAAAAGAAAATCGGCATCAACTTTTGGAGCCCTATATGACCACGCGCAAGAAGGGAACGGGCCTCGGTCTTTCTATTGTTGTTAAAGTGGTTGAAGACCATAAGGGAAAAGTGGAACTCTTGGACGCTCCAGGTTATGAAAAAACTGGCAAAGGGGCAATGGTTCGTATTTCTCTGCCTACCCATAAAGAAATGCTGCCGAATGAAAATGCAGCCGCGTGAAAACAGGAATAAATAGTGAGAAAAGATACATGACGACAGATATTCTTGTAGTTGATGATGAAGATGACATTCGTGATCTTGTAACAGGTCTTTTGGAAGATGAAGGCTTTGAGACGCGCTCTGCATCCACTGCTCATGCTGCATTGGAAGAGGTTGCCAAAAGAAGACCATCTCTTGTTTTTCTGGATATTTGGCTGCAAGGCAGTTCAATTGATGGTTTGGATGTGCTTGATGAATTGAAAAAGCAACACAAGGATTTGCCTGTTATTATGATTTCCGGGCATGGCAATATTGAAACAGCTGTTTCTGCCATTCAGCGCGGTGCTTATGATTATATTGAAAAACCTTTCAAAATGGACCGCTTGCTTCAAGTGACAGAGCGCGCGCTTGAAATTTCAAACCTTCGAAACGAGGTGCAGGAACTAAGACAAAGAGCAGGTTTTGAAAGTAAGCTTATTGGTGATTCTTTGATATTCAGGCAAATGCTGCAAACCGCGCAACGCATAGCGCCTGCCAATAGTCGTATTATGATTTCTGGACCTTCCGGTTCTGGTAAGGAAATGATTGCACGTGAAATTCATGCACAATCCCACAGGGCAAAGGGGCCTTTTGTCATTTTGGCAACTGGTGGTATTGCAGAAGATCAAGTGGAAGAAGAGCTGTTTGGTTCTGAAGAAAAAGATGGAAGAGCCAGGAGAGTTGGCGCATTGGAGCGCGCGCATGGCGGCACGCTTTATCTTGATGAAGTGGCAGACATGCCGATTGAAACACAAAATAAGATTTTGCGTGTTTTGATAGGTCAGAGTTTTTATCGTCTTGGCGGGGCAACGCCTGTTAAGGTTGATGTGCGTTTTGTTTCCTCAACCTCGCGTAATCTGGAAGCTGAAATCGATCAAGGTACATTTCGCGATGACCTGTTCCATCGTTTGGCTGTTGTGCCTTTGCGTGTGCCGGCTCTATCAGAAAGGCGGGATGATGTGCCGCTTTTGGTAGACTATTTTATGGATGAGATTTCAGAGGTGCAGGGCTTGCCGAAACGACGCATCGCGCAAGATGCAATGGCTGTTTTACAGGGGCATAACTGGCCTGGCAATATTCGCCAACTACGTAATAATGTTGAACGTTTGATGATTTTGACGCAAGGAGATCAGGAAAGCGAAATTACAGTTGATTTATTGCCGCAAGATATTGGTGCCTATTTACCTTCTGCGCCTGGCGGGCCTAATGCTAATGGCGGGGAACAGCTTATGGCTCTTCCTTTAAGGGAAGCGCGTGAAATTTTTGAACGGGAATATCTTTTGGCACAGATTTCAAGATTTGGTGGTAATGTTTCAAGAACAGCAGATTTTGTTGGGATGGAGCGCTCTGCTTTGCATCGAAAGTTAAAATCGCTTGGCGTTAACGCGAAAAACTCTACTGCCAAAGCTTCCTAAGGGGGGATTTTGTACTCAATTTCTTATGCCTTTGCGTTGAGCTACTTATGAAATTCAAACATTCATTGCATTCGTTTTTAAATATAGGGCCAGTACAAACATGAAAGTCGTTATTTGTGGTGCAGGGCAAGTGGGTTTCGGTATTGCCGAACGCCTTTCAGCAGAAGGCAATGACGTTACTGTCATTGATTCATCTGATGCACTTATTCATCGTATTCGGGAAATATTGGATGTGCGTGCCTATGTTGGGCATGGCGCACACCCAGACACATTGCAGTTAGCTGGTGTGGGCGATGCCGATATGTTGATTGCCGTTACACTTTATGATGAAGTTAATATGGTTGCTTGCCAAGTGGCGCATTCTCTTTTTAATGTGCCAACCAAGATTGCCCGTATTCGCGCCCAGTCTTATTTAAAACCGCATTGGCAAGACCTTTTTTCACGGCAGCATATGCCAATTGATGTGATCATTTCGCCAGAAGTTGAGGTGGGTGAAATGCTGCTTCGGCGACTTCAGGTGCCTGGATCTGATGATACAGTGACGTTTGCTGATGGTAATATTGCTGTTGTTGGGATTCATTGCAATGATGATTGTCCGGTTGTTGAAACGCCTTTACGCCAGCTTTCAGACCTTTTTCCCAAGCTTGATTGCGTTGTTGTAGGGATTCATAGGGGACAAAGCATGTTTGTTCCCAAATCGGATGACAGCATGTTGGCAGGAGACCTTGTTTATGTTGCAGTTGAACGCCATCAAATAAGGCGTACACTTGGTATTTTTGGGCATGATGAAAAACAGGCCAACAGGGTTGTTATTGCCGGAGGGGGCAATATTGGGCTTTATGTTGCGCGTTTTATTGAAAATAATCAGACGCGGGCAAAAGTCAAAATTATTGAAAGTAAAAAAGACAGAGCTATAACTGTTGCAGACCAATTACAAAAAACTGTCGTTTTAAATGGCAGCGCGCTTGATGAAGCTTTGCTTGCCGAGGCCGATACACAGCAAGCAGACATGATGGTTTCTTTGACTAATAATGATGAAGTCAACGTTTTATCGTGCGTTATGGCAAAGCAGATGGGATGTAACAGAACAATGGCGCTTCTTAATAATCAGGGATACCCGGCCATAACGCGCTCTCTTGGTATTGATGCACACATTAACCCGCGCCAAGTTACGATTTCAAAAATTTTACAACATGTTAGAAAGGGACGTATTCGCGCTGTTCATTCTGTTCAAGGTGGTATGGCAGAAGCAATAGAAGCAGAAGCGCTTGAAACTTCTTCTCTTATCGGAATTCCCTTGCGCGACCTTGATTTAGAGGCAGGTATTCGTATTGGTGCAATTTATCGCAACGGCGCCGTTATTATTCCAACCGGAGATACAACTATTAAGGCTAGAGATAGAGTCGTTATTTTTGCAGAAGCGCAACAGGTTAAAAATGTTGAACAAATGTTCCGTGTAAGCCTGGATTTCTTTGGATAGATTAATGGCTACAGTTTTTCGGTTTGCCGCAGTCTGGTTTGCATTAATGGGGAGTTTGATTGCTCTTTGCGCCCTAATTGGCCGCGAAAGCGGACCAGAAGCCGTTAACCTTATTATGGCTGGTCTTACAATTCATATTTCAATTTGTTTTTATTTTGCTTTCAGGCGGGGAGGTTGGCAGTTAAATCGCGTTCAGGGTTGCATGTTGCTGGTTATTTTATGGGTTTTCTTGCCTTTGCCTGTTGCAATTTCAATCAAACAATCGACAGGCATAACAATTATTCAGGCGTATTTTGAGGCGACTTCTGCGCTTACAACAACAGGCGCCAGTATTTTTTCGTCTGTTAAGCAAATTCCTCTTTCTGTTTTGGTTTTACGTTCAATTTGCCAATGGCTTGGCGGTCTTTTAACTTTGATGACGGTCTTTATGATTATCGCTCCAGCTGGCTTGGGCGGTTTGCCAAAAAAACAAGGTGTCTTGGCAAGGCATGAAAAAACTTCTTCCTATTCAGCATCTGGTTATATGGCCTATACGATTGCGGCCACCTATTTTCTTTTCACTCTCTTATGCTTTCTTTTTCTGGTGATTGCTCAAACCCCTTTGCAAGAGGCTTTTCTTTTGTCATTAGTTACCGTTTCATCGGGTGGCATGGCTATAAGCGATATGCCGCTGGATTCTTTGGGAGGTGGTTTTACTTCTTTCATACTTGTTGTTTTTATGACACTTGCAGGTACAAGTGTTATCTGGCAGCGTTATCTGTTTGCAGGGCGAGAAGATTTGTTATTGCGCCACAGAGAGACATATTTTTATTTGTTGGCAATTTTTATTCTTGGCATTGTTTATGCGCTAACGCTTTTTGATAGGGCTGGATCGGTCCATGTTTTATCGCCTGTTAAGGCGCTTGGTGAAGGTTTTTTTACAGCTGCTTCCCTTGTTAGTACAACTGGTTTTGAAATTAGAAATGGTTCTTTTAGTGTTTTGCCTGCTTCAATTGTTTTGATGATTGTTTTGGTTGGGGGATGTTCTTTTTCAACCTCAGGCGGCATTACTTTTTACCGTATTGGCATTATGTTCAGCCATTCGATAAAAGATCTAAATAAACTGGTTTACCCCAATAGTGTGCATCGTTCTTATTTTGGTACACAAAAAATGAATGTCCAGACGATTAAGGCTGTCTGGACTTATTTTTTTTCAGTCACAGTTGTTACTATGCTGGGCACATTATTCTTATCATTAAGGCTTAATAGTTTTGAGGAAGCGCTTCTTGCATCTATTGCAGCCTTTTCTAATATGGGCGGATTTTATGCAACAGGTTGGCAGGAAACAGGGCAGTGGACGCAATTTTCAGCGATGGATGATTTGTCGAGGTTTGTTTTATCTTGCCTGATGATACTTGGCAGATTACACATACTCGCGTTATTAGCAGCCTTTAATAAAACTTACTGGCTTGGAAGTCGATAAAACAGGAATAGAAAATGAGCAGAATTGCCTATGTCAACGGACAATATATCCCCCATAATGAAGCTTGTGTTCATATTGAAGACCGTGGCTACCAGTTTTCTGATGGTATTTATGAGGTTTGTGAGGTAAGAGATGGCAAAATTATTGATGTGAAGGGCCATTTAGACCGCCTTGAACGTTCTGCAAAAGAACTTTCAATGAAACAGGGACTTTCTGGCCATGCGCTTGTTTTTGTTATGAAAGAAATTCAACAGCGCAATAAAGTTAAAAACGGAATGATTTATATTCAGGTAACGCGTGGCGTTGCACCTAGAAATCATCCATTTCCCTCTGATGATACACCGCCAGCCGTTGTTTTGACTGCAAAATCAACTTCTAGAGCAGATAGTGATAAAAATGCAGAAAAGGGCGTTGCCGTTATTACAGTGCCTGATAATAGGTGGGAACGCGTGGATATTAAGACCGTCTCGCTTCTTCCCAATGTTATGGCAAAACAGAAAGCCAAGGAAAATGGTGCTTATGAGGCATGGTTTGTTGATGGCGAAAATAACGTTACTGAAGGCTCTTCAACCAATGCTTGGATTGTTACAAAAGACAATGTGCTGGTTACAAGGGATGCAAAACGAGGCATTTTAAAGGGTATTACAAGGGAAGGTGTTTTGAAGACGGCTAACAATCATCAAATTAAAATAGAAGAGCGCCGCTTCACCGTTAAAGAAGCGCAAGAAGCCAAGGAAGCCTTTATTACAGCTGCAACAACTGTTGTTATGCCTGTTGTCTCTATTGACAATAAGCAAGTTGGAGATGGTAAGCCAGGCGAAATTAGCCGCCGCTTACGCCAGCATTTCCATGATTATGCTGAATGAAATGCGATTTATTGTGAAAAGTGTCTTGTGAAATTGTTCGTGTTGTGTAAGCCTGTAAAGGGTAGGTTCTTAATTTAAAAGAAGTACCAATATTCATCATGGTGACCCTAGCCGTAAAAAAGGGCAACGAAAATAATGGCTGAACGCTCGCAAAATTTACAAGATTATTTTCTTAATCATGTTAGAAAATCCAAAACGCCTTTAACAGTTTTTCTCGTTAATGGCGTTAAATTACAAGGTGTTGTTACCTGGTTTGATAATTTTTGCCTTTTATTGCGCCGTGATGGGCATTCGCAATTGGTATATAAACACGCCATTTCAACAATTATGCCGTCACAACCTCTTCAGATTTTTGAAAATGAAGATGACTAGAGAACGCTTATTACAAATAAGATTCGGTGCATTCATTAAATTATGAGTGATGATAGTTTAATCGTAACGGATAAACCGAAGACAAGGTGCGGTGTTTTTGTCCCAATCATTGAATTGAAGTCGGGCGACTTTTCTAGCGATGATGAAAAGGTGCGGCAATTCTTAAGAACACCACAAGCGCAACTTGAAGAAGCGTGTGGCCTAGCTGAGGCTATAGAGCTTGAAATCGTTGCTCAAGATATATCGCGTGTTAATCAATTGAAACCTGCCACTCTTTATGGTGGCGGTAAGGTTGATGAACTTTTAAACCTTATTAAAAATGAAAAAATTGACCTTGTCTTGGTTGATCATCCTTTAACGCCTGTTCAACAAAGAAACCTTGAACGAGCGTGGGATGTTAAGGTGCTTGATAGAACTGGCGTCATTCTGGAAATTTTTGGTGCCAGAGCGCAAACACGGGAAGGTAAGTTGCAGGTAGATTTGGCTGCATTACGTTACCAGAAAGGGCGGCTTGTGCGATCATGGACACACCTTGAAAGACAGCGCGGCGGGGGTGGCTTTCTTGGTGGACCCGGTGAAACCCAAATCGAATCAGACAGACGAGAATTACAAAATAAAATTGAACGGCTGGAAAAACAATTAGAACAGGTAAAGAGGACGCGTGCACTTCACCGTAAAAAAAGACAGAAAAATGAAGTACCAATTATTGCCTTTGTTGGTTATACGAATGCTGGTAAGTCAACGCTTTTTAACAGTTTAACACAGGCTGATGTTTTTGAAAAAGATCTTCTTTTTGCAACACTGGATCCCACATTGCGACGGTTGGAATTACCGCAAGGTACCTCTGTCGTTTTAACGGATACTGTGGGTTTTATTTCTAATTTGCCCACAGACCTTATCGCCGCTTTTCGTGCTACTTTGGAAGAAGTGGTTGAGGCCGATATCATTGTTCATGTGCGAGATATTTCTCACGAAGATAATCGATCCCAGGCAGAGGACGTTTTGGATGTTCTAAGCAGTCTTGGTGTTGATGTAAGGGATAGTGAAAGCTTAAAACAAAGTGGTGTGCATTATCTTGAGGTTTGGAATAAAGTTGATAATTTGGATGATGTTGGTGCGATTGAGGCTAAAGCTCAGGCTCGGGAAGGGGAGGCGACTATTTGCCTTACTTCCGCCCATACGGGTGAGGGGATTGAAGGTCTTTTGAGCAAGCTGGAAGACTTGCTGAATGAAAAAAAAATCACTAAAACTATAACCCTTTACGGTTCAGATCTTTTAAATATTTATAAATTTTACAACCTTGGTTCTGTTCTATCTCGTTTTGATGACGAAGATGGTGTGACAACTTTGACGGTAAGATCATCTCGCTGGCATGAATTAAATAAGTATTTTAGCCATTAGCGCATAATGCATTTTTATGAATTCATCTGTTATGCGCTAAATCTTTATCTTTTAACGAGTTTTTATCCCATAAGTGAATTCACTTATAGGAAACACGCTCTAATCCAGTTTTTTGGCGTTTTGCCATTCAGCTTCCATCTCTTCTAAAGTCGCTTTTTCAAGAGAAAGCCCCTGAGCGTTTAAGCTTTCCTCTATAAAATTAAATCGCTTGATGAATTTTTGGTTGGTGCAATGTAATGCTGCTTCTGGATCTATTTTCAAATGGCGGGAAAGGTTTACAGCGACAAATAAAATATCACCCATTTCCTTTTCAAGGGCATCTTTATCGAAAGAATATTCATTTATTTTGGAATATTCTTCTTCAAATTCTTGAATCTCTTCCTTCATTTTTTCAAATACTTTATCCAAATTATCCCAATCAAAGCCGACTTTTGATGTTTTCTTTTGTAATTTTAAGGCATGAGTGAGAGCGGGTAGAGCAATAGGAACGATTGAGAGAAAGGTTGTTTGCCCTTCAAAAGCACTGCCCTTCTGCTTAATATTTTTTTCCTGTTGTTTTATTGCTTCCCATTGGCCTTTTTGAAAGCCGTTATTCTTTTGATCGTCATTACCAAAAACGTGTGGATGACGCCGCAACATCTTTGCAGTAATTGCTTTTACGATATCACCAAAATCAAAGGCACCTTTTTCTTTGGCAATTTCTGCATGATAAACAACTTGTAATAATAGATCACCCAATTCATCACATAAATCATCCATGTTTTCACGTTCAATAGCGTCACGCACCTCATAAGCTTCTTCAATTGTATAAGGTGTTATGGATTTAAAGGTTTGTTTTTGATCCCAGGGACAACCAGTTTCCGGGTCTCGTAAACGCTGCATAATTTCCAGAAGACGTGAGATGTTGCTAGAAGGTGAAAGATCGCTATATTCTTCATTCATGTAATGTGACCATTTATATTTGGGGACTCGCCATTAGATGCTGTGCCAATAGAGCATGAATATGTCATGATAATGTAAAAAAGTTACGACTTATGTCTTGATCTATCTTTCTGTTTTCTGTACGCCAGTTCGTGGAGACGTGGCCGAGTGGCTGAAGGCGCTCCCCTGCTAAGGGAGTATACGGTGTCGAGCCGTATCGAGGGTTCGAATCCCTTCGTCTCCGCCATTGACTACAAAAGACTCTTCTACAGAAAATCAGGAGATATTGAAAGCGCCAGAATCACCGGCTTTTGCAATAAAAGCTATTGACCATATTACACCAAAAGTTCGCTTTTTTGTCCCTTTCTATCCTATAAACACCAAGCCTATATAAAATTTTGGGCATTGGTGCATTAAAATAGATAATCGCTCCAGTTATCAGTAAAGAAGAGGGTGAGTGTAGCTTGCACCATATGTATTGCTTTGGAATAGCAGAATGTTTTTTTATGGAAACGGGCGAGATTGAACCGCTCTGGTTTTACCTGAGAGTAAAACTCTGTAAAAGGAAAACCATTATGAGCAAGAAACATACCTCCCCTTATTGAGAAGAATTTCGCACGCGGGGGGTTTGATTGT
>CALHLB010000165.1 GCA_938034375.1 uncultured Alphaproteobacteria bacterium | reverse complement strand
AACCAATCATCAGTTAATTAATAGGTCCAGACCCTAGAAACAGCATTCAAAACATATAAGCGCATGCCTTTAAAAATGAACCTCATTTTTAAAGGCATAGCTCAAACCAAATAGCGCACCGCCTCTTCCCTCAAAACCTTTGCAAGAACCTCTGTACCATAAATCGGTTCTGTACGTTTTTTCTGAATGAGGGC
Source organism: uncultured Alphaproteobacteria bacterium (assembly GCA_938034375.1). Taxonomy (GTDB): domain Bacteria; phylum Pseudomonadota; class Alphaproteobacteria; order Rhizobiales; family JACESI01; genus JACESI01. The sequence goes on along the minus strand of CALHLB010000165.1, from coordinate 3,372 downwards.
CAAGTCCCTTTCTGCTATTTCCATGTCAATACGCCGAACGATAATATCGTCGCTTTTCATGCCAACGGCTGAAGTATAAATTTCCGGCAAAATAGCAACACCTGCACCTGTTGCCGCCATCAAACGTATCGTATCAAGGCTACTACCTGTATAATCAGAAGATATCGATGCGCCACAAAAATTGGCAATATCATGGGCAATACGTGATAATCTGTGGGAACGATTTAGCGTTAGAAAAAGTTGGTTTTCAAGATCTTTCTTTTTCAACACATCCCGCCCCTCAGCCAATGGATCATCCAGTGCAAAGGCGGCCCAAAACCGTTCATGAAACAAGAGGGTCTGATCTGTATTGGGGTGGTCTTGCGGTGTTGAAATAATAAGATCCAACTCCCCATCACGTAAACCAGCTTCCAGATCAGATGTACTGGCATCATTCAAAACAAGGCGCAAATTTGGATAATCCTTGTGTAACTTACGCACCACATTAGGTAAAATATAAGGACCAACCGAAGGAAGAACACCTAATCGTAATTGGTCATCAAAAAGTTGGCGACCTTTGGCAACAGCAAGCAAATCTTCCGTCTCACGTAAAATAATACGTGACCGGCGCACAACCTCTGCGCCCAAATAAGTCATATTAGCCCCATGTCGCCCCCGATCAAAAACCGTAAATCCCAACTCCGCCTCACATTCAGCAATTTGTGCCGAAAGACTGGGTTGAGCCACATTCAATTTTTTAGCAGCCAAGCCAAAACGACCCGTTTCAGCAACAGCAACAATGTAACGCAATTGGCGTAGTGTTAGGCGCAATTATAGTTTTTTCCTATATTAGTTATATTTACAATATATTAGACTGATTATTAATCGCAAGATAAAAGCTGCCTCCAGTCGTTAATCAACATCTATATCCCGCACTTTTCAAGGGGTACTGGCACAAAGTGTTTTTAAAAACAGGATTATGATAATGGATACAGCCCTTAATCTATTAGCAAGCAATCTGCTGGCTCCAACAATTCTTTTTTTTATCCTTGGCTTAGTTTCAGCAATTGCGCGTAGCGATTTATCCATACCGGAAACAGCAGCTAAAATTATGTCTATCTACCTCCTATTTTCTATAGGTTTTAAGGGAGGCGCCAATCTTGTTTCCAATGGTTTAGGCTGGCAAACTTTTGCCACTTTAGGGGCTGGTGCGATTCTTTCATTCATTCTGCCATTTATTGCCTTCTTTCTACTTAAAATCATGACAAAACTGGACGATCTTAATGCCGCTGCCGTTGCGGGGCATTATGGTTCCATTTCCATTGTTACTTTCGTAACCGCATCAAGCTTGCTTGATCTCAATGGTATTAAAGCTGAAAGTTATATGGTAGCCGTTGCTGCCGTTATGGAAGTGCCGGCAATAATATCGGCCCTATGGATTGCAGGCTCAAGAGGTAATAGCACACAATCAAAAAGAAAATTAATGCGCGATATTATTGGCAATGGATCGATTGTATTGCTCGTAGGTGCTTTTATTATTGGTGCAATTACGGGCAAAGAAGGCCTTCAAGAACTCAACCCGTTTATTGTAGTTCCCTTCACCGGAATTTTGTGCCTCTTCCTGCTTGATATGGGCCTTTCAGCCGGACGCAGCATCTTGGAAAACAAGCAATATCTTACACGAGGCCTTTTTACTTTTGGCATCTTAATGCCATTAATCGCATCGTTATTCGGTTATGGCGCAGGCTGGCTTGTCGGTCTATCACAAGGCGGCATCTTTCTGCTTATGGTACTTTCTGCATCAGCTTCTTATATTGCAGTACCTGCTGCCATGAAAATTGCTCTACCTCATGCAAAATCAGGCATTTACCTAACCATGTCGCTTGGTGTTACCTTTCCCTTCAACATCGCAATAGGGCTGCCGCTTTATTTATGGATTGCGACAACAGCCGGCACGTCCTAACAAAAAAGCGCGAGACTAGAGCGTGTTTCCCATAAGTGAATTCACTTATAGGATAAAAAAGCGCGTAAGAATAAAGGCTTAGCGCATAACAGATGAATTCATGAAAATGCATCATGCGCTAAGATAATCTCGCGCTTATGACTACTTATTTTAAAAATAAACTTACGTAAACAAACGCTCACGTTTTGGAACATTCTTATAAAGATCCGCCACATATTCACCGTATCCATTATAAAGCAGTGTCGGCACGCGATTTCCCGTATGCAACACACGTTCGGTTGCCTGGCTCCAGCGGCGGTGAGGTACTTTTGGGTTTACATTGGCCCAAAAACCATATTCAGCAGCCTGCAATTCTTCCCAAAAGCTAACGGGGCGCTTATCTGTAAAGGTAAATTTCACAATTGATTTAATGGACTTGAAGCCATATTTCCAAGGTAAGGCTAAACGCAACGGGGCGCCATGCTGTTTTGCCATTGGCTTGCCATAGGTTCCAGTAACAAGGAAAGAAAGCTCGTTCATCGCTTCTTCAATTGTTACCCCTTCAATATAAGGCCACGGTTGATATGTCGCCTTTTGACCGCTAGCCATATCAGGGTCATGAAACGTTTCCATACGAATATATTTCGCCGATGATAAAGGCTTTGCAAATTTAACCAGATCAGACATCTGAAAGCCGGACCAGGGAATGGTCATCGACCAGGCTTCCACACAACGATGACGGTAAAGGCGTTCCTGTAATTTCATTTTTGGCATTAAATCATCAATACCGATTTTTATTTCTTCTTCCACCATACCATCAATGGTAATTTCCCATGGACGGATTTTTAAAGCCTGTGCCGCGCGCGCAATGCGCTTATGTGACCCGAACTCATAAAAATTATTATAGGATTCATTAACATCCTGCGGCGTTAATTCACGGTCCAGCTTATAAGTTTGATTATGCCACATGGGATAATATTTCAGGCTAGGATCAGGTTTTTCATCTGTCTTTGAACTACCGCCTTTTCCACCGCCAAAAAGCGAGCCAACCCAGTCATTAACACCTTGCGCTTTTGCATTTTGTGGCAAAATGGCGCTGCCTGCTGCAATACCGCCAGCAGCAACCAATTGGCGCCTGTTTAAATAGGCACTTTCTGGCGTCGCCTCATTCTCTGAAATTTCCCAACCCTTACGGCGTTTAATCAACATGCCTCAACTCCTGCCAGCGTGACCGATGTAAAAATTATTTAAATACATGATAATGATAATATATGAACAGCAAACCAATAAGGACGCTTTTCTATTAAAAACATCTTCAAAAAGATGTTACCTGTCAGTGAAGGAAGAAAGCAAGAAAGATTTCATAGGTCTAACGCTGGCTGTTTTAGGATCCGTACCTATTAACTAAGGTCTTGACCTATTAATTAGCTGGTGCTTGGCGTTTGATAGGG
>CALHLB010000164.1 GCA_938034375.1 uncultured Alphaproteobacteria bacterium | reverse complement strand
TAGGATCAAGGATTGGCGCAGAATTGCGACCAGATACGACAGATGCGCAGACATCTTCTTCGCTGCAATAACGATCGCGGCTATCGTCATATAATGGATTTAATAGATCATGAGCCTAAGTATTTTAGCTATATTCCTTTGTTTTCGCTCATTTTTTATTTTAAAATAATGATCATTTTAAAAGGATTACGCTATAGCACCTTGAGAAGCAGGTATTCTTTCAGCATAATCCAGTCATGTTACAACCGGCGCATTTAATGTTTGCAATTTGACTATATAAGAGAATAAGCATGTGAAAACTTAGGATAAGTCTTCATCTGCTTTGACAAAATATTGTGAAACGGCGTTTTTTTGGGTAAATACAAAGCATGAGTGATATTTCCGCCCTTAAATATGGACTAACGCATCCAATTGTTTGCGCCAAATGTTCAGAAGACGTGCTGCAAGGCCGTTCTGGCGGGTTGTCCATGCGTGAATATGCTGCAGTTGATGTTGGCTTTACCACTATTGGTATTCAGGTATGGTGTCGCCGACATAATATCAATGTTGTTCATATTGACTTTCAAGGCAATCGGTTACCTGCTGATTTTCGTTGTATTGAAGACCCCGTTGACGAATAGATTAAAGCTTTTTACCAATTGACATATGTTTCTTGGCTGCAAAGCCTTTAATACGCTCAACTTGAAAGCCTGCTTCCTCAAGCATTTTCCGCACCCAACCAGCTGCAGAATAGGTAGCAAAGGTGCCTCCTTTCGAGGTCTTTTCATAAACAGCCTTCATCAACGCCTCATTCCATAATTCAGGATTTTTAGCAGGGCTAAAACCATCCAGATACCATGCATCGGCTTTATTAGTCATTTTGGGTACAAGCTGGTTGGCATCTCCAATGGCAAGACACAAAGTAACGTTTTCATGGCTTAGTTCATAAAAACCCGGTAAACCTGTTTGCTGTGCATACTGCTCTTCAAAAGGTTGAAAGTATTTTGCCAAATCCGGCCACGGCACTAACGCTTTTTGAATATCTGCAATATCAAGGGGATAAAGCTCAAAAGACGTATAAAAAAGTTTCGCCTCTTTCTGTGCAATCTTTTTCCATAAATTGAGCGTTTCCAGAAAATTAAGCCCTGTGCCAAACCCTAACTCTGCGGTATGCAGGCTTTCTGTTTTTTCAAACCGAGTGATAAGGTCATTTCCCTGAATAAAAACATGGTTACTTTCTGCCCGCCCATCGCGCTTTGAGTAATAAGGGTCATCAAATCGCAAGGCAATGGGCGTGCCGTTTTCATCCCATTCAATATTTTTTTCTTTCTTTTCCATAAAACACGTCATAAACCCGCTTTATGATAGATGACAAGAAAACATATGACTTAATAGTAGTGGGAGCCGGTATTTTTGGCTTATGGACAGCAAAATGGGCCGGTGAAGCCGGACTTAATGTTTTACTCGCTGAAAGTTGCCCCGATATTGGTCAAGGCGCCAGCAACGGCCTTTTAGGTGCTTTGATGCCCTTTTTACCCACAGGCTGGATTGAAAAAAAACAATTTCAGTTTGATGCCTTGTTGGAGCTTGAGATGCTTACCCAAAAACTGGAAGATGAAACAGGCCTTCAAACGGGGTATGGTCGCGTTGGGCGCATTATGCCTGTGAGAAAAGAGCGTTTTTTAAAGGAAGCAGAAGCGCGAAAAAAAGCAGCAGAAGAAATCTGGAAAGATTACACTTTCGCCCATTACCAAGATAATCGTTTTGAGAATTGGCTTTCAGGAGGAAGCACTCCTCTTGGTTATTTGTTAGACACCTTTGCTGCCCGTCTTAACCCCAGGCTTTATAGTGTCGCCCTTAAAGCTGCTCTACCTCCTTGCGTTACTATAAGGACTGGATACACTTTTGAAGGATTTGAAAATAATATCGCACGCTTTAATAATGGCCGCGAAAAAGTTTCATCCAAGGCAATAGTCCTTGCACAAGGATATCAAACTTTTTCTTATCCTCATAAAATTTTGGGCCTCGATATTGGTACCGGCATCAAAGGGCAGGCTGCCACATTTAAACTTTCTCTCCCCGAGGGTTTACCCATCCTTTACGATGATGGCATTTATGTCGTCCCCCATCAAAATGGCTTTTGTGCTGTTGGCTCTACATCGGAAAAAACATGGGAAGATTGTCAATCAACCGATGAAAAGCTTGCAACCGATGAAAAACTTGAAACACTTATTCAAAAAGCATTCAACCTCTGCCCACTGTTAAAAGAAGCTATCGAGGTAGAACGCTGGGCCGGCATTCGCCCGAAATGCCATGAACGCGAACCAATTGTTGGCAAACTTTTTGAAGATAAGCCGATCTATGTTGCAACAGGTGGCTTTAAAATTAGTTTCGGCATTGCACACAGGTTATCAAAAGCTCTCATAGAGGAAATCTCAGGACAAAGTGCAACTTTTCATTTACCAGATAATTATGCGCCCGAATACCACATGAAGGCAGCTCTGACATAACCGTTGCGCTAAGGTCCTGCCCCTAAATCATGCCAACCGTTTTCAACTTAGCTCTTGGATGGATTTCAGATTGTGACAAAATCGCTGTCTGGGGGCGAAACCGGTCTATGATAGAACGTACGTGATGACGAATAGCAGGGCTGGTTAAAAGGACGGGCACATCTCCCATTTTTGCGGCTTCTTCAAAAGCATCGCGAATAGCAATAACAAATTCCTGTATTTTAGAAGGGGCAATGGCAAGCTGCTTTTCTTCTCCTTCACCCACAAGCGATTCAATAAAGGCTGTTTCCCATGTTGGTGATAAAGTAACCATGGGCAAGTAACCACCGGGAGCTGTAAATTGTGCAGTAATTTGGCGCGACAGACGTGAACGCACATGCTCCACAAGGCCAGACGTCGTATGAATAGCTCCTGCTACTTCTGCAATTGCTTCTAAAATGGCTGGTAAATCACGAATAGAAACCCGCTCAGCCAAGAGGCCTTGAAGGATGCGTTGGATACCACTCACAGTGATATGCGTTGGAACCAGATCTTCTACCAGTTTGGTTTGTTGAGGGGTTAATTCTTCCAGTAGATCCTGAACCACTGAATAGGATAAAAGTTCGGCGACATTCGCCTTCATCACTTCAGACAAATGCGTGGAAATAACAGTTGCCGGATCAACAACGGTATACCCCATTGCATCGGCTTCAGGCCGTTTTTCTTCATCAATCCATGTTGCTGGTAAACCAAATGTGGGCTCTGTTGTCGTTTTTCCAGGAATATTAACCTTGTTTCCCGTGGGGTCCATAACCATAAGCTGGTCTGGATAAACATCTCCACCGCCAGCAGGAACCTCTTTTACTTTGATTTCATAGTAATTCGGCGCACTTTGTAAATTATCGAGAAGCCGCACAGATGGCATAACAAAACCCAAATCATTCGCCAATTGACGGCGCAACGCCTTTATCTGTTCGGTTAAACGGTCTGAACCCGTTTCGGCATTGATAAGGGATAGAAGACCATATCCCACTTCAATTCGCAAATCATCCATACGCAGGCTCTCACGAATATTCGGCTCTTGTGCAGCAGCTGCCTCACTCTGCTGTTCTGCAACCTCCTGCATCGTTTCTTGTTCCGCCATCTCTTTTTGCTTTTTCTGTCCAACATAAGCAAGGTAGGCGGAACCACCCGCCAAAACAAGGAATGTGAATGTTGGCATACCTGGTAAAACAGACATAAAACCCATTACAAAAGCCGACATGCCGAAAGCTTTTGGATAGTTTGTTAATTGCCTCACTAAAGCTTTATCTGCAGCGCCTCGCACCCCTGCTTTTGATACCAGAAGACCTGCTGCCGTTGACACAATGAGAGCAGGGATTTGGCTTACAAGTCCATCTCCAATTGTAAGTAGAGTATAGGTGTGACCTGCTTCTGCAAAGGAAAGATCTTTTTGAACAATGCCAATAATAATACCGCCGACAATATTGATGAAAGTAATCATGAGACCGGCAACGGCATCACCGCGTACAAATTTTGATGCACCATCCATAGCCCCAAAGAAAGAGCTTTCATCTTCAAGATTTTTGCGTCTTTCGCGGGCTTCTTCCTCATTTATCATGCCGGCAGATAAATCAGCATCAATCGCCATTTGTTTACCAGGCATCGCATCCAGGGTAAAACGGGCAGCCACTTCCGCGATACGGCCTGAACCTTTGGTAATTACAATGAAATTGACGATGACAAGAATGGCAAAGATAATCAGACCAATAATAAAATTACCGCGAGAGACAAAATTACCAAAAGCTTCAATAACATTGCCAGCAGCGCTTGGCCCTTCATGACCATTTGCCAGAATCAAACGTGTGGAAGCTAAATTCAAAGCCAAGCGCAACATGGTTGCAATCAGTAGGACGGTTGGAAAGCTTGAAAATTCCAATGGCGCATGAATAAAAAGCGCCGTCATCAATACCAAAACGGAAAAAATAATTGAAATTGCCAGGAAAATATCCAGCATAAAAGCTGGCATGGGCAAAATGAGCATAACCAAAATGATGATAACACCCAGCGCAAGGCCAATATCACCCTGTTTTAGAAAGTTTACAATTCCTCCAAATCCACCCTTTTGAGAGGCGGTATTTGTTGGCCCTGAATTATCAACACTTGTATCGCTCATATTATACCAAATTTGCAAACCGGTTCCGTGGAATAAAATCCACTAGGCAATTTTTGCCTGCTTTATGGTTAACAAGCGGTTAACTTTCATGATAACCCTCCAATTTTTCAATCTTACTTGAACAAAAGGCTCCCATAAGACATGAACAAAATTTGATAAATCTTTCCAATCTTAATGCTTGTTCAAAGCGATAAACCGGCTTAAATGTAAGCAAGATTTTTAATAATTCAGGATTTGGCATGTCACTAAAAAGTTTACGGTATTTTTTATGGGCAGTTGTTGCCATTATTGGTGGTGGTCTTGGCGGTTACTTTTATGTTAATGGCATTCAAAGTCCGCAATCCATTCAAAATATAGCAACCACTTCTATTGGCGGTCCTTTTGACCTTATTGACCATAATGGCGAAAAAATAACCCATGAAGCGCTTGATGGCTCGCCAAGCCTTGTCTTTTTTGGTTTTACCCATTGCCCCGAAATTTGCCCAACGACCTTATCTGATATTTCTGGCTGGCTTGATAAAGTGGGCCAAGAAGGCAAAGGGATTAAAAGCTTTTTTATAACAGTTGACCCTGAACGCGACACACCCAATGTGATGAAAGATTATGTAACCGCATTTTCAAATCGTATTACCGGCATTACTGGTAACGTTGAAAATATTGAGCAAGTTCTACAAAACTATCGCATTTACGCCAATAGGGTACAGCTTTCTGATGGCGACTATACTATGGATCACACTGCATCTGTTATTCTGCTTGATAAGGAAGCCAATTTTGTTTCTACAATTTCTTATGGTGAAACACCTGATGTAGCTATTGAAAAGATCAAGCTTCTTTTAAAACGTGGCTAATCTGATTTAAAAATTGTCTTAACCTATTTTTATTTGTCATTTGCCTCAATAAAGAAAAATTGGTAAATATATTTTTCCGATTGAGGATACTATTTATGCGGTTATCTCACTGCCATAATTTCCATGATTTTCGAAAACTGGCAAAAAAACGCTTGCCAGCTCCCATTTTTAATTACATTGACGGCGCTGCCGATGATGAAATTACCTATCACCAAAATACGGCCTCTTTTGAAAGGTGTGACCTCGTCCCCAATGTCTTACGGGGCGTGAAAGATATTGACATGTCTGTAACCGTGATGGGTCAAAAACTTGCAATGCCGGTTTATTGCTCGCCCACGGCCCTTCAAAGGCTGTTTCATCATCAGGGAGAAAACGCTGTTGCTGCTGCTGCTCACAAATTCGGGACAATGTTTGGCGTTTCATCTTTAGGTACTGTTAGCCTTGAAGATATTCGCAAAAAATATAACAATCCACAGGCTTACCAATTCTATTTTCATAAAGACCGCGCTCTAAACAAAGCCATGATGGAACGCGCGAAGCTGGCTGGCATTAACGTTATGATGTTAACCGTAGATAGTATTACAGGCGGCAACCGTGAACGAGATTTAAGGACGGGTTTTTCAATTCCTTTCAAACTAACATTGGGTGGCATGCTGCAATTTGCCATTAAACCTATGTGGGGTATTCATTACATAACCCATGAAAGATTTAAATTACCGCAACTTGACGAACATGTTGATATGAGCGGCGGCGCTCTATCTATCGGCCGTTATTTTACTGAAATGCTGGACCCTTCTATGACTTGGGATGATGTTGCCGAAATGGTGCAATTCTGGAATGGGCAATTCTGTCTGAAAGGCATTATATCTGTTGAGGATGCCAAACGGGCTGCAGATATAGGTTGCACCGGTATTATTCTTTCAAATCACGGGGGAAGGCAGCTTGATGGCTCAAGAACACCTTTCGATCAACTATCAGAAATTGTAGATACTGTCGGTAACAAAATAGATGTTATTATGGATAGCGGCATACAACGCGGCACCCATGTTTTAAAAGCCTTATCAATTGGGGCAAAAGCGGTTGGGCTGGGGCGATATTATCTTTATCCTCTTGCCGCTGCCGGTCAAAATGGTGTTGAACGTGCCCTCCATATCATGAAAACTGAGATAGAACGGGATATGCGTTTGATGGGCGCTTCCTGTGTCGATGATTTAACTCGCGCTAATGTGCGCTTCCGATAGAATAAAACAACCTATCGAAAACGCATAAGATAACTCACCCTGCCATAGCACTTCTTGCTTCCCCTGGATTAGGAATTTCTAGCCCTTCTTCGTTATATTGGCGTAATTTATTACGTAATGTACGAATTGAAATTCCTAAGATATTCGCTGCATGGGTACGGTTACCCAAACAATGATCAAGTGTATCAAGAATTAAGTCTCGTTCCACATCAGCCAGTTTTGTACCCACCAGAGAGCGGGTTACTGCTTCTGCAGTCATCGCTGCCTGTCTTGCTATACCATCTTGCGCGGGGGAAATAGACATTTCCCCATAACCTTGCCCATCAGGCATCATAATTGCTTCAGGGTTAATCATGTCACCTGTTGCAATTAAAACGGCGCGGTGAATTGTATTTTCAAGCTCACGAACATTACCAGGCCAGGAATTGTTTTGTAAAAGCCTTTCCGTTTCATTCGCTAATGGGCGTTCCATAACGGAATTAGCCTTGGAATATTTCGTGACAAAATGTTTTGCCAACGCCAAAATATCATCAGGACGCTGACGCAAAGACGGTAAAGCAAGGTTTACAACATTTAAACGATAGAGCAAATCTTCCCTGAAGACGCCTTCTCTTACTGCCTGATTAAGATTGCGGTTCGAGGTTGCCAAAATACGAATATTAACAGATACAGGCTTGCTACCCCCAACCCGATCAATGACACGCTCTTGTATGGCCCGCAATAATTTAGCCTGCAAACGCACATCCATTTCGCTAATCTCATCAAGCAAAAGCGTACCGCCATCGGCCTCCTCAAACTTACCGATACGGCGCTGAAGCGCCCCGGTAAACGCCCCCTTTTCATGACCAAAAAGTTCAGATTCGAGCAGGTTTTCAGGAATAGCCGCGCAATTGACAGAAATAAAAGGCTTACCTGCCCGATGTGATTTGGAATGCACAAAGCGTGCAACAACTTCCTTACCAGTGCCGCTTTCACCTGTGATTAAGACAGATGCATCAGATGGGGCTATTTGTTCGGCAAGTTTAACAACATGTGCCATTGCCTGATCTTTGAAAACAAAATCCGAACTTTCCTGTGCAACAGCTGCAATAACGGCTGCAATCAAATCAGGGTCTGGTGGTAGGGGGACATATTCTTTCGCCCCTGCCTTTATCGCTTGAACCGCCACATGGGCATCACCAGAAACACCACAAGCGACAACCGGGACATGGATATGCTCAAATTCAAGCTGTTTTACCAATTGACCAATATTAACCGCAACATCAACAAAAAGAAGGTCTGCCCCTTTGCCAGAACGTAAAGTTGCCAAAGCCGCTGCAATATCATCAGCGTGCATCACTTTTGCTCCACCATCCATGGCAATTTTTGTTGCCGTTGAAAGCTGGCCGCTTAATGGCCCAATAATTAACAGTCGCATTATTTTTTCCCTTATTAAGTCTCAATGACCTGCACGCTTTAAGCTGGCCTTTTCTTTAATCCTGCTTGATTATCTCTGTCATGGTAACGCCCAACTGATTATCGACCAGCACGACTTCTCCTCTTGCTATCAGACGATCATTGACGAAAATATCGATGCTTTCCCCCACCTTTCGGTCAAGTTCAAGAATTGTCCCTCGCCCCATCGAAATCAAATCAGAAACCTTCACTTTAGTACGCCCCAAAACCGCTGAAACTTTAACGGGCGCATCAAATACCGTTTGAAGATCAGCAGGTGCCTTTTTTTCAACGACACCATCATCTGAAGTTTTTGCAGGGGCTTGATGCTCTGCAAGATCAACAGCATTCATATCAGACTGTTTTTCTTCTTCACTCATGGCTTGCTCATCCTTGTGTTGTCGTGTCTTGTGTTAAATTTTCTAATGCT
>CALHLB010000163.1 GCA_938034375.1 uncultured Alphaproteobacteria bacterium | reverse complement strand
GTCATAGCCACCCCTCAACTGCTAGTATTTATGAATGATACTACACTTAAAAGTTACCAAGTCTTGATTTTTACTGCGGCAACAATTTTGTTCCTTATCGGTTTTGTATTTGAAACAATTGCCGACTGGCAACTTTTTATTTTCAAAAACGATTCGAAAAATGAAAATAAAACACTCACAAAGGGTCTTTGGGCGACCTCGCGTCATCCTAATTATTTCGGTGAGATACTGGTTTGGTGGGGTTTTGGTTTTATGGCCTATAGCCTTAACCCAGACCTTTACATCTTCATCGGCCCTGCCCTGTTAACATTTTTGATCATCAATGTTTCTGGCGTTCGTCTTTTAGAACACCATTTAAAGAATGAAAAACAGGGATATGAAGACTATATGGATAAAGTTCCAGCCCTTATCCCATCTTTTCATAAACTCTTGGGTATGTTTAAAAAGGGTCCTGTTTAATACAGAGACCCTTTTTGGGTTAGGATTTCAACTTTTACAAAACCCTCTTTGTGCCGATTAAAGACGATATAAAATCTGGTCTGTCCAGAAACGCTCCAGGCGGATAAGGGATTTATTCAGCGTTTCAAATTCATCAGCACCAATACCGCCAACTTTTTCAATCGATTGGGTATGGCGTTCATAAAGATCTGCGACAATATCTGCAACCTCACGCCCTTTTTCAGTTAGGCTAACACGAACAGAACGACGGTCCATGCGTGATCGTTGATGCGAAATATAGCCTGCATCAACAAGTTTCTTCAAATTATAGGAGACATTGGAACCAAGATAATACCCACGTGTTCTTAATTCGCCTGCCGTTAATTCTGAATCGCCAATGTTAAACAATAAAAGCGCTTGTACACTATTAACGTCTGAACGGCCATTACGTTCAAACTCATCCTTAATAACGTCTAAAAGTCTTCTATGAAGTCTTTCAACCAACCTTAACGATTCCATATAATGGGGGCGAACGGCCTCTGCATCGTGCATGGTTTCTTGAACTTCAGCTACGCCAATCATGCTGCTCATTGTTTTGCCTTTCCACTGTTTTAGTGATCTTTGTCACTTTGTGTAAAGGCAATCTAACTTCAATCGGATAAAATCGACTTAAATTACATAGTTAATATAATCAGAATCGTTATTTAGGTATTTTATATTAAATAAAATATGAATAAAGGAATCATTATTACTAATAAAATGTAACAATATATATTTCAGATATTCTTTTCCTTTTGCCATTTAAGAAAGTAATAAGCAGAAATCGCAACAATATAGATAATAAACAACCCTCCAACACTCAAAAGGGAAAAAACCAGTATCTCGCCTGGCTCAACCATCACGCTAAAAAATAGAGAAAGGCAAAACGTTATCATACCCCATAAAATCAACGACCATTTCATACCAAGCCATAAGCCAACACCAAGGGTGGGCAATAAAATAGCAAGCACCCCCCTTAAAACCGCATCAAAATTGTTGATTTTATATAAAGCAAGGATGTCTGACCCTTTATAACCAACGACACCAAACCAAAGATAGATACCAAGCGCTAAAATAATAAGCGATGCAAAAGCCCTGTAATATTGAAAAAGTTTTGCAATATTATGCGTTTTGTTTTTTTTCTTATCTTGCCGGAAATCATCTTCATTAAAAGCTTTATGAATCATTCTCACACTCACTCTATATGCATATTATAGCCAAGATCCTACAAAATAATTATCATTTTAAAAGGCCTGCGCTATATATCAGGATAAACTGATTTTATCGTCTTGTGCATGTGTTTAATCACACTTAAAAACATATCACCCATATTTATGCTCGGAGATTTCTTTTATGAAAAGCCTTCCAGAACCTTTTAGTGCTTCTATCGACAAAATAGTTGGCCACAAAAGAATGCGTCGCAACAGAAAGACGGATTGGTCGCGCCGCCTGGTTCAGGAAAATTTTATAACGGTCGATGATCTTATTTGGCCCCTTTTCATTACAGAAGGGCAAAGCAAGGTTTGCCCTGTTCCCTCTATGCCGAATGTTCATCGTTATAGTGTTGATAAAATTGTTGAACAGGCAGAAAAAGCTGCCAATCTAAATATTCCCGTTATTGCGCTCTTTCCAAATACCGGTCCTTCAAAGAGAGATGAAAAAGCAAGTAATTGTGTGGATGAAAATAATTTAATCTGCCAGGCTTTACGCGCTATCAAATCAGAAAAACTGCCCGTTGGTATTCTTTGTGATGTTGCTCTAGACCCTTATATCAGCCATGGCCATGATGGTTTAATGGAAGGTGAAACCATATTAAATGATGACACCGTTGCTCTTTTGTGTCAACAAGCCCTTATTCAGGCAGAAGCTGGTGCTGATATTATTGCACCATCAGACATGATGGACGGGCGTGTTGGCGCTATTCGGCAAACATTAGACCTTAACGGCTTTCAATCTGTACAAATTATGTCTTATGCCGCAAAATATGCCTCTGCTTTTTATGGCCCTTTTCGCGATGCAGTGGGGACAAATGCCACTTTAAAAGGCGATAAACGTACTTATCAGATGGATCCTGCCAATAGTGATGAAGCTTTAAGAGAAGTTGCTCTGGATATTCATGAAGGGGCAGACATGATTATGGTCAAGCCCGGCATGCCTTATCTTGATATTCTGGCCCGATTGAAAGAAACTTTTAAAATGCCAACCTTTGCTTATCAGGTGTCTGGCGAATATTCGATGATAATGGCAGCAAGCCAAAATGGTTGGATTGAAAAAGAACGCATTATGCTCGAGAGCCTTTTGGCCTTCAAGAGAGCGGGCGCGGATGGCATTTTGACATATTTCGCCAATGAGTCTGCAGAACACCTAAAAAACAACACCTAAAAAACAACTCTATATTCATATTAATACATTAAGAGATATTGAAAATACTAAAGTCTTATTATTGCCTTATTGAAAAACATTAAAATATTGATACGCTTTTACCATCAGAATGAGAGGTTATATTTAATTGAGCCGCTATCCTAAAGATGTCCCGCAATTTTATTTAACTGCACCTTCCCCCTGCCCTTATTTGGAAGGACGTATGGAAAGAAAAGTGTTTACACATTTAATCGGTGAAAACGCGACAGGGATAAACAATATGCTTTCTCAGGGCGGCTTTAGACGGTCACAAAATATTGCCTATCGCCCTGCCTGTGAGACATGTCGTTCTTGTATGTCTATACGTATTTTAACAAGTCATTTTATCGAAACAAAATCTATGCGCCGTATTGTTAAAAAAAATAACGATCTTATTGGTAATGATATGGAAGCACAGGCTAGTTCAGAACAATATAGCCTTTTTCGCAATTATCTGGATCATCGTCATCAAGATGGGGGCATGGCAGAAATGTCAGCGCTTGATTATTCCATGATGGTTGAAGATACGCATATTAGTACGAGTGTAATAGAATATAGAAAGCGCAGCCCAGACAGCGCCTTAACGGGAAAAGGGGATGGTGATCTTATTGCTGTAGCTTTAACCGATATTCTGCATGATGGCTTATCAATGGTTTATTCCTTTTTTGACCCTGAAATGGCGAAAAGAAGCCTCGGCACATTCATGATTCTAGATCATATTGAGAGAGCGCGCAAACTTGGCCTTCCTTATCTTTATCTTGGTTATTGGGTAAAAGGTTCTGAAAAAATGGATTATAAAACCAAATTTTTCCCCCACGAGATTTTAACTACTCACGGGTGGGAACTTGTAACAGGTCTTTGAAGGGCTGGTCTTTAAAGGTTAATCTTTACTAGCATATAACATCCCATTAAAACCATCATAATATTTTCAATAAATGAGACATGCCCCAAAGGCACATTACTTTTGCCGCCAACACAAGCGCATTTTAGTGTTTTCTTTTGCTTGTAAACGGAAAGATAAACCGAATAGCCCCCTATAAGCCCAATAAATAACATGGCAGGTGCTGCAACATATATATAAATACCTGCAATCATTAAAAGCCCTGCAGCCGTTTCAATAAAAGGATATAAAAAACCATAAAACGGCAACCGCTTTGCCAAAAGATCATATGTTTGAAATTCGATGACAAAAGCGTCAAGATCTCGCAATTTCATAATACCTAAAACACACATGCTAAAAGCAATAAAAAGCTCAAAACAGTGTATTGCTACAAGTTTACCAGAAATAGCATATCCCGTTGCAAGCGCCATGAAAAAACACGTAACGAATATTGCAATAACCGGTTTATAAGTGGTGTCTTTATTCTTCATCTGAAAAATATCGCACTAAATCATCATGCCCACCCATTTTAACACCATCAATAAATGTGAGGGGCGTTGTTTGAACGCTATTTTTAGCCTTGAAATCATCGACCTCTTTTCTTGTCGTTAACAAATGATCATTTACTTGAAAACCTTTACTTTCAAGAAGTTCTTTTGCCCTAACGCCGAACGGACACGTATATCCGTCCTCTAAAACCATTCTGTGTAAATCTGCCGCTTTGGACATACTTTCACCCTTCTATAGTTTTTTGTGAAACATCACCTTTAAAGACTTCTGTCGCAAATTTATTGATTTTTGGAAAACCAATTGGTGGTAAGCGACCCACTTGCGCTCTATCGCCCAGCCAATCACGCAACTCAACCATCGTGCGTTCATATCGTCTATCAGCACTATCCATCCAAGAAAGACCTTTTTCACTGTCGAATGTGCGTATGTCAGACAAAACAGCATCTTTATATTTTTGTAAACGAACGCCCTGTCCACGTGTCATTTGCGAAATTTGCGATATGGGAAAGACCAGTAATTTGCGATTTGTACCAATTATAGCGACATGATCGCCTAAAACAGGCACACATATATAAGCTTCATCTGGCGTCTTAACATTTAAAACCTGTTTGCCTTTTCGGGTATTAGCAACAACATCTTTTTCAGCAACAATGAAACCACGCCCCGCTGTTGAAGAAATGAGGAGACTGCGTTCATTATCATGAACGAAGACCGAAACAATGTCCTGATCGTTTTTCATATCAATCATAATACGGAGGGGTTCACCATGGCCCCGCCCACCGGGCAATTTATCAACACCTAAAGTATAAAACTTTCCTGATGTTGTAAAAAGTAAAACTTTATCAGTTGTTTGGGCATGAATGGCAGCTTTCAGGCTATCGCCATCTTTAAATTGCAGACCATCGGTTGAAGAAAGATGCCCTTTCATCGCCCTGATCCACCCTTTGGATGAGACGACAACTGTCACAGGTTCACGCTCAATCATGGCATTTTGAATATCTGCTAAATCAATATCACTTGCCTGGCCAAAACTTGTGCGTCTTTTTCCCAGCTCCGTATTGGGTCCAAAGGTTTTTTTAACTGCGCGCAATTCTTCTGATATTTTTTGCCATTGCTTATCTTCAGAGGCAAGCAATGTTGTTAACGTCTGCTTTTCTTGCGTCAAAGCATCATGCTCTTTGCGAATTTCAATTTCTTCCAATTTCGCCAAAGAACGCAAGCGCATATTCAATATGGCTTCCGCTTGCACATCCGTTAAAGAGAATTTCCTGATAAGCTCCTGTTTAGGGTTATCTTCTTCACGCACAATGCGGATAACTTCATCAATATTTAAAAAGGCAATTAGATAGCCTTCAAGCACCTCCAGACGATGATTAATTTTACCAAGTCGATAATTGGAACGGCGTATCAAAACTTCTCGGCGGTGTTCCAACCATTCTTTCAAAACTTCCCGAATGCCTAAAACATTTGGCACTGCCCCGCGCGACAAAACGTTCATATTTAGGGAAATACGACTTTCAAGATCTGTTAATTTGAATAGAGATTCCATCAACAGTTCAGGGTCAACCGTTCTACTTTTGGGTTCTAGAACAAGGCGTATATCTTCTGCTGATTCATCCCGTACATCCCCAAGAAGCGGTAGTTTGCGCGCTAATAAAAGTTCTGCTATTTTTTCAATGAGACGCGATTTTTGAACCTGATACGGTATTTCTGTGACCACGATAACATAAGAACCCCTCCCTGCTTCTTCTTTTTGCCAACTTGCGCGAACGCGAAAACCGCCCCGCCCTGTTTCATAAGCTTGGATAATGGAAGCGCGTTCCTCAACACAAATACCGCCTGTTGGAAAGTCCGGCCCTGGCACAAGATCGACAATTTTTTCAATCGTTGCAGCTGGGTGCTGAATAAGGTGTAGCGCTGCATCGCATAATTCAGCGGCGTTGTGGGGGGGGATATTGGTTGCCATGCCAACGGCAATACCGCTCGATCCATTGGCTAAAAGATTTGGAAAATTGGCAGGAAGAACAATAGGTTCCTCATCTTCGCCATCATAAGTTTCACGAAAATCGACCGCATCCTCAGTAATGCCTTCAAGCAAAAGGCGGGCAACCTCTGTCATTCGCGCTTCTGTGTAGCGCATGGCGGCGGCATTATCGCCGTCTACATTACCAAAATTTCCCTGTCCATCCACAAGGGGATAACGTACCGCAAAATCCTGTGCCAAACGTACCAGAGCGTCATAAACAGATTGGTCGCCATGGGGGTGAAATTTACCAATAACATCACCCACAACACGGGCAGATTTCTTAAAGCCTGAACCTGGATCTAACTTCAATTCACGCATAGCATGCAAAATACGGCGATGCACTGGCTTTAAGCCATCTCGCACATCTGGCAAGGCTCGGTGCATAATTGTTGAAAGGGCATAAGCAAGGTAGCGCTCTTCCAATGCCGTTTTCAGATTAATTGGTTCTATCTGGTCGCCATTCCCGTTTTCAGGACCGCCAAAATTATCTACTTTTTTTCCCATTATTCTGAATTAACTTAACAGTGAGACTTGCACAAGAATTTCATCAGAATTTCCGACATAATTCCGGAATCATCCGCAATTTTTTGACGTTCATTCCGTCAAGTCTCTTTCCAGACACCGCACAAGCATGTCGCGGGATAAGGGAGGCTTTAATCCTCTTGCGCCGTAAATATGGCGATTGAAAAAATAAGCCGGCAATGCAAATGCTGTTTTCATTTCTGATATACTGAAATTTTTCACTTTCTGTCTTAAGAAAAGAGGAAGTAATAAAAGCCTATCTTTATAAGGTTCCCCAGAAATACGACTAACCGCGCGTCCTGTTTTTGGCGATACATAAATCAAATCATCATTCAGGCCAGTGGCGGCACATTTTGCAAGATCAAGACCAAAACCCAGATCTTCAAGCAAAGCAATTTCAAACCGGACAAGAAGCGCAATTAAAAAATGAGGACTTCCTAGGTTTTCAAGAATTATTTCAGCGCCTTGAAAAAGACCAATATGCTGCTCTCTTTCAGGCAGCAACCTTAAATGATGACACAGCGTTTGCAAACCATGCAGCGCTATTTCATTATCCATCAAGTAAGAGGTTCGCAAATTTATAGGTTCCACCTGAAAAGCGCCCAAATGCTCTTCCAGTCTGGCGCGCCATGTTACACGTATTTGATTTCCCGCTTGTAAAACCGGCTGCATGGCTTTCGATCTTCCAGAACGCACAAGACCTAAATGACGACCATGGGCTTTTGTCATCACTTCTAAAATAACACTGGTTTCACCATGTTTTTTTGTACCAAGGATGAGCGCTTCTTCAGTCCATTCCATGAATAACTTGCCTGATTTTATGTAAATCTATCCTGTATTATAAATAAGACGCTATAAATAATTAAGTATTTTAGATATACCTTTTTCTTAACTTCATGTCATCCTTTCAAAATGATCATCATTTTGAAAGGATCGTGCTATACTTTCGCTAATCTGTAAAATCAAGACCCATTTCACGGTAACGTTCTGGGTCGTCCAGCCATTTTTCACGCACTTTTACAAAAAGAAACAGGTGGACAGGACGGTCAAGTATTTCTTGCAGTTCCCTTCTTGATGAAGAAGAAATTGCCTTAATTGTTTGTCCATCTTTACCAAGCACAATTTTTTTCTGACTATCACGCTGCACGTAAACGGTTTGCTCAATACGCACATCACCACTTTTTAATTCTTTCCATGCCTCCGTCTCAACAGTAGAAGCATAAGGCAGTTCTTGATGAAGACGTAAAAACAATTTTTCTCTGGTAATTTCTGCTGCTAATTGTCGCATCGGTAAATCAGACATTTGATCTTCCGGATAAAGCCATGGACCTTTTGGCATTTGATCAGCAAGATAGACAAGTAAATCTTTACATCCATCGCCTTTTTCTGCTGAAATCATGAATGTTTGAGCAAAATTAACGCGTTCAGAAAGGGCTTTAGTTAAGGCGAGAAGGTTTTCACGCTTCACTAAATCGATCTTATTTAAAATAAGCAGTATTTTTTGCCTACGTTCTGAAACCGATGCAAGAATATTCTCAACTTCCTCATCAATACCTTTTTGTGCATCAATTAACAGTGCAACACAATCACAATCACCCGCCCCGCCCCATGCAGTATGCACCATGGCGCGGTCGAGGCGGCGCTTGGGTTTGAAAATACCTGGCGTATCAACAAAAATAATTTGTGTTTGATTGTGTGCCATAATACCGCGTACTAAAGCGCGGGTTGTTTGCACCTTATGGGAAACAATGGAAACCTTACCCCCAACCATCTGATTTAGAAGAGTTGACTTACCAGCATTTGGAGCGCCAATAAGTGCAACATAGCCGCATTTTGCAAACGTTTCATCATTGGTCATAAGTATCTTCTTCCCACACGCCTTCGCGCACTAAAAAACTGGATGCCGCTTTTTGCTCTGCTTCTCTTTTGGAGGAGCCTTCAGCCTTAACCACCTTGAAGCCTTCAACGGAAACTTCCATAATAAATGTAAGGGCATGATCCGGGCCTGAGCGAGAAATTTCCTTATAAGTTGGTGTCACCCTTTTGCGACTATGCGCCCATTCCTGCAAGGCTGTTTTTGGATCTCGCAAGGGTTTATTCCAATTTTCCATACGAGTGCGCCAATGGCGTTCAATGAAAGCTTTTGCTTCTTTCACCCCCCCATCAAAATAAATCGCAGCCAGCACCGCTTCGCAGACATCCCCGATAATGGCCGCTTTTTTTCGGCCACCGGCACGCAATTCACCATCACTTAACAAAATAAAATCCGGTAACCCGCAATCAATTGCAACACTTGCACATGTCTCATTCCGAACAAGACCTGTTAAGCGGCGGGCAAGTTCCCCCTCATCAGCATTAGGGAACGCCTCATAAAGCATATCAGCAATTATAAGCGCCAAGACCCTATCACCCATAAATTCCAACCGCTGGTAAGAAGCATCGGCATCGGTTTCATGCGGGCTTAAAGCAGATTTATGCGTAAGAGCTTTTATAAGTAATTGCTTATCCTTAAAAGAATATTCAATCTGCTTTTCAAGCAATGAAAGTTTTTGTGGTTTTATTAACATGGCTTATTTAACGATCTGCCCGCAACCCTCTGAAAAGACGATTAAAGCGAATATTTTGAGGCCACTTCCATATTTCCCATGCAGATGTACCTTCTCCCAGAGAGAAAAATAAGAATTCTGCGCGCCCAATAAAATTTTCAAAAGGTATAAAGCCAACATTACTAAAACGACTATCTTGGGAGTTATCTCTGTTATCACCCATCATGAAATAATGTCCTTCAGGTACAGTAAAGACAGGTGTATTATCTGCATGGCTTCCAGCAATCAAATCAAGAGTTAAAAACGATTTTCCATTTGGTAATGTTTCACGATAGCGGGTAATTTTTCTTTCAATATCTCTGTCATCACGATCAATAAAATCTTCTACCTTTTCACGCTGAACAGGTTTTCTATTAATATGAAGAAGTCCCTGGACAACCTGTATTTTATCCCCTGGCAGACCTATAATACGTTTTATATAATCAATTGATGGATTTGAAGGTAATCTGAAGACAGCAATATCACCGCGCTCTGGTTTGCTGGCAAAAAAGCGCCCCTCAAAAGGAATTGGCGCTAAAGGGATGGAATAACGCGAATAACCATATGAATATTTAGAAACGAAAAGATAATCACCAATTAGGAGTGTACCCATCATTGACCCTGAAGGGATAGAAAAGGGTTGAGCGAGAATAGTTCGCAATACCAAAGCCAATATAAGAGCTTGAAGTACAACCTTGATTGTATCCCAAACCGTTTCTTCTTTTTTTCCCTGATCGCCAGTATCCAGTGCCATATAAAATGTCCAATTAGTGAGTCTTTGAAAAAAGCTTTAGCACTTCTTACTTTTTGGGCAAAGCCTCAATAATCACAAAAGCCTGTGCATAAGGATGGTCATCCGTGATTGTTACGTGAATCATGGGCATCATACCTTCTGGCAACATTTTTTGAAGGTGTACCATTGCCCCGCCCGTTAAAGCCATGGTTGGTTTACCTGAAGGGGAATTAATAACACCAAGATCGCGCATAAAAACGCTCTGGTTAAAACCTGTACCAAGCGCTTTGGCCATGGCTTCTTTTGCAGCAAAACGTTTGGCATATGAGGCCGCGCGCTGCATACGGCTTTCTGATTTTTGGCGCTCAATCTCTGTAAAGACCCTATCGATAAACCGCTCACCAAATCTGTCCAACGTTTTTTCGATACGGCGAATATCGCATAGATCAGAGCCAAGACCAATAATCATAAAGAAACCTTATCTTGATTTTTGGTAACAACGCCTTCAGAATGGTTTTCCATTTCTGGATAATTTTCATGAAGCTCTTTATCCAATATATCTGCCCAATCATTGCGTGCTTTATCTGCCAGTAGCTTTAATCTGGATTTTTGATATGCCCGCGCCATTTGCCGCACAATCAAATAACAAACGAAAGAAACAGGGATTCCAACAGGAATTGCCCCAACGCACATTGTTTTAATGAGCGGCCATACCGTACTGAAAGAATTGAATATCATGTCAAAATTGAGCTGGTCCAAATTAAGGTCTGTCTCTCTATGAGTACCATTGAGTAAAAATTTACCGGCAGTAAGAACGCTGGTCCAGATAAAGGGGAATGTTAATGGATTTCCAAAAAAAGTACCTGTTGCTGCCGCAAAATAACTGCCGCCTGTAAAAAAGCAGATAGAAAAAGCAATTAAAAAATGAAGCCCTAAAAACGGCGTAAAAGAAGCAAAAACACCAGCTGCGATCCCCATGGCAATAATGTGAGGGGATGCTGTTAATCGCAAAACCCTAAGCACCATATATTTAGTGCTTCGCCACCATGTGCGCCTTGGCCAAAGAGCAATTCTGGTCTTTTGCCAAAAATTTTCTTCTTCACGGCGTTTAAAAAGCATCGACTACTTTCTACCTTTGACACAGTTAAAATATACAATAATACATAAGTATTAAAAAAGTTATTGCAGCCCCCTACTCCCCGGTTTTACAGGTTCCAGCTTTGCTAATTCTGGTGGCAATGCATCCACAGGATAGGCTGGCACTTTATATTGCGTAAGGCTAATTAGTTTTTTACCAATATCAGCTTCACCGGCAGATCGATCAATCAGGCAGGCAACCCCCACGACATTAAGCATCAACTCTTCGAGAGCTGAAATACATTCCCGCACAGAAAGACCCGTACTTACAATATCTTCCACAACCAAAATGCGCGCTCCTTTTTTGGGTTCAAAACCACGGCGCAGTTGAAAAACACCCTTTTCCCTCTCCACATACATGGCGGGCAGATTCATATGGCGCGCTGTCTCATATCCTGGAATTATACCACCAACAGCAGGCGAAATAATGGCATCAATTTTCCCTAAATTTTCTGACTTGATTTTTTCTGCTAAGGCACGACATAAAATTTCTGTTTTCTCGGGATATTGAAAAACTTTTGCTTTTTGTAAGAAAACCGGACTCCTTAACCCTGATGACAGAATAAAATGTCCTTCTAAAATAGCGCCTGCCTGTTTAAATATTGCCAGAATTTCTTCCTGTTTCATTTTAACTTCCCGCTTTTAATCATTCACTCTAACCACATTGCTAACCAATGCACTTTGCCCCAGTTCAGAAATAATCTGGTTTAAAATCTTTAAATCATGAACTTCCAGGTCGATTTCAACATCAACAAAATCATTTGCCCCATGTTTCATTTCCAGTCGTTCAATGTTGCTGTTTCGGCTTGCAATAACTTGAGTAATAAGCGCAAGGCTTCCTGGTTCATTTAAAATGCCAACGTCAATCCTTGCGGGGAACCGTTTATGTTCATTTTCATCAATATCCCAACGAACATCAAGCCATAATTCCGGCTTGTCATCAAACTTACTAAGCGATAAAGATTGAATAGGATAAATAGTAACGCCAACATTCTCCTCCCATATTGCAACAATTCTATCCCCAGGAACAGCGCCACCATTTGGCGCAAAACGCACAGTCATGTTTGACAGTTTTTTTCTCAACGATGCGACATCAGCTCTTTCACCAAGGCCAGGAATTCTGAATTTTACGGAACCATTTTCAGTTGCAAACCATCCTTCACCAGAAGGAGCCGCGGTTTTAAGGGAGCGTTTTGTGTCAAGATTTTTCAAATCAGGGTAAATGGCTTCCAGCACAGCTTCAGATAAAACCTCGCCCCTACCCACTTTTGCCAACAAATCATCTTTAGAAGAACAATCAAGGCGTTTTATGGAATCTCTCAAAAGTTTTTCCGAATAAGGTTTTTCAGCCAACTCAAAGTATCTTTTTAAAATTTGTTCACCCAAAGCCTCATTTTGGCGGCGCTTTTCTTCTTTTTTTGCACGCCTAATAGCAGCTCTCGCCTTACCAGTAGCTACGAGATTTTCCCAAACAGGCATGGGCCTTTGTGCAGGTGACCTTATAATTTCTACCTCATCTCCATTTTGAAGCTCTGTAACCAAAGGCATGATCTGACCATTAATCTTACTGCCAACACAACTATCACCCACATCTGTATGAACAGCATAAGCAAAATCAATTGAATTTGCCCCGCGCGGTAAGGCGATTAAACGCCCCTTCGGTGTAAAACAAAAAACCTGATCCTGAAAAAGCTCCAATTTAGTATTTTCAATAAAATCAAGAGAAGTTTCATCATCATCATCATCGGACTTTGCCGCTAGATGGCTAACCGTGTTTTGTAGCCAGGCATAAGCAAAACTGTCTTTCTGTAATAATTGCGGAAGCCCTGAACCAGAATTATTTTCCTCAGAAGAAACATCTTTATAAAGTGTGTGAGCTGCAACGCCGTATTCATCAATTTCATGCATTTCAAAGGTTCTGATCTGCAATTCAACACGTTGGCGTACTGGGCCTATAACTGTTGTATGCAAAGAGCGATAATCGTTTTGTTTAGGTGTTGAAATATAATCCTTAAACCGGCCTGGTACCGTTGACCATTTTTGATGAATGGCACCTAATGCTTGGTAACACGACCCCACATCATCAACCAAAACACGGAAACCATAAATATCAGACAATTGTTCAAAGCCGATTTTCTTTCGCTCCATTTTCATAAAAATGGAAAAAGGGCGTTTTTCCCTGCCATGGACTTCTGCTTTGATGCCTGCATTTTCCAGAAGTTTTTTAATATCTTCAACAACAGCTTCAATATGGGTCTGGTTGGTTTGTCTTAACCCTTTCAGTCTTTCCTGAATAGCGTCATAGGCATTTTTATTCAAAACCTCAAAAGAAAGCTCTTCTAATTCTTCGCGCATTTCACGCATACCCATACGACCAGCTAACGGGGCATAAATATCGCGCGTTTCCTCTGCAATTCGTCTTTTCTTATGGTCTGGTACGAAGTGAAGCGTTCGCATATTGTGCAAACGGTCGGCTAACTTTACAATAAGCACACGAACATCATTAGAAATAGCCAAAAGAAGCTTTCGCAGATTTTCCGCCTGCGCTACTTTTTTTGACATAAGATCCAGGCGTTCAATTTTAGTTAGCCCTTCAACAAGCTGCCCAATTTCTGAACCAAAAAACTTATCAATTTCCACTCTTGTTGCATCTGTATCCTCTATTGTGTCATGCAAAAGACCAACAGCAATAGTTGCATCATCCAAACGCATATCTGTTAAAATAGCAGCCACTTCTAAGGGATGAGAAAAATAGGGATCACCTGATGCACGTTGTTGATGGCCGTGTTTGGCCATACCATAGACGTAGGCTTTATTCAGCAAAGCCTCATCCACGTTTTTATTGTACCTTTGAACTCGTTCAACTAGTTCGTATTGCCGCATCATGGCGTTAAATCAAAGCCTTTTTAAAAGCGAAATATATCTGATTCCTAAAATTACTAGATAAAGAAAAAGCGCTATGGTCAATTACAAGCGCTTTTCAAAAAAATTAAATTTTAATAATCATCTGAACGATCTGGTGGAACCAAGCTTTCAAGACCTTTCAAGAGGTCCTCTTCAGAAAGGCTTTCATATTCTACTTCAGGCTGCTCAGCTTCCATACCACCCATATTTTGCATTATTGGTCGGGCAACTTCAACAATTGGTACAATATCTTCTTCCGGTTCATCAACTTCAACATGTTTTTGAAGGGAATGGATTAGATCTTCCTTTAAATCTTCCGGAGAGACTGTTTCTTCTGCTATTTCACGCAAAGCAACAACAGGGTTTTTATCGTTATCGCGCTCAACCGTAATTTCTGCTCCTGTTGAAATCATCCGCGCACGATGCGCCGCAACCAAAACCAAGTCAAAACGGTTTTCAACTTTATCAACGCAATCTTCAACGGTAACACGAGCCATGAAAAACACCATATCATTTAAAAGGAACGAGTTTTGCCTTATAAAGGCCTTTTTAAAAAAAGCAAGCGGCCATATTATAAAAACTATAAATAACCTTGCGAAAACGGATGAGTTATGACATACGAGTGACGCATGAAATATTACACAATATTTTCAACCAATATCAATAAAAACGTGTGATTTTAAAGTTGCATTACTATAAAGAACAACAACCTAAGTATTATGTTATGGATAAAAAAAGCATATTTAT
>CALHLB010000162.1 GCA_938034375.1 uncultured Alphaproteobacteria bacterium | reverse complement strand
TAAGTGAATTCACTTATGGGAAACACGCTATAGAATAAAGGCTTAGCGCATAACAGATGAATTCATGAAAATGCATCATGCGCTATAGCCAAGCCCCTATAAATTGATAATGAATTTTGGCACTATTTCGTTGTTTACGCTCAGCTTTTCTTATAAAATTATGATATTTTATAAGGCTTACGTTATATAACGCAGCGTTCAAGAGCCTTTATGGCCTGCACAATATCTTCTCGTGTTGTCCGGTGGTTAACAATAGCGGCCCGCAAACAGCTTTCGTTGTTAATTATCGTTGTTGAAAACACAACATCGCCTGAAAGCTGCAAGCAAGCGGCTATATCTTCAGCCTTCCCATTATTTGACTTGAAGCAGCAAACATTGGATATAACAGGGAAAGCAAGCGTTAAATGGGGCGATGCTTCAACAAGCTTTCCCATATAGGCTGCCTGTTTACAATTATCCGTGATAACATCACCCAGTGCCTTTTTACCGTAAAAACGCAGCGCGGCCCAAACCTTCAAGGCACGAAATCCCCTTGAAAGCTCAATACCATAATCACAATACCATAAATCTCCACCGCCAAGGCCTGCCTGTTGGGGGGCTAAATAGGTAGGACGTTCAGAAAAAGTTTGTTTGTGAATTTCACGTTCACGGATAAGGCAGGCACCGCAATCATATGGCACAAACATCCATTTATGAAAATCACACGCGATAGAAGAAGCCCGTTCAATACCATGCGAGAGAGAGCGCCAAGGCTCGTCTGCCAAACGGCTCCAAAAACCAAACGCTCCATCTATGTGAAGCCATATATTTTTGCGCTCACACAAAGTTGCAAGATCTTCTATCGGGTCATAAAGACCCAAATTAACCGAGCCTGCCGTTGCCACAATCGCCAAGGGTTCTATGCCCTGTTTTTCATCTTCAAGAAGTGCGGTCTTCAATTTTTCAAGGTCCATTTGGCCTTGTTCATTAATCTCAACTAGCTTTAAGGCCTCTCTCCCATGCCCCATAACTTCCAGTGCTTTTCCAAGGCAGGAGTGCACACCCTTTGCCGCATAAACACGTATTTGAGGTATGGCTGCCACGCCTTTTTGGCGAATAATGGAACCAAAACGCTTAAAACGTGCCACAGACAAAGCAATAATCGTTGCCTGGGATGTGCCTGTTGTTAAAATGCCGGATGCACTTTCGGGAAAGCCTGCAATATTCTTAATCCAGTTAATGACGGCTTCTTCCACTTTTGTGGCCCCATGATCGCGACCACCGCAATTACTGTTCATGGTTGAGGCAATCAAATCGGCAGCCACCGAAACTGGCAATCCCGTTCCCTGCACCCAACCGAAAAAACGGGGATGGGTACCGCCTGTCGCATAAGGCATAATGTCTTTTGTTAGCTTTTCAAAAACTTTATCTAAATCGAGCGGTGCATCATCAAGGCATACTGTTTCAGCCATGTTATCTGGTTTTGGTTGCCATGGTCTTTGGCGTGCCTCTCTCATTCTTTCAAGACAGGCATCTAATAGACCATGAAATTCTTTAGAAAAATCCTCCCAATCGCATGGATCAAGACGATGCCCCTCTTTTGTCATGATAAAACCTCTTCACCATTGAGTGGGTTTTTGGAATTCCATTGATAGCGAATTGTTTCAAATCGCATGGAAAGACTATCCACCAGCAAAAGACGTCCAACCATTCCTTCACCAATTCCAGAAATTTCCTTAATAATTTCAAGAGCCTGCATCGCACCTAAAATACCTGTTAAAGCGCCTAGTACTCCCGCCTCAGCACAGCTGGGTACGGAACCATCCAGCGGCTCTTCTGGAAAAAGGCATCGATAGGTCGGGTTCGGTTTACCATCCTGATTTTTCTCAAAAGGCTTTAAAGTTGTCAATGTGCCATCAAAACGCCCAACGGCCGCACTCACCAATGGTTTTTGATGGTGAAAACACGCATCTGACACCAGAAAACGGGTTTTAAAATTATCCGTCCCATCAGCCACAATATCATAGTCTTTCAAGAGTTCTCCAATATTAGATTTAGTGACGCGTCGCATATGAGTTTCAACACACACATTAGGATTAATGCGCGCAATTGCTTCTTTCGCGCTTTCTACTTTTGGAAATCCCACCTTATTTGTGCCGTGTATTACCTGTCTTTGCAAATTTGAAAGACTAACATCATCATCGTCCACAATGCCCAAAGTCCCAATGCCGGCGGCTGCCAGATATTGCAACAAGGGCGCACCTAATCCGCCTGCGCCGATGATTAGAACACGAGCTGCTTTTAAACGCTGTTGGCCTGGTCCACCAATTTCCGGCAAAACGATATGGCGGGCATAACGCTGAATTTCATCTTGTGACAGCATAATTATACTCCAGTAGAGCCAAAGCCCCCTTCACCCCGCTGTGTTTTTGACACTTCATCAACAGTTATAAAATGAGCCTGAAGAACCGGAGCTATAACCATTTGAGCAATCCGCATACCCCGTTCGATAATAAAAACATCTTCACCATGATTGATAAGGATAACCTTTATCTCTCCGCGATAATCCGCATCAATTGTGCCAGGCGCATTAAGTACCGTAACACCATGTTTGATAGCAAGACCAGAACGTGGGCGAATTTGGGCTTCAAAATGAGGCGGTAGCTCCATAGCCAACCCCGTTGGAACCAGGAGGCGGACAGAAGGGTTTAATGTTAAAACCTCTCCCTTACCAAGAGCTGCCCGCAAATCCACACCCGCTGCCTGTGGACTTTCATAAGTTGGCAATTCAAGAGCTGGGATATCCTGCCCGTTAAAATGAGGAAGGGTTTTAAACTTCACCGTTACTGTCATGAATTTATATCTTTTCTGCAAGAACTGTGACAAGGCGTTTTGCCACGTCATTTTTTGTCATTTCTTTCCAGCTTTCATGACCGTCTGCCGTCACCAAATGGACAATATTTCTATCTCCTCCCATAACACCAATACCGCCAAACGATTTTGGGGCAACATTATTGGCCACAATCATATCTGCCCCTTTTTTAGAAAGCTTTATTTGTGCATATTCTAGAATTTTTTCAGTTTCAGCGGCAAAACCAACCACCAAAGAGGGGCGATTTTCCATGGCGCACAAGGTCTTTAAAATATCCGGATTTTCAGATAAGAAAAGGGGGGCAACGTATCCTTCCTCACCTTTTTTGATTTTATCCATTGCAACCTTATCGACACGCCAATCAGCAACGGCCGCAGCCATAATGGCAATATCGGCAGGTAGCGAATCTTTCACCGCCTGAAGCATTTCGCTGGCTGTTTCAACTTTTTTAAGAACAAGTCCATCAGGCGGCGCAAGGTTAACAGGTCCACTTATTAGTGTGACGGCTGCCCCCGCCTCAACACATACTTCAGCAAGGGCATAGCCCTGCTTTCCTGAAGAGCGGTTAGCAATATAACGTACCGGATCAATCGGCTCATGCGTGGGGCCGGCTGTTATGAGAATTTTTTTACCCTCAAGCTTTGGTAAGCAGGATCGTTTAGGTGCAGTTAATAAATCTTCAGCCGCTTGAACAATCGTCAAAGGTTCACTAAGTCGCCCTGTACCGGCCTCATTACGCTCTGCCATTTCACCGGTTTCAGGCCCGATGAAAAAAACACCATCGCCCTTTAATTGCTCAACATTACGCCTAGTTGCAGGATGCGCCCACATATGGGGGTTCATTGCAGGGGCAACAAGTAACGGCTTATTATTGGCTAATAAAACCGCACTAGCCAGATCATCGGCCAGACCATGCGCCATTTTCGCCAAAAAATCTGCGCTGGCAGGAGCAACAATCACCAAATCAGCCGCACGAGACAGACGTATATGACCGATTTCATCTTCCTGCGTGAGATTAAATAAATCATCCATAACAGGGTTTTCACAAAGCGCCTGTACGGATAAGGGGGTAATAAATTCTTTTGCGCCTTTTGTCATAACGCATCGAATCACTCCTCCCCGCTCCCGCAAGCGGCGAATAAGATCCAGTGCCTTATAAGCAGCAATACCGCCAGTTATGACAAGAAGGATATTTTTACCGTTCAAAACCATTTTTTACTGTAATCCCAAAACAGCTGCCAAAACCAATAATGAAACAGCAATCGCATAAGAACCATATGCTTTTGGTTGTTTTTCGGGTTTTATTTGGGCTGTTGCCATATCATGTGACAGTTTTTCCGCTCTTTTGGCAAGCTCCGGCATATCTGATAAAAGTTTTCCCAGCACATTCACGCCTTCAACAACACGTTTCATATGGCCATTAGGGCCTAATTCACCACGCATCCAATTTTGGATAATAGGTTCTGCAGCCACCCACATATTAAAATTTTCATCCAAGGAGCGTGCCACCCCTTCAGCCACGACCATAGTACGTTGCAGGAAAATGAGTTGGGGTTGCATCGGCATATCAAACAAATCCGTCACATCCAATAATTGTTGTAAAAGACGTGCCATTGAAATATCTTTTGCCTCAATACCATGGATAGGCTCGCCAATACCGCGCAATGCCTGTGCAAAATCTTCCACCTTATGACGAGCAGGCACATAACCTGCCTCAAAATGCACTTTTGCAATGCGATAATAATCACGATTAATAAAGCCCCACAATATTTCAGCCAGAAAACGACTTTCAGAAGGGCCAATGCGCCCCATAATGCCACCATCAATCGCCACTAACCTGTTGCCTTCTTCAACGAACAAATTGCCTTGATGGGGGTCTGCATGGAAAAAACCATCGCGCACAGCCTGGGTCAAAAATGTCTGAATGACAATTTCAGCCAATTTTAACTTATCATAGCCTTTGTTTTCCAATGCATCCAAATTAGAAAGTTTAATGCCATCAACCCATTCCGTTACAAGAATATCGCGCGACATGAATTGCCAGAAAACATCCGGTGTTCGGTAATGTGGATTATCATCCATATTATCACCAAGTTCCGAAAGAGCGGCGGCCTCCATGCGTAAATCAAGCTCCAGCTCTGCTGAACGTGCATGTGTTTCAATGGCAGCAACCGGGCGCATACGGCGCATAGAGGGAAACAAAAATTCTGCCCATTTGGCTACAATAAGAAACGCGTCCAAATCATTTTTAAACCGTTCTCGAATACGTGGTCGCAAAACTTTAACGGCTACGGTGCGTGCTTCACCATTAGATAGAGTGAGCCTTGCCTTATGCACCTGTGCAATGGAGGCTGCGGCAACAGCGTCCGAAAAACTGTCAAACACATCATCACAAGGCTTACCAAAAACTCTCTCAATTTCAGCTTTTGCAAGTTTTGTTTCAAAAGCTGGCAGGCTATCTTGTAAAAGGGCTAGATTGGAAGCAACAGCCTTACCC
This sequence comes from uncultured Alphaproteobacteria bacterium, assembly GCA_938034375.1. Taxonomy (GTDB): domain Bacteria; phylum Pseudomonadota; class Alphaproteobacteria; order Rhizobiales; family JACESI01; genus JACESI01. Next base: position 23,251 of record CALHLB010000162.1, on the reverse strand, counting down.
ACAATATCTGGCCTTGTTGCCAGAAACTGGCCGACTTTTATATAAGTCGGTCCAAGTCTGTTCAAGGCTTTTGTTAGCCTTTGGCCGTTATCATTTTTTTTAACGGACGCTTTTTCAAAAAGCCGTAAAAAACCAATGAATGTTTTGACAGAAGAAGGCAGCGTTTCTTCATCGACAAGACGCGTCACCCCTTCCCGCATTAAAACCCAACCAGCTTTTACCAGCCTTAAATATGAGAAAATCGCCATTAAAAAACTCTTAAAGCTTCCAACCCTGATGCAGACAAACCGCGCCACCGGTATAAACACGATGACTCACATTTTCAAAGCCTGCGCGGGCAATCATTCCTTCAAATCGAGCAGGGTTTGGAAATTTTCGAATCGATTCAACAAGATATTGATAAGAATCCTTATCTCCCGTTATCACCTGCCCCATAAACGGGATAATATTAAACGAATAAAAGTCGTAAAGCTTATCAAAACCTGCAATATCTGCCTGCGAAAATTCAAGACACATAAACCGCCCTCCCCGCTTCAATGTGTGGAAAGCCTCCTCAAGTGCTTTTTGAATATCTGGCACATTGCGAATACCAAAAGCAATTGTGTAGACATCAAACGCACTACCTTCAAAAGGCAATTCCTCGGCATTGCCTTCAATAAATTCAATATGGTTAAAGCCCTTTTGTGCCGCACGCTCTTTGCCTACTTCCAGCATGGATGCATTAATGTCAAACACTCTGGAATTGACATGTTTATTTGACTTTTCAGCCAGACGAAATGCAATATCACCGGTGCCACCTGCCACATCAAGATGATGAAAGGCAGCTCCTTTTTTAGGAGGGTTTAACGCTGAAACCAAAGCATCTTTCCAGATACGGTGCAGCCCACCAGACATAACATCATTCATCACATCATATTTTTTCGCGACAGAATGGAAAACACCATCAACTTTTCCCTGTTTTTCACCTTCACTGATTGTTTGAAAACCAAAAGATGTTTTATTGTCCAGAGAAGCATTTTGCTGGGCCATTATCATTCCCGCCTTTCTATTGAAAAAATATCTGTTTACCTTCTGCCGGACACTATTATATGAAAAGCCATCTGTCACCTAATCTATTGATGAATCTGTTAGCCTATGCCTGAATTGCCAGAAGTAGAAACCGTTCGCTCGGGACTTGCCCCTTTTATGGAAGGTAAAATGATTACAAAAGTTTGCCTCAATCGCCCCAATTTGCGTTTTCCTTTTCCCGATAATTTTAAAAGACATCTAGAGGGAGAAAGCATTTCAAGCCTTGGCAGACGGGCCAAATATCTTCTTATGGATATGGAAAGCGGCATGGTCGTTATTATGCATCTTGGCATGTCCGGCTCTTTTCGCGTGGAAAGTAATGAAAAGGCAGAACTTCCAACCTCATTTTATCATGATCATGGTAAACATGAAAAACATAACCATGTTATTTTTCATCTCAATGACGGTACACGCATTATCTACAATGACCCGCGCCGCTTCGGCTTTATGGATTTGCATCCGCGCATAACACTGAATACTTGTAAACATTTTGCCCAAATGGGGATCGAACCTACGGGCAATGCCCTTTCAGCGGGCTATCTTGCCTCTTGCTTTTCCGGCAAGAAAACCCCTCTTAAAATCGCCCTTCTTGATCAACGCATTATTGCTGGTCTTGGTAATATTTATGTCTGTGAAGCTTTGTGGCGCGCCGGCCTTTCACCTAAACGGGCTTGTGGTACTCTTGTCACAAAAAACGGCAAACCCACAAAAGCCTGCGACCATCTCCGCAATTTTATTTGTGACGTTATTCACGATGCAATAAAAGCTGGCGGGTCATCCTTGAAAGATTATGTTCATACTGATGGCTCTCTTGGATATTTTCAGCACTCCTTTGCCGTTTATGACAGGCAAGGACAAAACTGCCGTACAGAAGAATGTAAAGGCACCATAGAACGTATCAAACAATCTGGTCGCTCTAGTTTTTATTGCCCGACTTGCCAAAAATAAACACAATACTGTTGCAATTATGCTTTCTTGAAGTCGTTACATTAGCATTCTATAAAAACATGATAAGAACTATAGCTACCCCTTTAATATGATTAAATAGTTCAGCTATATTTTTTTGTTTGCACTCATCTTTCCTTTTAAAATGAGGATCATTTTAAAAGGATTACGCTATATGCATAAAGGAACTGCACATTGCCATATGACACCATTCGCAAAGAAACAAAGGGCAAAGTTGGCCTCATTACCCTTGACCGCCCCAAAGCTCTTAACGCTATTAACGCACAACTGGTTGATGAACTGATTAAAGCGGTTACCTTTTTTGAAGAAGACCCTAAAATTGGATGTCTTGTGATAACCGGCTCTGAAAAAGCTTTTGCTGCCGGTGCCGATATAAAAGAAATGCAGGGACTTACCTTTCCTAATACATTTGCCGATAATTTTTTAGCCCGTGCAGAACACATTGCCGCCTGCCGCAAACCTATTATTGCAGCAATTGCTGGTTATGCCCTTGGTGGCGGGTGTGAGCTTGCCATGATGTGTGATTTTATCATTGCAGCCGATAATGCAAAATTTGGCCAACCCGAAATTAATCTTGGTGTCATGCCTGGCCTTGGTGGTTCCCAACGCTTAACCCGCGCCATTGGTAAAGCCAAATCCATGGATTTATGCCTGACCGGCCGTATGATGGATGCCAAAGAGGCAGAACGTTCTGGCCTTGTGGCCCGCATTGTACCGGCAAATGATTTGACGGAAGAAACATTGGCCGCCGCAGAAAAAATTGCCAATCAGTCGCAACCTGCAACCATGATGTTAAAAGAGGCAATCAACCAATCTTTCCAAACAACTTTGAACGATGGCTTGCTTTTTGAACGGCGCGCCTTTCATTCACTCTTTGCAACGCAAGATCAAAAAGAAGGTATGCAGGCCTTTATCGATAAAAGAGAGCCACAATTTAAAAATAGCTAACTTTCGAGTAGCATTTTCAACATTTCAGCATTGACGAAAGAGCGACTTACGATTATAAGCGCCCAAACCAATTTGACTTAGTCTTGGTGTTTTACATCCAAAAACATCGATTATTAAGAATAAGGCTGACTTTAAGCCTTTAAAACACGAAGGATTACAAGAATGGCGAATACGCCTTCAGCGAAAAAAGCGACTCGCAAGATCGAACGTCGCACTGCTATTAATAAAAATCGTCGCTCACGCGTGCGTTCTTTCTTACGTCGCGTTGAGGAAGCTATTGCCGGTGGTGATAAGGACGTTGCATCTGAGGCTTTAAAAGCTGCTCAACCAGAAATTATGCGCGCCGCCCAAAAAGGCATCATGCACAAAAATACAGCTTCAAGAAAAATATCACGTCTTTCCAAACGCATCAAAGCAATTTCTGCTTAGACGATTTAGGATAACACGTAATTTTAAAGGCGCCATTACGGCGCCTTTTTTATTCCTTTATGTCAATCAAATGACAACCTGTTTCTCTTATGGCCCTAAAGCTTATCCACATGCCGTAAGGATATATATTCCTTAATGAAAATCAATGAATTAAACATTTTAGCAATCCTCTCAAAAAAAAGAAAATCGCATAACATATTGTTTTTGATTATTAATTTCTAATGACGTCACAAAAGCCATATTACGCACAAATATTATCCCGTTAACCTTTTGAGTTTTTTACTCTTTTATTTGAGCCGCCTAATAACAAGAAGAGTCAAGCAATTTTTTTACAAAAATTTTCATAGATTCGACTTTTGTGACATTGAAAAAAAAGTGTCATATTGATAGGCTAGTCATGCAGTTAAAAAGAACGGCAAAGAGAATAACGGAACGTCTCTCTTTCTATCAAAAAATAAATATCAAACTCAGAAATAACATTCCTGGGTAGGGGTTGCAGGTTTTCACCTTCAGCTAAATGATATCGCTGTACCTTGTTGCAGCAACAAGAACAAGTAATTCGGCTTGAATAATTATGCTGGAAACAGGTGAGGTATGACTATGTCAAATTATGCAGGAGATATTGATACTCTCGCGACATGGACGCGTTTATCGCAACATCAAGACAGTATTTTAATTGATGTTCGCACGCAAGCAGAGTGGGCCTTTGTTGGGATACCTGATCTACAGAAAATTGGAAAATCACCGATTTTTCTAGAATGGCAGTTTTATCCTACTATGCAAGTAAATCCTGATTTTTCCTCAATCATTGCAGAACAAGTAATCAAACTGGGCGGATCCAAGGAAAGTGAACTTTATTTTCTTTGCCGCTCTGGTGCTAGAAGCCAGTCTGCTGCGGCCAGTTTAACCAATTTGGGTTTTTCAAATTGCTTTAACGTCACAGAAGGATTTGAAGGACCAATGGACAAAGATTCTCATCGCGGGAAACAAGATGGATGGAAGGCGAAAGGTTTGCCATGGATACAAAAATAAAAAGATAACAAGGTTTAAAACATATGCACACGTGGGGGTGACGTGTCAGATAAAAGGAGAAAAAAATGGAAGTGAAATCGCTGAAATCTGCGGCGAATGATATGAAAATTGATTTCGTATCCAACTTCACCGATCCGGTCGGACAAGAAGGTATTGGGGGCAATTATGCAGATAATTTTCAAAAAAAAGCCATGGTTCATGTGGGCATTTCAAAACCTGAAACAAAACCTGAAACAAATATAGAAAAAAATATGCAAGAAAATACAGAAATGTGGGAACGTGTTAAAAAGAAACTACGTGTTCAATTGGGCGAAGATGTTTATTCCAGCTGGTTCAAAGGGCTTAGCATCGAAAGTGTGCAAGGTGAGGTTGTGGAATTTTCAGTACCAACACGCTTTTTACAACAATGGATTAGTAACAATTATAGCGACCGAATATTAGAACTTCTTAAAGAGGAGCAAGACGACCTTAATCGTATTATCATTGCAACAAGAAGCGCTGTTCGTGCCTCACTGAGACAACAAAAACAAATTCATCCCAAATCAAACAATACACCAGCAAGCTCTAGAATTGCACCCTTTGATGAAAAAAAGCTGCCCCGTTTAACCGATAATGAAGGGCTTTATGGCGGCGCCCCCCTTGACCCGCGTTACACATTTACTAATTTTTGCCAGGGCGAGGGGAATGGCATGGCTTTTACAGCCGCAAAGGCAATTGCGAGAGGCGATCGTACAGTAACCTTCAACCCGCTTTTTATTCATGCAAAAGTTGGCCTTGGCAAAACCCATTTATTACAGGCAATTGCATGGGAAAACCAAACTGCCATGCCAAATAGACGCTTGCTCTATTATACATCAGAGCGGTTTATGCATAAATTGCGGGAAGGGTTTGCCAATAAAACCATTGCTGAGATAAAAGAAAGTTTTCGCAATGTCGATGTGATGATAATTGATGATGTCCAGTTTTTGGCTGGCGATAAATTCCAGATGGAATTCAGCCATCTTGTCAATGCTCTTATTGATGCCAATAAACAGATCATCATTTCTGCTGATAGGCCAGCAAGTGAATTGAAAATGCTGGATGAGAGAGTTTTATCCCGTTTACGGGGCGGCATTACTCTTAGACTTGAAAATCCTGATTTGGAATTGCGGAAAAATATTTTGACAAGCCGGTTAAAGGCCATGAAGCAGGCCGACCCGACGATTGCAATTTCAGATACAATTATTGACTATGTTGCCCAAGCTATTCAAACGAATGGACGCGATCTGGAAGGCGCTCTTAATAGACTGATTGCACAACAATGCTTTACCCATGCCCCTGTTACACTGGAATCAGCCCAATTGGTTTTACGTGATCTTGTGCGATCTGATGAACCGCGCAAGGTTTTGATTGAAGATATACAGCGTATGGTATCCAACCATTTTAATATTCCAAAATCTGACCTTGTATCGCAACGCCGCACCCGCGCCATTGTAAGGCCGCGTCAAATTGCAATGTATCTATGCAAAACCATGACACCGCGCTCTCTGCCAGAAATTGGCAAACGCTTTGGTGGGCGTGACCACACAACGGTTATTCATGCCGTTCAAAAAGTTGAACAATTAATGCAGGAAGATAGAAATTTTGGCGAAGATGTTGAACTCTTGCAGCGTCTATTGAACGATTAAAAAGCAGCACACCTGAAAAAGAGCGTGTATCTCTGTTTCTTTTATTCTTTGAATACCGAATACAGCGTTTCCAAAAAGTTCGTAAGGATGAGAACTTTTCACCCTTACAAACAGCTATTTAGGAACATATAAGTAAACCATTATAAAATAAGGGTGATTTTAAAGAATTATGCAGCCTTATCATTCGTGGCTTCGGCAAGAATGGGATCCAGACTTTCAAGTGCTTCATCAAATTGAACCCCGATCAGTTCATCTGTTACACGTGCAATTTTACCAGACAGAGTTATGTTATTAGCCATCTGAATTACAATAGCTTTACCAACTTCCATATTGGGTAAAGGCATAATGGCCGCCCCTGTTACACTCACATTAATAACTTCAGACTGAAGTCTGCGTCCTTCAGCATTAACAAGAACGACTTCTTTCATTTTAACGCGCAAAGCAGCCCTACGCTCATGGACATCTTTTGAAACATCCTCAAGGAATCTTTCAACTTCGCCCCGAAAACCATCAATTGTGTCATTTAACATTTCTGTCGCACTACGCACTGAATTGGCTTCTCGTGATGTAATATCAATTGTTTCTCTAACATGACCGACACTTTTTGTAACTGCTTCTGTCTCGCGGGAAGCGGAAAGAACAGATCTTTCAATTTCTTGTGTTGCCTCCAATTGCTGGGATACTGCATCAGAAACGGCTGCCGTTAGTTCCTGCACATCATTAACTGAAGTAATTATTCCTTTAATAGAATTAACGGCATCGCCTGTTGATGTTTGAATTGCACCTATTTGTGCAGCAATATTTTCTGTGGCATCGGCTGTTTGGGTTGCAAGCGATTTAACTTCTGCCGCAACAATTGCAAAACCGCGCCCTGCCTCTCCTGCTCGTGCAGCTTCGATAGTGGCATTAAGGGCAAGAAGGTTTGTCTTTTCAGCAATTTCACGAATTAAATTAACAACTTCACCAATCTGGTTTGCCGCATTTGAAAGTTGGGCGACCTCTCTATCTGTTTGGGTGGCCTGGCTTGTTGCATCTTCCATCGCTCCGTGAACGCGGCCTGTCTGCCCTTCAATTTCCTTGATAGAAGATGCCAGTTGTGATGCGGCACTCGCAACAATTTGCACATCCTTGGAGGCAAGCTCCGTTGCATTATTCGCACTTTCAGCATTACTTGATGCATTAGTTGCAACTTCAGTTAATTTACTCGATGTTGCTTCCATATTTTCTGTTTGGCCCAGTAAAATGTTAAGGCGTTTATTAAGTGCGGTATTAAAACCTCCAATTGTTTTCTCAATATGGGTTTGTCTGTGACGTTCTTTATCACGTTCATTGCCCGCTTTTTCTTCCAACCTCATGCGTTCAATGGCATTTTCTTTGAAAACATCAATAGCTCGTGCCATTTCACCAATTTCATCTTGCCGGGTTAGGTAAGCTATTTTAATGGACAATTCATTTTTAGCCAAACGACGCATATCTGTTACGAGCCGAATAATTGGTGGAACAATTGAACGATAAACCAGGATGGATAAGACTGTTACAGAAAGTAAAAGAACCATAAGAATAACAGACAAAACAATAAGTGAATTTGTTGTTTCCTTATGCAATATTTCTAATTCATGGCGAATGCTTTCAATTACATGCTTTTCAATATCATGCAGAATATTGATATGCGCTGTGCTTATTTTGAACCAGTCTTCCCCTGAAATTTGTGAAATATCTTGACCAAATGGTGCTTTATTGGCAGTTTCTCGTAATTCATGTAGATGCTGCTCTTCTGGGCCGCTTGTCTTTTTGTTGTAATAGTCAACTTCAGCTTTTGCAGCGAAATGTTTGAATGTATAAAAATATGTTTCCTGCGATGCTGCCAAGCTTACAAAGTTATTGAAAATATAAGGTGTAAACTCTCCCTTACTGAAGGCCGTAGTCCCCATAGAACGTTCCCCTGCCGCACGTTCCTTACCCTCAATCAGCGCAACATAACTAATGATATGGCGCAATATAACTGGATCTTTGATGATGGCGCTAAGGCTCTCAATCGTTGCAATCAAGTCTTTAATGATATTTGAATAATAGTTTTTCATTTCTAAAGGTTTGATTGCTTGAACATCAACTCCTTGCCTAATTTTATCCAATTCCAACAAAGCATTCATTGCTCTATTAAAAGGACTTGCATATTCTTTAATTGCAAGTCGACCTTCTGGTGGTTTAACATATAACTTAAAATTTTTTACAGCTTTATTGACGATTTCGCGTTCTTGAAGAAGCTCAATACCAAATGATTTACCCTTTGAACTTAAAAATCCAGAAGAACGGCTTCTTTCTTCTTGAAGTTCATGAATAAGCTCTGAAACAACCGGTGTAATAATAAAAACCTCTTCAATAAAAACTGCTTCAGATGAAAGGTTATATTTTTCATATATGTTATTGGCGCTTAACAACAATAATGTAAAAAGAGGAATGAGGGTTAAGAGTAACAAACGTAAAACGATAGATTGATTGAGTATTGCACGAGTCATTATGTTTCACCGACTAGTTATTTTTTCTACCTTTAGTTGACATTATCAAAGTAAACAAATCGTTGAAAAAATTGCTCACAGGCAAAAGAAGTAAATAAAATACAAAATACAACTTAATATTTAAAATAAAAATAAAGTATTTATGTAATAAAAACTATTACTAATCAATTAGATAAAAAGGAAGCCAGCAACAAACCAGCTTTCCAGCAATAACTTTCAACTCGATATTTTATTTTAAATAAAAAAATTAAACATCAAGATTTGCTACTGTTAGTGCATTTTTCTGAATAAAATCACGTCTAGGCTCTACATCATCGCCCATCAGTTTTGAAAAAATTTCATCTGCTGCCGTTGCTTCTTTTACTTTAACTTGTAAAAGCGAACGAACATTCGGGTCTAATGTTGTTTCCCATAATTGGTCTGGATTCATTTCTCCAAGCCCTTTATATCGCTGTAAAGAAAGTCCCTTACGGCCAATAGTAAATACACTTTCCAACAAAGCTCTTGGACCTGAAATATCTGTCACCACATCCCGCCTTATCAACTCGGCTGAACTTTCATATATTTCCTGCAATTGCGCCGCATAATTATCAAGCTGCAACGCATCCGCCGACCCTAAAAGCATCATATCAATGCGCTGAACCTCTTTAACGCCACGGACCATGCGTTCGAATAAATAGCCTGTTTCAGGATCAAAAGAACCTTGCCACCCTCTTTCAAATTCTTCAGAAACTCCATCAAGACGTTTTGCAACATTATCTGCCGCTTTTTCTGCCTTTTGAGTATCGTGAACAAGCTCATTATTTAATGCCCCCGCAATTGCGGCCTGTTCTAAAATATCGCGGTTATAACGTGTGTGAATGCCATCCAGCAAAGCTTTGATTTTTCTGGCTTCCTCAATAATGCCTCTTAAATCAGCACCAGCTCTTTCTTCACCAGTTGTTAGCTTTAAAAGCGTATCTGCCATACCATTATCAATTAGATAATCTTGTAAGGCGGCTTCATCTTTTAAATATTGCTCCGATTTACCGCGCATTACTTTATAAAGCGGTGGTTGGGCAATATAAATATAACCAGAATCCACAAGCTCTGGCATTTGGCGGAAGAAAAATGTTAATAGCAATGTTCTAATATGAGCGCCATCAACATCAGCATCCGTCATGATGATGATTTTATGATAGCGTAGTTTTTCAATATTGAATTCTTCGCGACCAATACCGGTACCAAGCGCTGTAATTAAAGTGCCTATTTCATTAGATGAAAGCATTTTATCAAAACGGGCGCGCTCCACGTTTAAAATTTTACCACGCAGGGGTAAAACAGCCTGATTCCCCCTATCGCGCCCCTGCTTTGCAGAACCACCAGCTGAATCCCCCTCCACCAGAAATAATTCAGCTTTAGAAGCATCCCTTTCCTGGCAATCAGCCAGCTTACCTGGCAAAGAGGCAATATCCAATGCACCTTTGCGCCGCGTTAGTTCGCGCGCTTTTCTGGCTGCTTCACGGGCTGCGGCGGCTTCAACAACCTTGGATACGATAATTTTCGCCTGTGACGGATTTTCTTCAAACCAGTCTTTCAACGCCTCCCCTACATAGCCCTCAACCACAGGGCGCACTTCGGATGAGACCAGTTTATCTTTTGTTTGGGACGAGAATTTTGGATCTGGCACTTTAACCGACAAAACACAGGTCATCCCCTCGCGACAATCATCGCCACTTGGTGATACTTTTTCTTTTTTGGTAATGCCGGAACTTTCCGCATAGCCTGTTACCTGGCGTGTTAAGGCTGCGCGTAAACCGGCCAAATGCGTTCCTCCATCACGCTGGGGAATATTATTGGTAAAACAGAAAACATGTTCTTGATAGCTATCATTCCACCAAGCAGCCAGCTCAACGGTTATGCCGTCCCTTTCTCCGCGCAAAGTAATGGGGGTATCGATAAGGGGTTTTCGATTACGGTCCAAATAACGAACGAAAGCTTCAAGCCCTCCTTCATAAAACATCTCTTCACTGCGTTCTTCTGCGTGGCGCTTATCTGTTAATATAATGCGCGCACCGGAATTCAGAAAAGCAAGTTCCCGCAAACGGTTTTCAAGGGTGTCGTAATTAAATTCTGTTTGGGTAAACGTTTCCGGTGAAGGTAAAAACGTTACTTCCGTTCCCGTTTCATCTCCACACTCCCCCACAATCGCCAAGGGCGCATCTGATACACCATGGCTAAAGCTCATCTCATGGGTTTTGCCCGAACGCTTAATTTTTAAGGATAATTTAGATGATAGCGCATTAACAACAGAAACCCCAACGCCATGCAAGCCACCAGAAACTTTATAGGAGTTCTGATCAAATTTTCCACCCGCATGAAGCTGCGTCATAATAACTTCAGCAGCTGAAATACCTTCTTCCCGGTGAATATCTGTTGGAATACCCCGCCCATTATCCGTTACGGTGCATGACCCATCAGGGTTAAGCGTAACAGTAACACGGTCTGCATGACCGGCCAGCGCTTCATCCACCCCATTATCCACCACCTCATATACCATATGGTGCAGGCCGGAACCATCATCCGTATCACCAATATACATGCCAGGCCGTTTTCTAACAGCATCAAGGCCCTTTAAGACCTTAATCGACTCAGCGCCGTAATCCTGTGATATATCGGGTGCATTATTTGAAGGTTCTGACATAAATACAATCTTTATTTGAGGTGAGGTTTTAAAGTTTCTTTCAATCTTGAAAAATCTTTAAACCGTATGGGTAAAAACGATTCAAAACTCTTATAGCAGGCATTGATTCAAGCTTGAAATTTATAACGGAATTTCAAGCAAATTAAGCGAAAAAACTGTGGATTTTTCAAGAACAAGCAACAACTTCAATCTGGCTGTTTTCAACTTTGAAAAATTGTGCGCGGCCTTCAAGCGCCTGAAACAGGTTTTTATCGGTCCCTGTCATGAAGGCCTGACAGTTCAATCCTTCAAGAATATCAAAAAGTGCAGCCCTTCTAATGACGTCCAGATGGGCGGCAATTTCATCCAAAAGAATAATCGGCGTCATGCCTGCCATATGAGAAACCAATCTTGCATGGGATAAAATCAAACCGACCAATAAAGCCTTCTGCTCTCCTGTTGAGCAAAGTTTTGCCGGCATATTTTTACCTTGATGAAATACAACCAAATCACTCCTATGCGGTCCGACCAACGTCCGTTTTGCCGCGCGGTCGCGATAGCGTTCTTTCGCTAATAGTGCGCGGTAAAGATCTTCTGAATCCAGGGCAGAATGCATTCGAACCATGTCATCCACCTCCCCCTCTAACATTATATTCGCACAAGGAAACGGACCATCATCACCCGTTATCTGACCAACTTCATTAAGGAGGAGGGAAATTGTTTCCTGTCGCGCAACAGCTACTGCAATTCCAAGTTCTGCAATTTGAATTTCAACAGCATCAAGCCAGTTTTTATTTTCAAACGCTTCTTCTAAAATGCGATTGCGACTTTTTACAGCCTTATCAAAAGCATTCACCCGCCTTCCATGCATTGGGTCAACAGCCAAAACAAGACGATCCAAAAAGCGCCGCCTATCTCCTGCTGCTCCCGTAAAAAGGCCGTCCATTGCCGGTGTCAACCAGATGAAACGTAAATAATCCGTCAATTCATCGGCATGTTTTGCCGTTTCACGATTAATGCGAATTTTGCGGCTTTTATCAGCCTGCCTCAATGAAGACAAAAGTCCGGTCCCAATATTTGCCTCCCCAAACGGGGTTTCAGCTTCAATCGCCAAAGCCCAGGATCCATCCCCGCCCTTTTCATCTATCAGCGCAACATTTTCATAAGGCGTGCGCCGCAGACCTCGCCCAGGAGAGAAGAAAGACAATGCTTCAAGAAAATTGGTTTTGCCAGCCCCGTTTTCACCAAAAAGAACGGCTGACTTATTTTCGAGTTCGAGAAACAGGCTTTCATAATTCCTGAAATTTGTTAAACGCAATGCGCGAATGCGTGCGGGAAAGATAGAAATCATTCCCGCACAAACCTAAACACGCATTGGCATTAAAACGTAAAGTGCGTCACTTTCGCCATTATCTTCAATCAGGGTTGGCGCCCCGGCATCAGCCAATTTGAAGATTGCCGTTTCAGATTCAAGCTGGCTTGCAATATCCAGAAGATATTTAGCATTAAAACCAACTTCTAAATCGGATGCCTCATAATCAATACTCAACTCTTCTTGCGCTGTTCCCGAATCAGGATTGGTGACAGAAAGAAGCATTTGCCCTTGCGTTAGAGCAAGCTTTACCGCACGCCCCCGCTCTGATGAAATGGTAGAAACACGATCAACAGCCTCACTGAAAAGCGAGCGATCCACAGTTAAAAGCTTGTCATTTCCCTGTGGAATAACACGGGTATAATCAGGAAAAGTGCCATCAATCAGCTTAGAAGTTAAAACGATGCTATTAACGCTAAAGCGAATTTTCGTATCTGATACCTCAACGATGACGTCTTTATCAGGGTCATCCAGCAATTTTTGAATTTCACCTACCGTTTTGCGTGGGATGATAACGCCGGGCATACCTTCACAACCAGCAGGGGCGGGCAATTGCATTTGGGCAAGGCGGTGGCCATCCGTTGCAACAGCCCTCAGGAAATGGTTTTCTTCATCTTCCACAAAATGCAAATAAATACCGTTTAGATAATACCGCGTTTCTTCTGTTGAAATGGCAAATTGTGTGCGCTCAACAATTTTCTTTAAATTACCGGCAGCCAGATTGAAGCGATAGGGAAAATCATCCGCTGTTAATTGAGGAAAATCATTTTCTGGTAAAATTTGCAGGCTAAAATTCGAGCGCCCGGCCTGAACCTTCATGGTATTGCCATTTTCAGCAATTTCCAGAAGAACCTCAGCCCCATCTGGCAATTTACGCACGATATCAAAAAGAATATGGGCTGGAACAGTTGTTGCGCCTGGCACTTCCACCATGGCTGGCACGTGTTCAACCACCTCCAGATCAAGGTCGGTTGCCTTTAACATTAGACCATTTTCATCTGTACGGATTAACACATTTGAAAGAATGGGAATAGTATTACGTCTTTCGACCACGCGATGCACATGGTTCAGAGATTTTAAAAGGACAGAACGTTCAATAGTAATACGCATGGGCACAACAACATATCTGTTAACAGGTCTATTTAGCCAAAAGATAAAAAACTTTCGGGGTAAAAATCAATGCCCCGCCTTTTACAAAAACGCAAGGCCCGTCTTAACTTTTAAGTTTTATCATCCTCAACTAATCTCATTTTCATGCTTTTTTTGGCGACTTACGGCTGATTGTCGTAAAAGCATCATCAAAATGATCTTTAAATTTTCTGGCTATATATTTCCAGCTAGAGGATTATAAAACGATGATGAAGTTTATTTCTTTATCTTTTTTTGCCATAATGACCCTTATGACTTTACAAGCACCCGCCCTTTCAAGTGATGAAAAACTTGTTATCGCCCACCGTGGTGCCTCTGGCTATTTGCCAGAACATACATTGGCCGCCAAAGCACTTGCCCATGGTATGAACCCAGATTACATTGAACAAGATGTGGTTTTAACCAAAGATGGTGTGCCTATCGTTCTGCATGATCACCACCTTGATACGATAAGTGATGTTGCTTCAAAATTTCCAAACCGCAAGCGGGAAGATGGCCGGTATTATGCTATCGATTTGTCACTTGCAGAAATCAAGACTCTGAAGGCCCATGAACGCATCGACCTTAAAACAGGCAAACGCGTTTTTCCTTCCCGCTTTCCTCTTCATCAATCTCATTTTGAAATTCCAACATTGGAAGAGGAAATTGAACTTATTAAAGGTCTCAATCAAGCGCGTGGTAAAAATATCGGAATTTATCCGGAGATTAAAGCCCCAGCCTTTCACCGCGCCGAGGGACAGGACATTTCTAAAATCGTGATCGACCTTCTTGCCAAACATGGTTACAGCACAAAAGAAGACGCTGTTTATTTGCAATGTTTTGACTGGAATGAAACCCAGCGCATTCGCAACGAGCTTGGTTATAAAGGGAAACTGGTTCAACTGATTGCAGAAAATGACTGGAACGAATCACCCAATGTCAATTTTGATGCTTTACGCACCAAAGAAGGCCTTTCATCAATTGCCAAAATCGCAGATGGTATTGGCCCATGGATACCCCATCTCATTTCCCCAACAGGACAATCAAATGATTTGGTGAAAAATGTTCATGCTTTAGGTATGAAAATTCACCCTTATACATTACGGGCAGATGCCTTGCCTGAATGGGCAAAAGAGCATGATGCTGTTTTGGAAACCGTTTTATTCAAGGCCGGCGCTGATGGTATTTTCACAGATTTTCCAGACTTGGCCGTTAAATATCTACAACATAAAAACCAAGCCCATTAAGCTTCTGTAACTTATACGTTACCTAAGGGCCTTATGACTTGTTTTTTCAATCTAAAGGCCCTTATTTATTAAAATAATAATTGGGAGCAATATTCATGACAAATACATCATTTTCACGGCGTACTCTTTTCAAGGGCGCAGGCTTAATAGCTACAGGAGCAACAGCCTCAACAGGTTTTGTACAACCCGTTTTTGCTGAAGGTAACAGCCCTTTTCCAGTGCGTCCGATTGCCAATCGCTTTAAACTTGGCTCTTTTGAGGTCACCACATTTTTTGATGGTGCTGTTCAACTGGATGGGCCCCATCCGATTTTTGGACAAAATGTATCGGCGGCAGATGTTCAAAAACTTGCCAGAGAAAATTTTCTTCCTGAAAAGCGCATGGAAATTGGTTTTACCCCAACGCTTGTCCGCGCAGGTGATAATCTTGTTCTTTTTGATGCTGGCAATGGCGACAGTACAGGACGCCGCCCGAATGCCGGCAACCTTGTTTCTATCATGAAACATATCGGCATTTCGCCAGATGATATTACCCATGTCGTCATCACCCACATGCACCCAGACCATATTGGAGGCCTGATGGAGGGCGGCAAACCAACTTTCAAAAATGCTGCTTATATTACGAATGCTTCTGAATTTGATTTTTGGACCGCTAAAGAGCGCTTATCAGGCGGCACAGAACGTACTGCCAAACTTGTACAATCCAATGTCAAACCGCTTTCTGAAAAATTTTCCTTCATAAAAGCAGGCGATGATATTGTTAATGGCATCACCACCCTTGAAGCTGCCGGCCATACGCCAGGTCATATGGCCGTTCATGTTGAAAGCGAAGGGGACAGACTTGTTTTGATTGCTGATGCGACTAACCACCACGTTGTTTCCCTGCAACGCCCAGACTGGCATGTACGCTTTGATATGGACAAACAAAAAGCAGCCCACACACGCAAAAACCTGTTAGGCATGATTGCAGCCGACAGAATTCCTTTCATCGGCTATCACATGCCTTTCCCTTCTGTTGGGTATCTGGAAGCCAAGGGCGCTGGTTTTCGCTATGAAGCGGCAAGCTATCAGCTCGGCCTTTAAACCAATAAAGCTATAGCGTAATCCTTTTAAAACGATCTTCATTTTAAAAGAAAAAATGAGAGAAAACAAAAAGATATAGCTAAAATATTCAATCATTTTAAAGTGGTTTAGCTATATCTGACAAATCTGGCAAACAGTCTAGGTGTTTGAACCCGCCACGGGAGCTGCCAAGAGCCTGTTCTTCCTACCCCCTTTGCCGCCAGAAGCAGACACATGAGCGCGGATTACGGTACTATCAAACATCTGGATGATATGATCTCCCTCATCAAGGCCAGCAAGAAGGGAGAAATAGTCCTGGAACGCACCAGACTTTCCCAATCGTTCAAAGCGTCTCCATACGCTGTTCCAATTCCCGAACCGTTCCGGCAAAGCCCGCCCAAAGCCTACCATGTGATGTTATGAACCGTGAAATAGTGCAACGCTTCAAGGAAAAGACGGTCATTGTTTGCCTTTGCACCAACACGCGGTAAGCAAATCCGAAATACTTCCAGTGCAAGCTCCCAATCCCGTTCGTTTATCTTTGTCGACATCCAACACCTCCATGAAATCAAATATCAATGTTGAATCATAAAGATAAACAAATGGGAATCGTCTAAGTTAAACCTGTGTCAATTCGTCCACACAGCTTAAGTCTTCAACGTTACGGGTTTGTTAGATAGCTTCTTCCAAATCAAATGCAGCCTTCATCAAGGCTTTGGTATAGGCAGTTTCGGGAGCATGGAATATTTGTTCTGAAGCTCCCTCTTCCACTACTTTTCCTTGCTGCATTACGATTACATGATTTGAAAGAGCTTTAACAACTTTTAAGTCGTGAGAAATGAAAAGATAGGTAAGCTTGCGCTTCTTTTGCAAATCTCTTAATAAATCAACTATTTGCGCTTGTACGCTCATATCCAGGGCAGAGGTTGGTTCATCAAGCATTATGAATTTTGGCTTTAAAATAATCGCCCGCGCAATGGCGATGCGTTGACGTTGTCCGCCTGAAAATTCATGTGGGTAACGAAAGCGTGTTTCATGGTCAAGTCCCACCTCTTCCAACACCTTAATCACTTCTGCTTCCCGCTCATCTGCTTTTAAAGCGGGTTGATGGATCAGTAATCCTTCCTCAATAATATCTTGCACAGATAAACGCGGACTAAGAGAGCCAAACGGATCTTGAAAGACGATTTGCACATCAGCTCTTAATGGACGCATGGCACGAAAATTAAGCGCGCTAATTTCCTTGCCCTCAAAAACAATTCTGCCATTGGAAGAAATAAGCCGCATTAAAGCAAGGCCAAGCGTTGTTTTACCCGACCCGGATTCGCCAACAATACCGAGCGTTTCCCCTTCATGGAGGGCAAACGAGATGCCATCAACGGCCTTGATATGGTGAACAGTTTTGCGGAAGAAACCCTTTTTGACGGGAAACCAAACTTTTAAATTTTCCGCCGTTAAAACTTCTCTCCCTTCCCCGTCTTGAGTGGCCGGCTTTCCTTTTGGTTCTGCTGAAAGCAAGTGCCTTGTATAGGGATGGCTTGGATTATCAAATATTTCGCGAACCGGTCCATGTTCAACAATGTCACCCTTTGTCATAACACAAACCGTGTCTGCTATTTTGCGAACAATACCTAAGTCATGAGTAATGAAAAGCATGGCCATGCCGCGTTCTCGTTGTATGTTTTTTAACAGGGCCAAAATTTGTGCCTGCACCGTTACATCCAGAGCGGTTGTTGGCTCATCCGCAATTAAAATATCAGGCTCATTAGCCAGTGCCATGGCAATCATAACCCGTTGGCGCTGCCCCCCTGAAAGTTGATGGGGATAATTTGAAAGTCTGCTTTCGGCCTCTCTTATACCGACTTCGTTAAGCAGGCTTAACACCTTTTCCCGCGCTTTTTTATCGGAATAGCCACGATGTAATTTCAACACCTCACCTACTTGTTTTTCAATGGTATGCAGAGGATTGAGAGAGGACATGGGTTCTTGAAAAATAAAAGAAATCTTATTCCCGCGCACACGGCGCAACGCCTCTTGCTTCATGGTTAGAAGATCTTCACCGTGGAAAAGTATTTTTCCATGGGGGTGATGAGCTGCCGGATAGGGTAAAAGTTTTAAAACCGATAAGGCAGAAACAGATTTCCCCGACCCTGATTCACCAACCAACGCTAATGTTTTTCCTGAAAAAAGTTTAAAAGAAACCGAATTTACTGCTTTGGTAACATGCCCTTTATGGCGAAATTCAACACCTAAATTTTCAATCGATAATAAAGCTTTTTCTACCATCAGCCAGCCTCCTTTTCCTCCAGCTCTAACTCTTCAAGAGACAAACACTCAATGGGGCTATAGTGACGCAAATCCCTATCTTGCGAGATAATATAAGCACAGGAAGAAAGCTCTGCCGTAGCTAAATGAATAGCATCTGGCAATTCTAGCCCCAGGCTGGCTGAAAAATCTGCTGCCTTGCGTGCTATATCCTCCTCTATGGGCAAAACTTCCATGCCCTGCCTGGAAAATAAAGCATCATAGCGTATTACCAATTTTTCATCCTTGTATTGTAACGGCTTTACCAAGGCTTCGCTTCGGCTGATTTCAGATGTTACAAGAAACACTTTCCCTTTTTCTGCCCATTGGAAAAGGGAAAGTGCCTGTCTGTTAAAATCCTCTATGGCTGCAATAAAAATATTGGTGTCTATATAAAGATTTTCATGAAGAAGCATTTGCATGAAAATCCCCTTATTCAAATGCTTTACGCGGGTCGAGCGCATCACGCACCGCCTCGCCAATGAAAATAAGAAGACTTAGCATGAGTGAGATAACGACAAAAGCGGTGATGCCGAGCCATGGTGCCTGCAATTCATCTTTTCCCTGCTTCAAAAGTTCCCCCAGCGAGGGAGAGCCAGGCGGCAGGCCAAAACCTAAAAAATCCAGCGATGTTAAAGTGGTAATCGACCCATTCAGAATAAATGGCATAAATGTTACGGTTGCTACCATCGCATTGGGCAGTAAATGACGCAGCATAATCTTACGGTTTGAAACACCAAGCGCACGTGCAGCATTGACATATTCAAAATTACGGGCGCGCAAAAACTCTGCCCGCACTACGCCGACCAAAGCCACCCATGAAAAAAGCAGCAAAATACCCAAAAGAATAAAAAAGCCTGGCGTTATAACAGAGGCAATAATCAACAATAAATATAGTTGAGGTACAGAGGACCAAATCTCGATAAAACGTTGAAAAAGCAAGTCCGTCAAACCGCCCATATAACCTTGAATGGCGCCAGAAGCAACGCCAACAATGGAAGAAAAAAGCGTGAGTGTTAGACCAAAAATAACAGAAATACGAAACCCGTAAAAAACACGCGCAACCACATCACGGCCCTGATTATCTGTCCCTAAAAGATTCATATTGCCTAAAATACAGTTTGGATCGCCTACCCCTTCTTCGTATTTCCCGCATGCTTCTTCTTTTGTCATCATCCATGAGGGGGGGGAAGGTGCGGGGCGTGGAATATCCTTGTTTACTGTATCATAAGAATACCGCACCAGGGGCCATACCATCCAGCCATTCTGTGCAACTTCATCTTGAATGAAGGGATCACGATAATCTGTTATCGCAAGAAAACCACCAAATTTCTCTTCCGGATAATCAATTAGAACCGGCAGAAGAATTTCGCCCTTATAAGAAGCGATGATAGGTTTATCATTGGCTATGAGTTCAGAAAAAAGTGTGAAGAAAAACAAAAACAGAAAAATCCATAAGGACCAGTATCCGCGCTTATTGGCATAAAAATTTTCCAGCCTTCTTTGATTAAGAGGTGAGAAAAAAGAACGTTTCGCCATCATCACACCTCCCGCGCTTCAAAATCAATGCGTGGATCAATCGCCATATAAATGACATCGGAAACAAGATTGACCACAAGCCCTAGAAGCGAGAAAATATAAAGCGTTGCAAAGACAACTGCATAATCACGATTTAGCACCGATTCAAATCCTAAAAGCCCCAATCCATCCAGAGAGAAAATCACCTCAATCAACAAAGAGCCTGTAAAGAATGAGGTTATGAAAGCGCCTGGAAAACCAGCAATAATAATCAACATGGCATTTCTGAAAACATGGCCATAAAGTACCTGATGTTCACTTAACCCTTTTGCACGCGCTGTTGTGACATATTGCTTTCTTATCTCGTCAAGAAACGAATTTTTTGTCAAAAATATTGTCGTTGCAAAAGCCGACAGGGCCAAGGCCGTAATAGGCAGGGCGAGATGCCATAAATAATCGATAATTTTTTCAAAAAATGACAAATCGTGCCAATTATCTGATGTTAGGCCGCGCAAAGGAAACCAATCAAAAAATTCACTGCCCGCAAAAAAGACAATCAATAAAATGGCAAATAAAAATCCGGGAATAGCATAAGCGACAACAATAACCGACGATGTCCAGACATCGAACCTGCTACCATCCCGAACAGCTTTTGAAATACCTAAAGGAATAGAAATTCCATATTGCAAGAATGTAAGCCAAATTCCCAAAGAAATGGAAACAGGCATTTTTTCTAAAATCAGGTCAATAACCGTTACATCACGAAAATAACTTTGCCCGAAATCAAGCCGTATATAATCCCAAACCATAATGGCAAAGCGTGTAAGCGGTGGCTTGTCAAAACCGAACTGTTCTTCCAATTGCTTGACAAAGTCGGGATCTAGGCCCTGTGCGCCACGATATTTGGAGGTAATGTCATCACTGCCGAGATTTTGACTGTTAAAATCGCCGCCCCCGCCACTAACACGGTCGCTTGCGCCACTGGCTACACCTGTTAATTCAGCAATAACTTTTTCAACCGGCCCGCCTGGCGCAAATTGAATAATCAAAAAAGCAATGGTCATAATGCCAAGCATTGTTGGAATTATTAAAAGAAGTCGCCGAAGAATATAGGCGGCCATTTATATCTCCAGATAAAACGAATCACTAACTTATAGTCTGGCTGCTTTTTGCCTGTCATACCACCATGTTGTAAGATATGGGAAACCATAATCCGGTTTTTTTACATCAGGGCGGCTGAATTTATCCCAATAAGCAACACGGTGATGCGTAATGTGCCAGTTGGGAATGGTGTAAAAATGCGCGCGTAAAATTCTATCAAGGGCGCGGGCGGCTGTTTCCATATCTTCACGTGATGTTGCACTTTCGACTTTCTCAATCATGGCATCAACCGCCTTTAGTTTAACCCCTGCATAATTACCTGACCCTTCAATATCAGCCGCATGTGATGAAAAAGCACTGCGAAACCCTTCCAGAGGTGTTGCAGAAAAACGCCGTGACAAGACAACCATATCAAAATCAAAGGTTTTAACGCGATCTTGATATTGAGCGGCATCCACTATGCGAATTTTTGCATCAATACCAAGCGCTTTCAAATTTTCAATAAACCCCGCTAAAACACGCTCAAAAACCTGCGAATTCAATAAAAACTCCACCTTGAAAGCTGTTCCATCGGCTTTTTTCAAAATGCCATCTTTGCGTTGCCAGCCAGCTTCTTTTAAAAGTTTTGAGGCTTTGCGCAGGAGCGTCCGATCACGGCCAGATCCGTTGCTAACCGGTGGTACGATGGCCTCTTCAAAAACACTTGGGTCAAGTTCATCGGCATAAGGTTCCAGAAGTTCCCGCTCTTTTCCCAGAAGCGGGCCAGAAGCCGAAAAGGTTGACTGGGCAAAGTTTGTTATTGAGCGTTGATAGGCTCCAAAAAACTGATTTTCATTTAACCATTCAAAGTCAAAAGCCAGCCCCATTGCCTGCCTTGTTTTTTGATCTGAAAATTGCGGGCGGCGCGTATTCATGGAAAAGGCCTGCATGGTGGCAGATTTTTCTCTTGGGAAAAGTTCCCGTTTAATTTTCCCTTGCTTGACAGCATCAAAATCATATTTTTGAGCCCAATTTCGAGCTGTATTTTCTGAACGAAAATCAATGTCACCTTTGGTAAAGGCTTGAAAAGCAACCAGGGGATCGCGGAAAAGTTCAACACGAATTATGTCAAAATTTCCTTGTCCCCTGTTAAGGGGCAAATCCTTTGCCCAATAATCATCTCGTCGTTTATATTCTATAAATTGGCCGGCTTTAAAATTACCAACCTCATAGGCGCCAGAGCCAATAATTGGCTTAAGGTTGTTTTGTGTGAAAGAGCGATTATCAAAAAAAGCTTTTTCCATAATCGGCAAACCAGCCACCGATAAAGGTTCAAAAAGGCTTTGCTTGCCGTTGAAAACCATTTCAACGATATGTTCGTCCAATACTTTAAGAGATCTTAAATTACGTATATGCAAGCCAATGCTGGGATGCCCTTTTGTTGTATCAATGAGTGTTTCAATCGACCAAACAACATCTTCCGCCGTTACCGGCTTATCATTTGCAAAACGCGCTTCCGGCCTTAAGTGATAAGTGAATGTGTTTCTGTCTTTTGATACGTCAATCGTTTTAGCAAGCAAGCCATAAACAGAATCAGGTTCATCGGCGGTGCCCGAAACAAGGCTATCAAAACAGATTTCAACCCCCATTGGCCCATCGCCTTTAGCCGCAAAACCGTTCATTGTATTAAAGGTCTGCGGGTTTTGATTATATCCCCAAGCATCGGGAATGTAGGTAAACTTCCCCCCTTTTGGTGCCTCTATATTCACATAATCAAGCTGCGAAAAATCTGGCCCATATTTTAAATCTCCAAAGATGGAAAGGCCATGAAGCCCTTTCTTACCGGCAGCCTGGGCGTAAGGAACAATGCCCATGGCCATTAAGGCTGTTGCCATTTTTAAAAAAGCACGTCTTGAGATTTTGGAGGTTAAAGCCGCTGGACATCTATCAAACATATGAAACTCTTTGCATCATTTACAATGGGTATAGATAAAACAGAAGAGAATAAGAAACAATGCAAATCTGCGTTATCCAATTCATATAAAAAAACCGCCTGTTCTATATGACAGGCGGTTTACTATAGCTAAAGCACTATAAAATGATGATCATTTTATAAGGCTTACGCTATATATTAAAAGTTCATATTAAAAACTGAATTTACTGAGCAGCAGGCGCCTCTTCCGGTTTTGCTCCTTCAGCGGCAGGCGCTTCTTCTGGTTTTGCCTCTTCAACGGCAGGCGCTTCTTCCGGTTT
>CALHLB010000161.1 GCA_938034375.1 uncultured Alphaproteobacteria bacterium | reverse complement strand
AATGTCTCAATATGTCATCTTGGGTGTTAGTTGTCATAAAAATGCAGAAAAAGCGCTTGCAACATGGTTGGACGGAAATTTTGAGCAAGCAATGGACATGATTTCCAAATCGCGCTCCGTTTTGGGAAAAATCAGTTGCCTTGCTATGCAAACAGCGCATCAAATGCGCTTTGATGATAGTGATGTGGAACAAAAAATCTATCAATTACAAACAGAAGCAGAAGCAAGACTTGTTAGACTTGAGCGCGGTTTTCGCCTTTTAGATTCAATTGCCCAAATTGCCCCCTTGCTTGGCCTTTTTGGCACTGTTTTGGGAATGATTGAGGCATTTCAAAAATTGCAAAATGCAGGAAATTCAGTTGATCCATCAATATTGGCAGGCGGTATTTGGGTTGCTCTTCTAACAACGGCGGTAGGTTTGGCCGTTGCCATGCCAACGTCACTGTTTCTCACATATTTTGAAAGTCGTGTTGCCCGTGAAAGGCAGGCTTGTGACCTGGCTATTTCCCGTATCATGCAAAAGCCTTCTGTAGCCTTATCTAAGGCTCAAAATGAAACGGATATGGCATCGCCTTTAACGCAACAACTCGCTCTGTCCTAAGATTTTAAATGTTTGGTAGAAAAAAATTTAGAAGGCGGGCTTTGTCGATGACATCATTAATTGATGTTATTTTTCTATTGCTTTTGTTTTTTATGCTTTCATCAACTTTTTCCAAATTCGGGGAAATTGATTTAACGTCTTCGACAAGAGGGCAAGGCTCTTTTTCAAACCAAAATCCACCTGTTTTTGTAAGGCGGAGTCTTGAAAATTTAACAATTAATGGAACAGAAATGACGTTAGAGGAAGCAGAAAAACATCTGGCCTCTCTTCATAAAAAAGGTACAAAAGCGCTTATTTTATCCATTGACGATAATTTAAGCTCCCAATTACTGCTGGAGACAATGGTACGTTTTAAAAAAGCTGCCCCCCTTCAAGTGACATTGGTTAATTAAGATGATGAAGCGTTTATCAACCACAAGAGTGCGGAAAAAAGGTGAACCAACAATTGCCTTGATTAATATTGTTTTTCTTATGCTCATTTTTTTTCTGATTGCAGGCACTGTAGCAGCGCCTTTAGATAATGAAATGAAGCTTGTTAATCTATCGGACTTGCAAGGCGTTGAACCACCTGATGCATTGCTTGTTTTTCCAGATAGACGGCTTGTCTTTAGGGGGGAAGAAACCAATATTGAAAGCCATATTGCTTTTCATCGTGATGCATTAATTGATACGCTTGATAAAAAATCAGAAGATGTGAAATTAACGGTCCGCCTTGTTCCAGACCGTCAATTACCAGCAAAAGATCTGATTGCTCTTGCAAATGAGCTTAAAAAGAATGGCGTTGCCCGTGTTGTGGTTGTAATGGAGCGGCAATTATGAGCAAAAACTTTTTTTTGAAAAGCTTGGCTGCGATTGTTTTATCCCTCACGCTTCATACAGGTGTTTTAGCTTATTTTAGTGTTTCTGAAAAAGCAGAAATTGCTGGTGGCGCTGTTTCTGAATTGGACGTTTTGGGAAATGATTTTCAAGATCTTGTTCAAGAAGGTGATAATCTGGAACCAGTCAAAGCCGATCAAGTAGAAAAAGTAAAAGATAACTATGAAGTTGAGCCTATAAAATCTAGGGAAGTTTCAACTACAAGATCTCAAACTCCACTGCTTCAGGTTGCAAAACCGCTTAAACAGTTAAAATCCATTAAGCCCGTATCTTCTAAAACAATAAAACAGCAGGATAAACCGAAAAAAGCGCTTCAAAAAACAAAATCCAAGAAGGTTCTTACAAAGAAACACTCTCAAAAAAAGCAGGGTGTGAAAACGGCAAAATCGACCATCAATAAGAAAAAAGGGCGTATTGATGGTATTGCCGCTGGTAAAGCAAACAATAAAGGCAAAAATGCCAATAAGCCACAAAAAGCTGGTAATTCTAAGGTTTCCAATTACCCTGGCAAAGTGCAGCGCCGTATTGCAAGGACAAGATCAAAACGTGTTGGTGGTCAAGGGATAGCCCGCGTGCGTTTTGTTATTTCTGATAATGGTCGAATAGCTCGTATATCGCTCTCTGAAAGCTCTGGGTCGGCTCATGTTGATAAAGCTGCCATAGATCATATTCGCCGCGCTGCGCCCTTCCCTAAACCACCACAAGGTGCACGACGAAGATTTGTTATTCCCGTAAGAGTGAGAGGCTAAATTTATTGCCTGTCGCTTTTGCTGATATGCAGTTAAACGGTTTTAAAATAATAAGTTAACATACAGCATTTACATTTATTAATTATGACTATAAAATTCATATTTTGGTCATAATTAATATTTACGATCACAACCTAACAGTGCAAGCCAGCCAGCCGCCAGCCGCATTTCATTTTGAACAACAGGCGTTTTAAGGTTGGTTTTGTTCGAAATAAATCGTTTTTTCATTCTAGCCAGACTGTTTGTTTTCTTGGCATAAGATGATTGATATGGCTTATTTTGCGTTTAATTTTCCTCAAACGGCTGAATAATCATTCCAAGTGAGGAAAAAAGTGCAAACTCTCAGCGACGGTTCACGATATAACATTAAAAACTTCCCTCTGTTCCAACATTACATTGAAGAAGCAGATCGTTATATTATGTTTCAACTTTTACAGGCATTCATTCGTGAAGGCATGTTAAAAGAAGGCATTGAAATAAATAATAATCTGGATATTGGGGCAAAAAAGATCATTTTTCCTTTGTGGAATAGTCATATCAAGCTGACAATCTCCAATTATAAAACGGCTTCTCTTAATCGTTTTTTTGATATGCCAATTATTACGGTGCAATATGTTGATGATACGGAAGATTTTGAGCTTAGTCATGCCAAGGATTTAATTTCAATTTTGGAAAATGAATTTTCCTATCAAAACCATCATCATAAATCTTGGCATTATTTTAAAAAAGAAATTGAAAATGCCATTCCTAATAGCGCCATGTGTCTCAAATTCAGGGAAGACTGGAATAAAGCTCTTGGAGAATTGATTAATACGGATGGCGCGCAAAGTTTTTGGGCATGGGCACTTGAAAGTCCCCGACTAAAAAACAAACCGCTTTTCTTTGAGCAATGGGGAGCGGTTGGCCATCTTTATCACCCTTGCAGCAAAACAAAACTGGGTCTCTTACCGAATGAGGTTTTGCAATATTCGCCTGAATTTCAGGGTGGTGCAGATATTTTGCTGGCAGCTGTTAAAAAAGATTTTTTACATGTTGAAAGCCTTCAAGGTGCAGGAAATGATTTATCGGA
The DNA here is from genome assembly GCA_938034375.1 of uncultured Alphaproteobacteria bacterium. Taxonomy (GTDB): domain Bacteria; phylum Pseudomonadota; class Alphaproteobacteria; order Rhizobiales; family JACESI01; genus JACESI01. Next base: position 2,396 of record CALHLB010000161.1, on the reverse strand, counting down.
CTGGCTAAAACAATCATTTCCCGTTTGGTATGAAAAATGGCAAAAAGCGCTAGAAGGCAAAGGGTTAAATATAAAATATTATTCACCCATGCCAATACACCCCTGGCAGGCAGAAAATGAATTGCTTGTAAAGTTTAAGAAGGCTTTGGAAGAACAAGTTATTGTTTTGTTTAATGATGTAAAGCTTTCTACTTCTTCTACTATGTCGTTTAGAACCATGGTACCTGATGAGCCTGTATCTGCACATCATATCAAACTGCCTGTTGCCATTCAGGCAACATCTGCTGTGCGTACAGTGTCTCCGGCCTCTGTTCAAACAGGGCCAAAACTCAGTCATATTCTTGGTGAAATTGTTAAAAAAGATGCTGATATAAGTGCAACTTTACGTATTTTACAAGAAGAGACAGGCGCTCATTTCATATGCAACGATGAACACTATTGTGAAGAAGATGAACAGAGATTTCTTTCTGTCCTGTTCAGGCAAAATCCTTTATCCTGTTTGGGTGAGGGTGAAAATGCGATTGTTGTTGCATCTCTTTTCGTTAATACCCCTGATAAAAATATTCCACTTTTGGCAGATATTATGGCCTGTGCAGGGGTTGAAATGAATGATGACGTGCTTTCCTATTTTAACAAATATGTTGATGTGGTTTTAAGCGGTCATTTCGATTTATATATTAAATATGGTATTGCATTAGAAGCACATCAGCAAAATACTGTCGCTGTTTTTGATAAAAACCATCAACCAAAAGCCATGATGGCACGAGATTTTGGTGGTGTACGGGTTTTTGCCCCCCGTCTTCGCAAAGCAGGTTTTCAGCTTGTGCCTTATAAAGAAGCGGTAACGGTTACTCATGATAATAGGGAAGCGCGTAACAAATTTATGCATGCTGTGATGCAGGGTCATATTGGTGAGGTAACAATCTGTCTTTCCAAACATTTCAACATGGATGAAAAAGCCTTTTGGGAAATTGTTTCCTCGAATTTAAGAAAGCGCTTTAAATTGCTTGAAGATTATATGGATAACCAAGCATATAATGAAGAAAGAAATGCCTTCTTCAAGGATGACTGGAGCTTGAAAGCCCTCACCAGAATGCGGCTGGAGAAAACATCGCATCATTATATTTACGAGCCTTTGAAAAATCCTCTTAAAGGTTTGTAATATGGCGCAAAAACCGTTGATGTCCTTCACCCTTTTGTGGTGGGGGCATCTTTTTGCCATGATGGCGCTTGAAATGTCAGGCCCCTTCTGGCTCATCTATTTAAAAGAGCTACCAAGTTTTTTAGATAAGAATGTTATTTTGTGGAGTGGCCTTCTTTATGCTGCTCCTGTGGGTGTTGCAATTTTTTCAACGCCTTTATGGGCGCGGTTGGGTGATAAGGTGGGCCATAAACCCATGTTGTTGCGGGCAATTGCAACACTGGCTTTAACGCAAGCGCTTATCGGTTTTACAACAGAACCCTATGCAATTCTAGGGCTTCGGCTTTTTCAGGGTGCCTGTGCTGGGGTTGTTGCAGCTGCCATTGCCTATATTGTCTGCTTTCCAGACATAGAAGAAAAAGGCCGCGCTTTAACAAAAATACAGGCAGCCACAGCAGCAGGCAGTCTGTTAGGCCCGCTTCTGGGCGGCAAGATTGCCTCTCTTGCAGGTTATATCCATATTTTTCAGGTTTCATCCCTTATTTGCATGTTTGTTATGTTAGTGTTCCTTGCTTTTTTACCTGCTGTTCAACCGCGCCCTAAGAGAGAGAAAAAGGAAAAGAAGTCCTCTTCTAAGCTTGGAAATTATTCTCTCCTTTTACTTGTTGTTTTACTGTCTATGACATTGATACAATGTGCAAAAGTTCTTTCTTTTCCGTTTTTAGGTATTTTTATTGAAAAGTTTGAAACCAGCAATCCGAACCTGATTGGCATCGTTTATGCTTCATCAGGCTTGGGGACTTTTCTTTTCAGCCCATTAGCGGGAAGGTTTCTTGATGCGTTTGGAAATGTAAGAACATTTCTAAGCCTGTCAGGCCTATCGCTTTTATCAGCTGTTTTGTTTTATTTACAACTTCACGCTGCCAGTGTGAACGAGCTTATCTTATGGCGATTTTTATGGGGTATTTGCCTCTCTTTCATGCTGCCTGCGCTTTATAATCATATTAGAAAAGTTTTTTCTGGTACGGGTTTTTTGGTGGGGCTTGGCAATAGTTCATCCAAATTAGGTCATTTGTCGGGTTATGGCCTTGGGGCTGTTATTGTTGCTGGTTTTGGAATTGTGGCAGGCTTTATCAGTGTCACAATTACCTATCTTATCTTATCGTTTCTTTTTGCCTTTATGGGCTTTTATTATCAAATCAAAAGAGTACACCATGAAAAACCTGCTTAAAGGATTATCACGCACTAAACTGGA
>CALHLB010000160.1 GCA_938034375.1 uncultured Alphaproteobacteria bacterium | reverse complement strand
ACTACCATTTTCAGGCTGGAAAGAGTTTGTAAATAAATTTACAAGACGACAATTGCGGTCGTGGCGAGCATCACATATCAACACGAATATGATGTATAAAATCAAGAATCTGGATGATTTTCGGATTTTAATAAGATAAGTAAGAGGTAAGTTATTCACGAAAATCTGTATGACGTGAGACTATACGATAAGCTTGATTTTGTAATTATTTTACAAAACAGGTGCTTAATGGAGAAAAATAATGAGCTATCAAGAAGAAATTGCAAAGGCCTCCTCCCTCATTGAAAGTAATGGTGCCCCATGGCGCGGTATTGGTGCTGAAAATGTGGCCCGCATGCGTCTTCAAAACCGTTTTCAAACCGGTCTTGATGTTGCCCGCTACACGGCAGACATTATGCGCCGCGACATGGCCGCTTATGATGCCGATCCTGCAAATTACACACAGTCTCTTGGCTGTTGGCATGGTTTTATCGGTCAGCAAAAACTGATTTCAATCAAAAAACATTTTGGTGAGACTAAAGGCCGTTACCTTTACCTTTCAGGTTGGATGATTGCGGCCCTGCGCTCCGAATTTGGCCCACTGCCAGACCAATCCATGCATGAAAAAACATCAGTTGCAGACTTGATTGAAGAGCTTTACACATTCTTGCGCCAAGCTGATGCCCGCGAATTGGGTGGTCTTTTCCGCGCTCTTGATGATGCACTTAATGCTGGTGATAATGCAAAAGCAACTTCAATCCAAAATGAAATTGACAACTATCAAACACACGTTGTGCCAATCATTGCTGATATCGATGCTGGTTTTGGTAATGCAGAAGCAACATATCTTCTTGCCAAAAAATTGATTGAAGCTGGTGCATGCTGCTTGCAAATTGAAAATCAGGTTTCCGATGAAAAACAGTGTGGCCACCAAGATGGTAAGGTTACAGTACCGCATGAAGATTTCTTAGCAAAAGTACGTGCTGTTCGTTATGCATTTTTGGAACTAGGCGTTGAAAATGGTGTGATTGTCACACGGACAGATTCTCTTGGCGCTGGTTTGACAAAGCAAATCGCTTATTCAAAAGAGCCTGGCGATTTGGGTGACCAGTACAATGCTTTCCTTGATTGTGAAGAGGTTTCTGCGGATGATCTGCAAAGTTCAGACGTTGTTATTCGCCAAAATGGTAAATTAATGCGTCCTAAGCGTCTGCCTTCCAATCTTTTCCAGTTCCGTTCAGGCACAGGCGTTGACCGTTGTGTTCTTGATTGCATCACATCATTGCAAAATGGTGCAGACCTTCTTTGGATTGAGACTGAAAAACCACATATCGGCCAGATCAAAGAGATGGTTGACCGTATTCGTGAAACAGTTCCAGGTGCGAAACTTGTTTATAACAATTCACCAAGCTTCAACTGGACACTGAATTTCCGCCAGCAGGTTTTTGATGTTTGGAAAGATGCTGGAAAAGACGTATCTGGTTATGATCGTGATCGTTTGATGAGTGCTGATTATGATGATAGTGAATTGGCTGCAGAGGCTGATGAACGTATTCGTACATTCCAGAAAGATGCTGCTGCACAAGCTGGCATTTTCCACCACCTCATTACATTGCCAACATATCACACAGCGGCTCTTTCAACAGATAATCTTGCAAAAGAATATTTCGGTGATCAAGGCATGCTTGGTTATGTTGCAGGTGTTCAGCGTAAAGAAATCCGCCAAGGTATTGCCTGCGTGAAACACCAAAACATGGCTGGTTCTGATATGGGTGATGACCACAAGGAATATTTTGCTGGTGAAGCTGCGCTGAAAGCTGCCGGTAAAGACAACACAATGAATCAGTTTGCTGCTGAGTAATCGTGTGGGAATTTAGTGTGGCGCATTCTCTCTCTCCGCGCCACACTAATATAGACAGACGCTCCCAAGTCTGACTGGAGAAGGAGGTGAGCTACGGCTTGCCCCCTTCGACATTTCAAGCAGAATATTTATTTAGGGTCAATGCTAATTTTCGCCCGCTTTCAAATGCAGCCTCAATACGCCCTTTAATGCACCAGTCGCCACAGGCGGCTAGTCCCTGCTTCGCATCAATTAAAAAATCTTTTTGCGCAGCTTTTATAACAGAAGCATAGCGCCAGCGGTGTATGTCACTATGTGTGTAGTCTGTCAAATCTAACCCACTTTTTTCACAGGCTTCTTTTAAGAGCTTCTTTTGAATAGTTTCTTTATCGCCTTCCATATTTTTTTCTGCCCACTCTTTAGTTGATTGAAAAACAAGGCTTGTGGTGTTTGGTATATTGGGCTTCAAGTGATTGCAAGCAATCCAACCAAGCGGAGACGCTTCACAAAAAGCGGCTTTGAATCTAAGGGGCAATTTCTTTTCAAACCCAAGCATAAGAGAAAAACAACCAGCCATTTGCACCTCTTGAAGGTCGTGATAAAAGGAACATATGTCTGGTATTATTTTAGCGCTTTGTGGGGCGGGGGCTGTTGATATAACCCAGTCAAATGGGCCATATTCACTGCCCAATTGATCGTATAAATACCATTGGTGCGCTTGGCCTTTAATCTTGATAATTTCAACAGACTTATGAATATCAAGTTGGTAAGAAAGCGCTTTTGGAAGAGCAGTCATTGCGGGTGATCCAACAAATAACGTTCGTTTTTCATCTATCTGTTGCAGTTTATGATCATGCGCTATTTTGTGGATTGGTATATCCCATTTTTTAATATGCGGTTTGACATCTGGCAATTGTATGAAATCTTGAAAAGCAGCACTTTTGACCGTGAAATATTGTGCGCCATGGTCGAATGAAAAAGAACCATGGCGCTTGGTTGCCATGCGCCCACCAACGCCGCGTGATTTTTCAAACAAGGTAAGTGTGGTAAAAGAAGAAAGATAGCGCGTAAAAGTAAGTGCTGAAAGACCAGCACCAATAAGAGCAATATTCATAATATCTTTGAAAGTCCCACATAAAAATCGATAAAACTAGGATAACCTTTTTAAAATAAATTCAACAAGCATCAATTAGAAATTAATTTGATCAGTGAAACATAAAATAAAATAGAGCTTGCCTCAATGACTTAATCTAAGCTATGGAGGCTGTGATGAGATATATTTCATGGTCCCGTAGCTCAGCTGGATAGAGTGTCGGCCTCCGAAGCCGAAGGTCGCGCGTTCGAATCGCGCCGGGACCGCCATTTTTTCAAAATTGAATTCTTTTGACGAACTTAGGGGCATCATCTAATGAATAGGTCCTGAGCCTAAATAGAAGCGACTGAAAGCTTGCCGCTTACGCCATGCTTTTCAATGAACGCTTTAACCAACCCTGTTTCTTTAGCTGCCATAATGAATTTTTCCAAAAAGGAGATGCCCTCTGACGAGCGTGTTTTCGGGGTGCCTATGGCTTGTTGCACTGCTGCAAATTTATCTGGTAAAAGACGCATAGAGTTAAGGCGCGCCACATCCTCCATAAGTCTTGGTCGTAAACCAGCTAGAATAGCGATATTTTGTTCAAGGAAGCCTTCAACACAATCGTCCATCGTATCAAACTGAATTAATTGGGCATGTTTTATGTTGCGCTCCAGCCACAAAGTATAAGCAGCGCGTTTTTTAGTTGAAATTGTTACGTCTGGTTTATCAATGTCATGACAAGACTTCATTGGGCTGTCTTTTCGAACAAGACATGTACTCTCAATCTCACAGTAAGGAGAAGTGAAATTAATAAAATCTGATCGGGCAGGATCTGCTCCAATATTGCCGATGTCCCAAACGTCTTCTTGCGCTGCATCAGCAACGGCGCCAGGGGAATCAAATGTGCAATAATCAATATCACATTGGAGTAGGTTGGCCAGCGTTTTTGCCATATCAGGTGAGACACCTTCAGGCGCGCCAGATGATGACTTTCCGGTAACCAATAAAAAATTGCTCAAACTAATCCCGGCACGCAGTACACCTTTTGGGCATAAAGCGTGGCGAATTTCATGAGTGGGTGCTGGTAATAAATGTTTTAAGTTTTCAACCAGATTTTCTATGTCCGTCATAAAAAACTCCATTTTGTATCAGGCATTTATTTGGAACTGGAATTAAAAAATAGAGGGTCCTTGTAGGTTAAGACCTATAAGAACCCTCTAGCAGATGTTGTGATTCATGCCACACAGTCTTTAATGGCCATGTGGTAGTCCATTTTTTTAATAATGGGCTGATTTTGTGGCAGGTGATTTTTCAAGCGGTGGTGAGAATTTTGTTAAATTAATTCCCTCAACGGCTTCTTTATATTCTTCCATATTGGGTGTGCGCCCCAAAATAGCTGAAAGAACAACAACAGGCGTTGAAGCAAGCAAAGATTCACCTTTTTTATCTTCTAAATCTTCAACCACACGCCCTTTAAAGAGGCGCGTTGAAGTTGCAAGAACTGTATCACCTTTTGCAGCTTTTTCCTGATTCCCCATGCAAAGGTTGCAGCCTGGACGTTCTAGATAAAGAATATTTTCATAATCAACGCGTGCATCATTTTTCGGGGCATTATCGTCAAATTCAAACCCTGAATATTTTTGTAAAACAGCCCAGTCACCTTCTTCTTTCAGTTCATCAATGATATTGTAGGTTGGAGCGGCAACAACCAAAGGCGCCTTAAAGGAAACTTTTTCCTGTTTCTTTTCAAGGTTTTTCAACATTTGAGAAACAATTTTTAAATCTCCCTTATGCACCATGCAGGAGCCCACAAAACCAAGATCAACTTGCTTTTCTCCATTATAAAATGAAACAGGTCTGATTGTATCGTGCGTATAACGCTTTGAAACATCAACATTGTTAACATCAGGGTCTGCGATCATTGGCTCTTCAATCTGGTCAAGATCAATAACCACTTCAGCAAAATATTTGGCGTTGTCATCTGGTTTTAATGCTGGTTTTTCACCCGATTTAATTTCAGCAATACGATTTTCAGCAATAGAAATGAGGCCTTTAAGCGTTTGGGCGTCATTATCCATTCCCTTATCGATCATGATTTGAATGCGGCTTTTGGCAATTTCAAGGGATTCGATTAATGTAGCATCCTCTGAAATACAGATTGAGGCTTTTGCCTTCATTTCAGCGGACCAGTCGGTAAAGGTGAAGGCCTGATCTGCAATCAGTGTGCCAATATGTACTTCAATAACGCGCCCTTGAAAAACATTGTCGCCAAACTGTTTAAGCATTTGCGCTTGTGTTGCATGGACAACATCACGAAAATCCATATGGTCTTTTAATTTTCCTTTAAAGGTAACTTTGACAGATTCAGGAATTGGCATAGTTGCCTCTCCCGTAGCGAGTGCCAGGGCAACGGTGCCAGAATCTGCACCAAATGCAACGCCTTTAGACATTCTGGTGTGTGAATCACCCCCAATAATAACCGCCCAGTCATCAACAGTAATGTCATTCAATACTTTATGAATAACGTCTGTCATCGAGTGATATTCATTTTTAGGGTCACGGGCAGTAATAAGGCCAAATTTATTCATGAAGCTCATGAGTTTTGGAATATTGGCTTGTGCTTTCAAATCCCACACAGAAGCGGTGTGACAGCCAGATTGGTAAGCGCCATCAACAGTAGGTGAAATAACTGTGGCAGCCATTGCTTCCAGTTCCTGAGATGTCATAAGGCCTGTTGTATCTTGGGAGCCAACAATATTGACCTTAACTCTAACGTCTGAACCAGCATGAAGGATTTTCCCCCCAGCCACGCCAACAGCATTTTTGTTGAAGATTTTTTCAACCGCTGTTAAGCCTTGGCCTGCATGAGAAATTTCTTTTGAAGGGGCAAAAACGCTAGGTGCTTCAATGCCCAATGTCTGTGCTGCAAAAGTTTGAAGTTTTTTACCAAAGACAATGGCATAAGAGCCGCCTGCCTTGATAAATTCTATTTTTTGTGGGGTAAAGGCAGAAGAAACATCAACCAGTTCTTTATCGCCATCAGCATCATAAAGTTTTTTGGATTTTGTATTGATGGTTAGAATAGTACCCGTTTCAATGGAATAAACCTGTTCCAAAAGCGGGTCATCATTATTACCCATAATTGGTTGGCCATCAGGGCCAAGTTTTTTAACCCAGTTTTTAAGGTCAAGGCCAATGCCCCCCGTTACACCAACTGTGGTTAGAAAAATGGGTGAGATACCATTTGTTCCGCCAACGACAGGGGCAATATTAACAAAAGGAACATAAGGGCTTGCTTGCTTACCTGTCCAAAGTGCAACATTGTTAACACCAGACATTCTTGAAGACCCAACGCCCATTGTGCCTTTTTCCGCAACAAGCATTACTCTTTTATCTGGATGCTGTTTTTGCAAAGCCTGAATTTCAGCTTGTGCCTCTTCAGAGATCATGCATTTACCGTGTAATTCACGGTCTGAACGTGAATGAGCCTGATTGCCAGGTGAAAGAAGGTCTGTTGAAACATCGCCTTCTGCGGCAATATAGGTTACAACTTTAATCTCTTCATCAATATCTGGAAGCTTGGTGAAAAATTCAGCTTTCGCATAACTTTCCAGAATATCTTTTGCGATATCGTTATCTTTTTTATAAGCATCTGCAAGACGGTCTGTGTCGGATTCATAAAGGAAAACTTGTGTTTTCAAAACATCCCCGGCCTGTTTTGCAATGGCTTTATGATCACCAAGGGCTAAATCGAGAAGAACGTCAACAGAAGGGCCGCCTTTCATATGCGAAAGCAGTTCAAAAGCAAAGGTTGGCGTAATTTCTTCAACATTTACCTTGCCAAGAATAATCTCTTTTAAAAAGGTCGCTTTCTCGCCAGCAGCGCTTGTTGTGCCAGGCAGCGTATTATAGACAAAAAACTTCAGGGAAGCGGCTCTATGTTCGTTTTGGCTATCTTTTATCTGTGCGATAATTTCCTTAACAAGAGCGCCATCATCAATTGGTTTTGGATTTAAACCCTGGCTTTTTCTTTTTTCAATCTCGTTTAAATAGTTTTGATAAAGGCTCATGAAAATTCCGATCCATTCGTGTTAGATAAAGCCTGGCTACCTATTTATCGGGCAGGCCATATCAGGCAAATTTGCCTGTTTGGCGCATTAATATTTCACAGATGCAGGACTTGCAAGGTGCTGAACGGACATAAATTAGGCAATCGGTCCTATTTTTTACGTATTTTTTTGGGAGATGATGATAATATGCGAAAATATTTTTTGAAATTTTAAGGTATTTCAGGTGTTTTTCTTTTTTTTATGAGGGTTATTGGATTAAATCACTCCTAAAAGACATCTTGTCCTTAATGCCAATTTTAACGCTGCCCCATTCCTGATTACGAATTTATAATCAAATTTATTAGCTTAGAAAAAAATTCCTTCTTTTTGTATTTGGAAAGGTTATTTTACTTTTTTTGATGCTGCAATGCAAAAGCTTGACATATATCATGGAAACAATACATCTAACGCAACAAAATTTTAAAAGATTTTCCATGAAGTCAAGGACTGATTATGACAAATGTTGCCGCTCAACAGCCAGAGGCTGAGGGTCAAAAGACTGAATTTGCAATACCTAAAGGTGTTCATGATCTCGAAGTACTAACGGTAAAACATTATACAGACCGCCTTTTTTCATTTCGCTTGAAAAGGCCTGATGGTTTTCGTTTTCGTTCTGGTGAGTTTGTGATGATTGGCCTGCCTGGTATAAAACCTGTTTGGCGTGCCTATTCCATTGCTTCTCCCAACTGGGAAGAGCATGTTGAATTCTTTTCCATCAAGGTTCCAGATGGTCCATTAACAACAGAGTTACAAAAAATCCAACCAGGTGACAGTGTTTGGATGCGTTCAAAGGCAACGGGTACTTTGGTACATGATGCCCTTATACCTGGTAAACGTCTTCTTTTACTATCAACTGGAACAGGCATTGCGCCTTTCGCTTCCATTATTCGTGACCCTGAAACTTATGATAAGTTTGAGCAAGTCATTATGGTTCACACAACGCGTGAAAAAAATGAACTTGAATATGGCTATGATCTGATGGAAGAAATTCGGGAAAGTGAGCTTTTGTCCGAGTTGGTTGGTGACAAGCTGATTCATTATGCAACAACAACCCGTGAACAAAGTGACCGTATGGGACGAATTACAGATTTAATGCGTTCTGGTAAGTTTTTTGAGGATATTGCTTCAGGCCCGCTCAATGCTGAAGGTGACCGCATTATGATTTGTGGCTCTATGGCCATGTTAAAAGAAATCGCTGAAATCGCTGAAGAAGCAGGTTTTGAAGAAGGTTCTAACGCCAAGCCCGGCGCATATGTGATTGAGCGCGCCTTTGTTGGTTAGAGCATATTTCTTCTTAATATCTCTTTCAAGGGTGGAACCTGAGGGGTTTGCCTGAGATTTGAAAGTTAATCCTCGCCTGATTGTAATCGGGCGAGGATTTTTGCAAAATATTGAGGTTTCCCAAAATGACAGTTTGGCCGACTGAGTTGCGAGTAGCGCAAGATAAAAAATCTCTAACCATCACGTTTGATGATGGCGTTTCTTTTACGCACAATGCGGAATATTTGCGTGTTGTTAGCCCATCAGCTGAAGTGCAGGGCCACTCACCAGAACAGCGACAAACTGTTCCAGGTAAGCGCGATGTTGAGATTATGAAAATGGAACCAGTTGGTAATTACGCGGTGCGTATAGGCTTCACGGATTTACATGATACAGGCATTTTTTCATGGAATTATTTGCGTGAAATTGGTGAAGATTATGAAAGTCGATGGGCAGAATATTTAAAAGAACTTGAAGAAAAAAAGCTTGCCCGCGATTGATATAGGGTAATCCTTTTAAAATGGTCATCATTTTGAAATAAAAGATGAGCGTAAATAAAAGATATAGCTAAAATATTCAATCATTTGAAAGTGGTTTAGCTATAAGCCTCCTTTAACGCCTTGCAAGTGAAATAAGTTTTTGACGTATTTCATCAACGCTTTCTAGCGGTTTGTCAAACCATAATCGTGTTATTTCATCCCCCTTCATAAGATCGAGGCCCTCAGGGTCCAGTCCAGAAAGCTGCCAGCCTTTTTCCTGTTTTTTGCAAAAGCATTCTGCATAATGTTGAATGGCTTGCTGATGATCTTCATTCATATGTTCAAGAACGCTTTCTTCTGTTTTTTTAAATTCTGCAAGGGGTAAATGTTCATATATAATAAGATCTTCTTTTTCAAGTTTATAAGCTTTACCAAATCCTGCATTCAAACTGATAGTTGCAACCTTTAGGCGGAAGAAGTGAAAGTCGCCAAAATCAACATAAAGAGCTGCTTTCGGATGGCGATTTAAAAAACGCGTGCGGGCATAAATATAATCTTCACTGGATCGATCTAAAAACTCAGAAAAACAGGTTATTGTCATGCGAGCGTGGGCCAGGGGGTCACCCTTTGCTGGTTCGCCAATTAAAAGGGATGAACGGGCATCTGCTTTAAGAGCAGGGGTGTGGGATGATAAGTCCGAAACTAAAATAAGAGGAGTGCCATCTATTTCATTCGCAAGTGAAACACGACTGGCAATTGGATGACCAGTTTCTGGTGTCAGACTTGCCAAAGCAGCAAAGCGTGCTTCTCTTAAAAGAGTTTTCGCGCGGTTGATAGCCTCTTCATTTTTTGGCTGTAAAATATCTTTTGCGCGATTTTTAGTCATTATGTTTCCGCTCCCGCCATATTTTGACAAACTTTCCTGTATCTTTATATCGTAATGATAGTTTCAAAAAGAAAGTTTGTTCATCAGATGGCCCGTTTTTTGTTTCTTGGCAAATTTTTTCTTGGTCTATTTATTGTTATAAGCATTAGCTCTGCAAGTTTTAGTCAAGAGATCGAAAAACAAGGAGCAGGAATTGAAAAAGGTCATTCTTCCTATATTCAAAAGGCTTCAGGCAAAGAGGGCTTTAAAGTCTTTGTTATAGGGGATTCCTTGGGCGAAGGTTTGTGGCAAGGTCTTTTTTTAAATTTCAAGGATGATGAAAAAAACATTGCGAAAATCGAAAAATACACAAAAACCAATACAGGTATTGTAAGAAGTGACCGCTTTAACTGGATGCGCGAAGTTAAAAAAATAGCACAGGAAGATTTTCAAATAGCCATAATGATGTTCGGTGCTAATGATGCCCAAAGTATACGCAGCCAAACTATACAAGGGAAGGCAAAACGATATCATTATCAAACACCGCAATGGGAGGAGGAATATAAAAAACGTATTGATGAGATGATAGTGGAACTCAAGAAACGAGATATTGCGGTTTATTGGGTTGGTCTACCC
>CALHLB010000159.1 GCA_938034375.1 uncultured Alphaproteobacteria bacterium | reverse complement strand
TAAAATGAAGATCATTTTAAAAGGATTACGCTCTATTATCGGGAAAGTTTGTTTATGAAGCAGTGTCAAAGCCTTATTACGCCTGTTATTTTATGTGGTGGTTCAGGCACGCGCTTGTGGCCCTTGTCCAGGGCAACTTTTCCAAAGCAGTTTTTACAGCTTGAAGGGGAAAAAAGCCTTTTTCAGCAAACCTTGCAACGTGTCCATGATAACCCGCTTTATGATGCGCCTTTAGTCCTTACCAATCAGGAACATCGTTTTTATGTCGGTGAACAGGCACGCCAGATTGATGTTCCCCTGGATACGATTTTGCTTGAACCTTGTTCACGCAACACAGCCCCTGCCATTGGCGCGGCTATTGCCTATAACAACAGCAGAAAACCTGACAATCTTATCCATGTTCTCCCTTCAGACCATCTTATTCAAGATGATGAACCCTATCGTGCAGCCATTTTGGAAGCAGCACAAACAGCCAGAGCCGGTTATCTTACTACTTTTGGCATCACCCCAACTTATCCCGCAACAGGCTATGGCTATATAAAGGCCGGTCCCAAGCTTGAAAAAGCGGGCCATAAGGTTGAACGGTTTATTGAAAAACCGGACGAGGCAACCGCCAAAACCATGGTTGATGAAGGCGGCTATTTCTGGAATTCCGGTATGTTTTTATTGTCGCCTGAAAGCTTTATGCAAGAATTGGGAAAATTTGAGCCTGAAATGTCCAGCGCAATATTAAAAGCAGTTAAATTGGCTGAAAGCGATCTTGATTTTGTACGCCTGGATGAAGCCACCTTCAGCATGGCTCCAGACATATCAGTTGACTATGCAGTTTTTGAAAAAACCGAACGGGCAGCCCTTATACCTGCCCCCATTTCATGGTCGGATATTGGTTCCTGGCAATCCCTATGGCAAAGCAAAGGCGGGGATGATGCGGGCAATGTGGTTTATGGCGCTGCCACCCTTAATGCCGCCGATAACAATATCGTGGTAAGTGATGGCCAGCATATTGCCCTTAACGGCGTTTCAAATCTTGCCGTCATTGCAACCGATGATGCGCTTCTTGTTTCCTCGCTTGAACAATCGGAAGACATTAAGAAAATTGTCGCTAGCCTGAAAGAATCAGAAGCCACAAGCCCCCTCACCCAAGAGCATAAAACCGTCTACCGTCCATGGGGTGGCTATACTTCCATTTTAAAGGGGGAGCGCTTTCAGGTTAAAAAGCTTTTTGTAAAATCTGGCGCCCAGCTTTCCTTGCAAAAACATCATCATAGAGCTGAACATTGGGTTGTCGTTTCAGGGACTGCTGAAGTAACGATAGATGACGAGGTGAAAATTTTATCAGAAAACCAGTCGGTTTACATTCCACTTGGCAGCGTCCACCGGTTAAAAAATCCCGGTAAAATTCAGCTGGAAGTGGTTGAGGTTCAATCTGGTTCCTATCTTGGGGAAGATGATATTGTACGCTTTCAAGATGATTTTGGCCGCTAGAGCGTATTTCCCATAAGTGACTTCACTTATGGGATAAAAACTCGCATAAGAATAAAGGCTTAGCGCAGAACAGATGAATTCATAAAAATGCATCATGCGTTAAAGAACCTCTGCACAGATTGCTTGTTTTAAAGACGCACATTACCAAAGCCTAAACAATTCTGAAAAGACGCTTTTGCGTTAAATTGTGTATTTTATCCACCCGCTTTCCATCCCAATGATAGGAAAAATCATCGCCTTGAACAGGGAGGCTTATGCAATCTGGCCAAAAAAGCACCACCGCTTCGCCACCCTCATAACGAACGCTTTTATAAATCAAACCATTCGCCCCCTCTTGCCTTAAGTGACCAGCCAGTATTTGCGCAGCTTTATAATCCTCTTGATAAAGATTGTGAAAACGCGACTTTTCACGAATATTGTAAAGATGACACTGAACCTTGCGAATCAATTGCCTGAAAGCCGATGTCCAGCCGGCTTTTTCCTGTGTGGCAGCCATAAATTTTTCATGATGATAGACTGTTTCAAAAAGCGCGACTTCCGGTTTATTGCCTGCATAATAAACACCATAGGTCCCGTTTGAAAAACGGCTTGGTCTATCAGGTGAATAATGGGTAAAAGGAGCCATGACCCATGAAGCCCCCTGCCCTGCAACCCGTCGTTCCTTTGGCACTGTATCTAAATTGCCAACGCTTTCGGCAAGGCGTGGATTTGTTTTCATTTCTGCTGATAAAAGCGCCTCCCAATCGGAAGGGTCTGCAATATCTTCAAATAAGTCAATTGGTGGAAAGACCGCGCGAATATTGCGGTAAGACTTCGCCCAGTTGACAGCTGTCAACTCAGGAACAGAGTTATCTGATACAGTCACCCCTATCCCCTTACCGCCTCTAAATAATGGCGCACGCGGATTAAGTCTGTTATTTCACCACGGAGCATAATATCAAGAGCAGAAGCACCAAAAACAACATTATCCCGTTTTATCCAGCCATAAGCCCGCTCCTTTTCCGTAAATATAATACGCAGCGCTTTATGAATACCCATTAGATTTGAAAGGCGTGTTTTTAAGTCACGGGAAAGGCGGCCAATAGAACCTTTCTTCCACCGCGCCCATGTACGCAAAGATAATCCTCCCAACAAAATGACCACCTGTTCATCATTAAGCCCCCAGCGGGAAAAAAGTGTGATAACGGACCGCGCCATAGCCGCGCCTTCTTCATCGGATATTTCCGAACTTACGGGATTTGCTATTGTCTGTTCAATAAGCTGTAAGCGGGCCATAATTTCCTCTTATGAATTGTCTTATGGCATAATATAACAATTTTACGCCAAATGACAAACTTTGTTTAACGCATTTCCTTTCGCCGCGTTTCAAGACTGTCAAACATTGCTTTTAGGGAAAGTTTCCCATTTTCAGCGCGTTCCGTTAATTTTCGCAAATATCCACCAGGCGATTTAATCTCGTCATGACGTTCTGTTAAATAAGCAAGAAGCGCAATCGCCTTGCCCTCACCCATAACATTAAGCGCTTTTTGCCATGCATGGGAGGAAATACCCAACATGGGTTGAACAAGATGGGCGGCTTGTTTGATATTATTCCAATTTAATGTGTTGCCAGCTGTAAATGACATAAAATGCGGGCAGCAATAAGAAAGACGGTTTAAACTAATCGTTTCGCTTTCATTTATAACCGATTGTGACGTTTTATTTGGTTCATCATCCGACTTCTTATTTTTTATACTGTTTTCAAATTGGTTATCTATTTTTGAATTATGAATGTGGCGCTCAAAATGAATATCAGTGCCGCTCATTTTATTATCTTTATTATTATCCAAATCATTATCTTGATCTTGTACATCTTCCTCATCAAGCATTGCTAACCAATAATTTTCTATCTCAGCCATTAAACGTCTTAGCGTTGATTGTCGCTCTTCCAACGCGTCTAACGGGGCGATACGGCTAACACGTCCTGAAAGCGCATCCAAACGCTCTTCAAAAGCCTGCCAGCATTCTTTGTCACCCCTGGCCTCTTCCAACGCTAAATTGATTAATTGGCGGCAATTGCGTAAATGCAAAGTTATTTCAGTGCGTGCGGTTTGCCTTGCTTTTTCATAAGCGCAGCATTTTTCAGCCGCATCAAAAATTTCAGAAGCCATAAGGGCAAAAGGCGCCAGATTAAAACCAAAAGCTTCCCCCTGCCCGCCTTTATGGTTCCGGCGGCAAAAACGTTTTCCATTCGCGCTATCTTTGCGAAGAATCATTCCAGCCCCCACGAGCGAGGCCAAATGCCGACGCAAAGTTGCTGGCGCCATACCCCTTGAGCGCAGGGAAAGTTCATTATTGGATGGAAAGACAATCATATCTTCCATGCCATCAAGTTCCGTTTCCGGATAAAAACTTAACAAAGCTTCTAAAACCACAAGGCTTCTGTCTGATAGGCCATAGATGGCGCGCGCCTGTGTTATCGCCCGCAATAAATGCCATTTATTGACAGCTGGCTTTTCATTATCGCCCAAATTTCCACGTTGCTCGTCCAACCAGATTTGCCGTTCAAGCATTGCAACGGAAAATTTACCGCCCCCAAAAGGGGTCGTTATTCTTTGTCCATCATGTGCCATTTTTTCAAAAAAGCAAAGAATATCGCTTTCAAACAATGCAATTCACTGTTTGACTCTTGACTTTTCATGTTGGAAGTGATTCTCTCAAACTGCTACATATGAGGAGGGCTTCCGAAGATTAAAGTCTTTAGGGGCCTTTTTCTTTGCCTATATCCTTTCTCTTTCTTTGTGTTCACGCTATCGGCTAAAGCCTGCGCTCCACACGGGGTTGTTGACAGCTGTCAACTTTTCATGCTTTCAAAATCAGCCAACAATTCGGGCAATTTTTCACTCATGTAATCGGCAAAATCCTCACTCATCGACTTATCAAGCTTCAAAACCTTGCCTTTGCGTTCTCCAACAAGGCGTCCATCCGGCATCTTAATTTCAAAACCCTTCTGCCTCTCTTTCCTTGAAGAAAGCCGTTTGAACAATCTTTCAAACCGATTGTCCGATGTTGCATTGAGAAATGCATCGTTGTGAATTTCTTCAATCGCTATTTCAATATTGGCTTCCCGCTCAAATAAATCGCCAAGCGCAAGCCAACGCGGCCTGCCAATTTTGGGGGCAGGGCCGATGGCCCGCACAAAACGAACCGGAATGCGTTGTGAAGCCTGTAAAAGCCGTGTCATTTCTGATTTATGCACGCCCAAAGCGGCCTGTGCGCTTTGGCGCTCAAATCCATAATCAAGCATTGCTTTGGCAAAAAATGCGCGTTCAATAAAAGATAAATTGCGGCGTTCTGAATTTTCCTTGCCTTGTGCAATTAGCAAATTTTCATCAGAAAGATCATCGACCAGCGCCTTAACTCGCATATCAAGTTCACGGCAGGCCCTAATACGCCGATGCCCGTAAGCGGCTTGATAAAAGCCCGCTTTCCGCTTCACCTCATCAGGGTGAGGGCGTACCAAAACAGGCACTTGTTGACCATGCTCGCGCATGCTTGCCACAAGAGTTGCAAAATCTTCATCCCCCGCCGCACCATCAGACAGGCGGTCACGAATAATCGCATCATCAACTTTAGACGCATCAAGCATAACGAAACCGGAAACATCTAAAGGCGAGGGGGTGTTTATTTTTTCAAGGCTTAAACCCATAGCGCGCACAGCACCAGAGGCCTTGCGTGGCCTTGGCTCAAGAGAAAGGGAAGGGGAAGAATCATTCTCGCCCCCCTCAGAAAGGGCAGCGCTGGCATTATTATTTTTTTTATCCCCCGCCTCAGCGGAAAAAAGCTCTTTCAATTGATCTTTACGTTTTACCATTTCACCTGCCTCAAAAACGGTTCAGTTTTTACCAAAACCCAATATGCAACAAGGCGAGGGGGGCGGGGATAAGTTTTTTTACTCATTATTATCCCTCCCGTCCCCAAGCATCCAACATGAGCTTTTCGACCTCACTGTTGACAGCTGTCAACGCTTCCATGGCCCTGTCATAGGTTGCCCGATTAAAATTTTCTCGCCCAACCTCATAAAGCGTTTGCTTTGTAAGTCCTGCATCTGAAATCGCAGTCGATTTAAGCATTGGTGCGGTTAAAACCCGATCACCGAATTGCGCGCGCAAAAAACCGGAAATTTGTGTTTGTGGCCCATCCTGCGGCTCATAGCGTGTGATGAGATAGCGCAAAAAATCAAAATTCAGCGTTCCTCCCGCCTCCCGCACAACGGAAAGCAGATCAGACGTCATAAACAGAAACTGGCTCATCGAAGCCACATCCAGCATTTGCGGATGAACTGTTACAAGAACCGATGTTGCCGCACATAATGCCCCAAGCGTTAAATATCCAAGCTGTGGCGGGCAATCGAGAACAATAATGTCATAATCATCCGCGACAGAAGAAAGCGCCCCCTGCACACGAGAAAAGAACATCTCTTGCAAAGAAGCCTTGCTTGTTGCCAAATGCTGCGGCGTTGTATGCTCAAACTCTTGCAGCTCTAAATTGCCTGGAACGAGATCCAGACCATTAAAATATGTTTTACGTATAATATCACGTAAAGGTCGGCGCTCATCATCATAGCGTATAGCGCCATAAATTGTATCATTTCCCGACAAATCAACCTCAGGCTGAAAACCAAAAAGCGCGGATAGAGAGGCCTGCGGATCCAAATCTACCGCTAATGTGCGATATCCTTGTAAAGCAAAATATTGCGCCAGATGGGCTGTTGTCGTTGTTTTTCCAGACCCGCCTTTAAAATTGGTAATCGCCAGAACCTGACAATGTTCCCGAGCAGGGTCGCGATGACGAATATAAGATTTTGACTTAGTAGATCCGGCCTTTTGTTGGCCTGATAGATAGGCCCGCAAAGCATTAACATCTTTCAATGTGTAAAGACGGCGGCCACGGCTATCAGTTTGAGGGCAGGGGCCTTCACCATTTAGCGCCAATTGGCGCAAATAACCATCCGAAACACCAATAAGCCTTGCCGCCTCGCCAGAGGTAAAGGAACGAATCGTCTTTTCACTTTTTGGCGGAAAAAGCCTTTCACGCAGATTTTGCAACTCTTTTGAAAGCTGTTCTGCATCCTCTGCTATCTGTTTATCGGCGCTCATAAACCCTAATCTCTTATCCAATCACGCTTCAATTTCGTACGATTCGCCCAAAATGACAAATGATTTGCGACAAACTGCGTTAAAATCGGAAAATAGAGGAAATAATAGAAATAAACCTCATAACAGATTTCCACTCAATCAACGCCATATTGCTTAAGTTACGGCAAAAATACAAAACTGAAAATTTATGCGTAAATACGCCAGATAAACCAAGCCGCGTCAAGAAGTTTATTGTTAACAAAGGGTTAATTGCACCTACAATACTATACTCCTTCTCGGTTTATAAGTCTTACATTATAGGGGAGGGGGCGGATTTTAGGCGGTTAGTCTGCATTGCCCAAGCCCAGCTTGTTAACAATGTCATAATAAATTGCACGATACCAAAAACGATCAAGGCCGGCAAAAGACCAATCATATCGGCCAAAACACCACTTCCAATTACAGGGAGCGAAAACCCCACATAAGCGTAAATGAATAAACCAGCCACAGCCCGCGCCCTATTAAGGGGTGCGCGGGCGCTGACTTCAGCTAAAGCAGCCAGATAAATAAAACCATAACTTGAAGCGCTGGTTATACCTGTTCCAACCAGAACCAGAATAATAGATTGAACCCAAAATCCAACCAACAAAATGCTATAACCTAAGGGGATAAGCACAAAACCGATAATCAAAGCATGGGCATTTGAAAACTTTCGCGCAACAGGCTGACATAAAAAGCCGATAAAAATTGCCAGAAAAATAACAAACCCGGTCCAAGCTTCAAGATTATGATTTTTTAATTCAAGCGGAATAACAGCAATTGTCATACCTGTTGTTGCCCAGGCAATGCATAAAGCCATGCCAAATATCCAAGAATTTTCTGGAAAGACAGGAAGTCGCAAAAGAGAAACTTTCTCTGGTTTATCAGCCCGCGCCAGAAAAAAGGCCGTTAAAGCCAAAACTGGAGCCAAAACAAACAAAGCGATAAAACTGGATGGCGTGAAAGAAAAACCCTGCACAGAAAGACTAACACCTGTTGCAAGCGCCCCACCGCCAAACCCCAAAGAAGTTGTTGAAGTAACAATTAATGCCGCTTTTTTTTGGTTTTCAGCACCCAGAATTTCGGTCATATAAGCGGTGCCGGCAGGGGTTGCAAGCCCTGTTCCAATACCTAAAAGAATACGCGCAAAAACAAGACTTTCCCAACTTGGAATAAAAGATAAAAGACAAGTTGCCACAAGCCCCAAAATAAGGGCAAGCACAAGAGGAAGCCTGCGCCCAATCCGGTCTGAAAGGCCGCCAAGAAAAACCAAAGTCGGCATTAAGCCGGCCACATAAGCTGCAAAAGCAAACGTAACAGCCCCAGCACCCGCTCCACTTTCAAACGCATAAGCCCCATAAAGCGGCGCTTGCAAGTTAACTGCATATGTTACAATAAAAAGTGAAAGTGCCAGCAAAATTGTAGAAATAGTCTTTCCCATAATCAATAATCCTTTATTATAAAATCACAAAACGTGAAGATAACCCCGTCAAGTTTCGACAATGAAACGCAATAACGGTGCCAGAAAAACAGGAAGACACTTTTTATTTCGAGTGTCATAAAAAAGACTATCAAAGCTTTCAAACGATGAAACCCATGGTCTTTGCTTGTTCAATTTCTGGTATCAAATAAGGAGAGGGGCAGGGGAATTCTTGCAAAGATAGCGTAATCCTTTTAAAATAATCCTCATTTTAAAATAAAAGATGAGATAAATAAAAGATGAGATAAATAAAAAGATATAGCTAAAATATTTTAGCTATAGAATCAGCAAATTAAGAAAGAAATACTTTAAAAAATCTATCAAATAATTGCACTCATTAGAATACAAACTAATATTTCCTCCCAAAATTACCGAAATTAATAAGGGATTTGGCTATATTCTTTTAAAGTTTCGCTATAAGTGTCAAAACCCAAAGAGCGTAACCAATGCCATAGGCTATGCCTGCTGCAACGACACCAATAAAAAATGTCTCTAACCCATGCCACTACCAAGGTTTCGATGACCAACGACTTTTCCACGCACCAATGGCAAAAAAGGTTAGGACAGAAAATCCACATGCCCATAAAAATGCATCGGATATTTTAAACAAAAATGGCAGCAAAGGAACGGCACCGCAAATCACAAAAGAAAGAAATGTATAAAATGCCGCCTTCATGGCAGATACAGGAGAAGTGGTTAGGCCATATTCTCCAACCATCATCGTATCAATTCAGAGTTTACGATCACTCGTGATGGTTTTTACAACCATCTCCAAATCATCGCCTTTAAATCCTTTCGCAGCATAAATTTGGCGAATTTCTTCGTGTTCACCTTCTGGGTATTTTTCAATATGTGCTTCTTCAACTTCATAAAGGCGGTCATAATTATCATTATCTGTTTTGGTCGCACTGTAACAACCAGCAGCCATGGAAAAACCATCACCAATAAGATTGGCAACCCCAAGAATAAGAACAATAGTCGGTGACAAACTAGTCCCAACAACACCTGCCGCAATTGCAAATGTGGTTACCACCCCATCAACCCCTCCATAAACCCATTCTTTAAGGTAATAAACAGGGGGCTTTGCCCTTAATCTGGCGAATAGAGGCAGGGTTGTGGTCATGATCCATTTGCATGAATAACTTTTAGCATATCTGTATTTGACTTTACAATGAACCAGCACACGCCACAGAGCGTAAGCCTTTTAAAATGATTGTCATTTTAAAAGAAAAGCTCAAGCCATAAAAATAGAGCGTAAGCCTTTTTTTCAAACCATATTCATTAAGGCCATTGCACCCTTGCAACTATGCGTGAATATATTCGCCAATATCAACAGCGTTTAAAACCATGAAGGGCTTAGCGATACATATCTTCAAAAACTGTCAGGACTGGTTATACAATATTTCTATAAAAATTTTCTGCAATTGTAAAAACAACAGAAAAATACTAATTTTCCACTGTCTATTAATTTTAAGGAGTAAAAGTTGAAATTAAAGGTTATGACAGTGGAAAATTCTATTTTTTCAAACATTCTTGACAAGGGATCCAGAGAGGGGGTATAGTACCATGTACCGCATGAACGCGGACTAAGACTCTTGCCCCTCAGCCACCTTTTTGCTGATGTACTCCGTATAGTATCACGTAACGCTTGGTCGCAGTGTCCCCCTTTACTCCCTGCTGCTTTGCCGCAAACTTTCTTCAAATCGTGCAGGGTCTGTTTGATGGACTGAAAATCTATTTTTCTGCAATGAAAACGTGTCATTTGATAATGGAGACACTCTTTCATGAAAAACACATTGATAAGCAGCTTAAACCTTTTAGCTTTAATTGGCTTTGCGGGGACAGGCATGGCTGCCGATCTTTCTGCATCCCCCGAATTTTCAACAATCAAAGAATAGCGTCCTTTTTATGGTGGTCTATCAATCGCACCTGAACTATAGCTAAACCCCATTAAAATGATAAAATAGTTTAGCTATATCCTTTTGCTTGCGCTCATCTTTTCTTTTAAAATAATCTTCATTTTAAAAGGATTACGCTATATTGTCCTGGATCTTGATGCTGGCCGCGAGGAAAACCTGATTGCCAATACATTTTTCGGGCTTGGCGGCACAGCAGAAATTTGTAAAAGGGGGCTTGGCGCCATTCAATTTGTTGACCTCTGCCTTGGTGGACATTTATTTAAAAGCCTCACTTCCGCCGCCGAGCAAGGTGAATTTCTAGGCCAATCTTTTAATACAGAAACTGGACTTACCCTGTTTTAATGGAGAGACTTTTTGATAAGTTTTATTTATCAGGAGGTTTTGATGAAACAACGAGAATTTACGGAAGAATTTAAACGCGAAGCACTGCGCATTTTGGAGACAAGCGATCTTACGATCA
>CALHLB010000158.1 GCA_938034375.1 uncultured Alphaproteobacteria bacterium | reverse complement strand
TAGGGTTTTGACCTATTAATTAGCTGGTGCTTGGCGTTTGATAGGGCAAGAGATACAGTATAAAGGCTTGCCGATGGAGTTTATCCCCCATTCAAAAGACTTTGTGCTGTAGGTCGCCGCCCTATCAAGCGTCCTCTGGATTGGATAAATTTACGTGGACTACTTTGTTATAAGATTATGAAAACCAAAAGGTTTCCTAAAATCTTATGCCGTGTAGCTAAACAAATTTCTTCCAACCAATCATCCGTTAATTAATAGGTCCAGACCCTAATTGACAAGCCTTGAGCCTAGACTTGGAAATTTTCAAACGATAGTGTCCCTTAAAGTGTGAAAATATTGCCTGAATTCCGTTTACTCAATACAGGGTGTTCAATCTTAGGGGCATATAAATGTGTGGCATTGTTGGTTTTTGGGGTGGAAATCCCGAAGAAGCTGTTCTTCAAAATATGGCAGAAGCGATAGCCCATCGCGGCCCTGATGATGGGGGGCGTTGGGTTGATGCAGATCAAGCCATTGCCCTTTCCCAACAGCGATTGTCAATCGTTGACCTGTCGCCAGCTGGACATCAACCTATGATTTCATCTTGTGGTCGCTATGTCCTTATTTTTAATGGAGAAATATATAATTTTCGCAATATCCGGCAAAAACTTGATCAAGAAGCCCACCGAAATTGGCAAGGCCATTCAGACACAGAAGTTTTGCTGGAGGCAATCTCCAGTTGGGGTGTTGAGCAGGCCCTTAAACATAGTGTTGGCATGTTTGCTTTAGCGCTATGGGACAAGAAAGATGCCACCTTAACGCTTACCCGTGACCGGATGGGCGAAAAACCCCTCTATTTCGGAAAACTGGATGAAGTCCTTGTTTTTAGCTCGGAATTAAAGGCTCTCAAACGCCATCCAAATTTTAAAGCCCAAATCAATCATGATGCTTTAACATTGATGATGCGTCATATGTATATTCCAGCCCCTTTTACCATTTATTCTGGTATCCATAAGATTTTACCAGGAACATATTATGTTTTTTCAAAAGAGAGGCCTGAACCGACTGTCAAAAAATATTGGGATATTTTTAATGTTTTTTCTGAGGGCTCTAAAAATCCTTTTCAAGGCTCACCGGATGAGGCGGTCAATGCCCTTGAAGAATTATTGAAACAATCAATAAAGGATCAAATGATTGCTGATGTGCCTCTGGGTGCTTTCCTGTCTGGCGGGGTTGATAGTTCGACAATTGTCGCTTTGATGCAGTCCATCAATACAGGTCCGGTTAAAACTTTCTCCATTGGTTTTGATGTTGCAGCCTATAATGAAGCAGACCACGCCAAAAGCGTTGCAGCACATTTAGGCACAGATCATACTGAATTCTATGTTAGTGAAAAACAGGCGCAGGATGTTATTCCACTTTTGCCGGATATTTATTGTGAGCCTTTTGCAGATGCTTCACAAATTCCAACCTATCTTGTGGCAAAACTTGCCCGCAACGATGTGACTGTTTCACTCTCTGGAGATGGTGGTGATGAGCTTTTTTCTGGCTATCGCCGTTATCAATTGGGACAGAATTTATGGCAAAGGTTCAATAAAATTCCTCTACCACTGCGCCGTCTTGCATCTTATTGTGCAACATTGCCTAGCCCCAATGGGTGGGATGGACTGGCAGCGCCTTTACTCTGCATGCTTCCCCAACACAAAAGACCACAGCTTATCGGGGAAAAAATACATAAAGCCGCAGGTCTTTTAAACTTTAACAATAGTGATGAACTTTATTCCCATGTAGTTTCACACTGGAAGAACCCTAGTGATATTGTGCTGAATAGTCGCGAACCCCAAGGCCCATTAACAGGGTTATTACCAGTACCTGAAAACCTATCAGCCATTGAACGCATGATGTATAAAGACACAATTAGCTATTTGCCAGATGACATTTTGACAAAAGTTGACAGGGCTGCCATGGCTGTTAGCCTTGAAAGCAGAGTTCCCCTGCTTGACCACCGCATCATAGAATTTGCAGCCCGCCTTCCCTTATCAATTAAACGGCACAATAACACAGCCAAATGGCCTTTGCGGCAGGTACTTTATCGCCATGTTCCCAAAACTCTTATTGAACGCCCTAAAGCCGGTTTTAGTGTTCCCATTGATGCATGGTTAAGAGGGGCTTTACAAGATTTTGCAGAAGATTTGCTCGATGAAAATAAATTGCGCCAACAAGGCATATTTAATCCAGCCCCGATTAGAAAAGCCTGGCAAGACCATCTTTCTGGAAAGCGCAATATGCAATATCATTTGTGGGGTGTTTTGATGTTTCAAGCATGGCATGAAAAGCAGAAAGCCTATAACTAAAATATTATAAAGCTTTTGGCCTTTTAAAATGATCCTCATATTAAAAGAAAAGCTTAAGCCGAAAACAAAAGAATAGTGCCAAAATCCGTTATCATTTTATATGAGTTGGCTATACTGGCAAGTCACGCCACCGGCCACCAGAGCGGGGCATCCACAATAACGCATTGATAAAAATTATGGCGTTACGGCCACGTTGGCCCGCTGAGCCAAAGGGTAAATGAGGCTTCAACCGCTCCCATTGAGCATCAGTCAATTATGGAAAAAATAGTTAATTCTTCACCATGACCTAAACTTCCCTCCAATAATTTTGGAGAACCTGCCGTGATCTTTATGGCGCTAACCTTTTAAAATTGCAGCTCAATCATAAGCACCTATATTAAATGTCATGCTTCTCAATCAATGGCTGCTTTATGACACATCTTAAAATTCCTTTTCATAACACTTATGCGCGTTTACCAGGGCGTTTTTTTGTGTCCCGCGCTCCTAAACCGGTTAAAGCGCCTGATCTTATTGTATTCAATCATACATTAGCACGAGAACTTGGTATTAATGATTATGATGGTGTAAGTGATGACCGCGGTGATCTGGCTTCTGTTTTTTCTGGCAACCATATACCAGAGGGCGCAGAACCCCTTTCACAGGTTTATGCAGGCCATCAATTCGGTCACTTTTCCCCTCAATTAGGTGATGGACGGGCATCGCTTTTGGGAGAGGTGATTGATCAAAACAGTATCAGGCGGGATATTCAGTTAAAAGGCTCTGGCCCCACCCCATTTTCCCGCAATGGAGATGGTCGTGCAGCCCTTGGCCCTATCTTAAGGGAATATATTGTAAGTGAAGCCATGCATGCCCTTGATGTGCCGACAACCCGCTCACTTGCAGCAACGTTAACAGGAGAACCGGTCATGCGTGAAAGCGTTCTGCCTGGCGCTATACTAACCCGCGTTGCACAAAGTCATATGCGGGTTGGCACTTTTCAGTATTTTGCCGCACAATATGACCATGAAGGCCTTAAAATTCTTGCTGATTACGCTATTTCAAGGCATTATCCCCAATGCGAAAAGAGCGGCAACCCTTATACCGCTTTTCTTTTGGAAGTTATCAAAAAACAGGCTTTTCTTATTGCTCGCTGGATGTCTTATGGCTTCATCCATGGGGTTATGAACACGGATAATATGACAATTTCTGGGGAAACAATTGATTATGGTC
>CALHLB010000157.1 GCA_938034375.1 uncultured Alphaproteobacteria bacterium | reverse complement strand
AAGATTGAAAACATGTTCGCCAAAATCAAAGACTGGAGACGCATCCCAACAAGATATGACCGAAGAGCCGACATCTTTAAAGCTGCAATAACGATCGCTGCTATCGTAATATACTGGATTTAATGAATCCTGAGCCTAGGCATTATCATTTATTACGGCCCCGGTAATGGGGCGACACCTGAAGAGGTCGGAGATTATATTTCTGATAAATTAGATGCCCGTCTTGCTCAACGCCGACTTGCAAACCCGAATTTACCTTTGGCTGAGATTAATAGCGCGTATTTTGTGCGAAAAGTAATGCCTAAAAATGGAGAGGAGGGTATCGCTATTGGGTTTTTTATTGGTGCAAATTCTGTAGGGCCTGTCGATGTGAGGGATTCCTTTACGGATAAAGTTCTCGATGAAGTGATTGATATGCGCATTCTTGAAAACCGTCTCTTAAACAGTGTCAATCCTGATGGAACAATTGAAGGATTTGTTACGAAAAAGGGGGGAGGCCTACGCTAAAGATAGCTTTTAGTAGCCAGAGTATGGGCTTCAGGGTTTTATATTAAAATGAATATCATTGATCTATTACGCTCAAGATTGAGCGCCAATCTTGACGCCCACCCAATATACGCAAAATAAGTAGGTAATCATCTTGAATACGATAAATAACAAGATGTTTCTCAACAGTATGAATGCGGACGGGCGGGTCAAATTCGGTGCGTTCTCGTTCTATTTTGGGTGTGATAAGCAAATGTTCAAAAGCTTGTTGCACGATATCCGAATATTTATCTGCTTGCTCTATAGACCATGTTTGTGCGCCGTAAAACCAATGATCTTCAAGGTCTTGCTGTGCCTTGGGTGTAAGGCGATAATGGGTTGGCGCTTTATTCTGCGACATATTTTTTGCGCATACGCAGTTTGAAATCATCAAAATCAAACGGTTCAGGCTCGCCGCTTTGCTCGCCCTCAGTGATTGCGTGTTGTAGGGTTTTAATTGCGTCTGTCCGCTCCTGATCTTTGCGAATAAGATGGCGAACATAATCGCTTGTGTTGCTAAACTTTCCGTCTTCTAAACGTGTTTCAATCCATTCTTTCATGGGGCTTGGTAGAGATACATTCATGGTGGCCATAGTGTGATACTCCTTTATACAATCATGATACTATAATTTAGCAAAAACTGTCAATTTTATTGGTAATCTTTGTCATAAAAATTTTGAAATCAATAGCAATGGAGACGATGTTACCTTGGAATATTGGACTCTAAGTCGCGATTCAGGATTGGATTTATCCGCATTGCATACACGTTTCCGTAACCAGTCTCTTAGTGATTGAAACTGAAACCACCATTCATTGATTCTATTGAGTCATTGGCATTGGTGTCCTTAATTTCCTGTTTCAATGATTCATTTGCAGTATGGATAATCATGGCTTTGTCTGCTCTGATATTCTGGGTTTTGACGGTATTCTCAATCATGTTACCCGTTTCAGGTGTTATAATACCGCCATTCTCCCGAATGGTGCGTTCAATCGGTTTCAGTTTTTCATCAATTCTTTCAACGTCCCACCAGCTTTTGAGCATTTGGGCAACGTCCGGATCAAGGTCTTGTGTTCCGGTTTCAAATTGCCGTTCTCATCAAGATATTTGTTAAGAAGGGCCGTGCGCATTTCGGCATCCGTTTGAAGTGATGCGCGTTCTTCAGGTGTGAGGTAAAGCGCGGTTAATGTTGCAAGTACATCATCCGTGCTGAATTTCTCTTTCAGCTTATCTTCATTGTCTCTTGCCCGTTGTAAAGCGTCTTGATGCTGGTTACGGAGATCGTTCAGCATATTGTTGAAACGGGCGATTTCCGCGTTTTCTTTATCGCGTTCATTCGTTTCCTGATTGGCTTTGATCGTCAGCGTTGCACCCGTGATTGCCAGACGGCCACCAAGCACATTCACCGCTTCGGCGAGTGAAAGTTCCTGCATCATCACTTGTGTAGATTTGTTATGATCTTGGTTGGCTTCAAGGGTAAGGAGCAGATCAAGCCGATTTTCCATAGTTTTAATAGCCGTAACAAAATCATTTTCGGCAATACCTATAGGTATTGGGCTCAAACGGTTCCCGTTTGAGCCTGTTTTCATAAAACTATCCGTCAAGTCACCTGAAAGCGACATAAAACCTTTCCAGCATTGAAAATACCTCAACTGCTTTGAAATTATTATAGTTATTAAAAATTTAAATATTATGAAGAAGGGAACATGTTTGTCGGTATTCTTTTTTCTTGACATCATACGTCATTGACGTATATTCTGAACGTGATGCAGACAGTTGTAGAAACAAACGAATTTATCCGAGTAGCAAAGTCAATCGGAATAAGTAATGATGAGCGAGCCGAAATCGTTTCGATGTTTGCAAAAAATCCGCAAGCTGGTGATGAATTCAGTGGAACAGGCGGAATGCGTAAGGTTAGAGTAGCTGGAAAAGGTAAAGGCAAAAGTGGTGGATACCGCGTCATTACCTTTTTTACAGGTGCGGAGATACCCGTTTTCTTGATTACGGTCTATGCCAAAAATCAAAAAGAAAATACCACCGCCAAAGAGAAAGCTATCCTTAAATCATTCTCCGCCAGTATTGTAAAAGCTTACAGGAGGATACAGTCATGACCGAACTTGGTGAAAGCATGATTAAGGGAATGCAGGAAGCACTGGACTTTGTCGAGGGCAAAGAAACAGGGGCTATCGCGCATGTACCTGATGATATTGATGTCGGGCGTATTCGTCAGAAAATGAGTATGAGTCAAAGTGACTTTGCTGACATTTTCGGTTTTTCCACGAGAACAATACAAGAGTGGGAACAAGGCAGACGGGTCCCAACAGGGCCAGCCAAAACATTCTTACATGTTATAGATCAAGAACCAGAAGCCGTAAGACGTGCTTTGACGATATAATATCTATGAATATACAAAACGACATCAGATTATTTGCCCCACCTCATGTTGGCGGGTTTATTCGTTCTGAAATCATTGACCCGGAAGGGCTTAAAATTGTCGAGGCAGTCGCCATTCTTGGCGTGTCAAGACAAGCCTTGTCCAACCTTCTTAATGAGCAATCAGAACTATCGCCAGAAATGGCTTTGCGGACTGAAAAAGCGTTCGGCGTGAAGATGGATACATTAATGCGCATGCAAAACAGCTACGATATTGCACAGGTCCGAAAGCGGGAAGACGAAATTGACGTGCAGCCTTATATATCTTCAAGCGACCCGTTTAGTGAACAGGGAAGTTTGATTTAATTTTGTTGACTTCAGCTTGCTCCGACACATAAGACAACGATAACGCCAATAATAATTAGGCCAACAATAGTATACATTTTATCGCTATGCTCATGATCTATTAAATTGGTTTAAATTTCTGGAAGAATATGATTCAGTTGTTGTGTTGTTGTAAAGGAGATTTATGATGAGTTATTTATTCTGTTTAAGTGACGAGCAATTCAAAGCAATTAAGCGTTATTTTC
>CALHLB010000156.1 GCA_938034375.1 uncultured Alphaproteobacteria bacterium | reverse complement strand
AAAATGAGTATCATTTTAAAAGGCTTATGCTATATAATATGAAAAAACTGCCGAACATTAAGGCCCGGCAGTGAATTCAGAATAGATGACTATAGTCGCACTATTTCTTACGAACGACACGCTTAATATCTGATCGCGTAATGCCCAAATCATCTAACTCACGCGTAGACATAGCGCTTAGAATGTTTATATTTTTACGATCATCACGCCAGCGGCGAAGTTCCTGAAATAAATTCATTGTTTTAAACCTTTATATCCACCAATTAACGGAGGGGAACGATTTTTTTGCCAGAGCGGGTAAGACCAACATCATTCAAAATATTATCAGGCAAAAAGTTAACAGCCATAGTACGTTGTTTTTTCAAGCGCCATTCACGATAATTTCCAACAAGTTTCATAATATTTCTCCTACACACATCATCTAACTTTTCATGAAGCTTAAATAATATGCATTCGCACAAAAAACAAACAGCATAAGTGAATGGCAGCCATGCAATTTCTGCAAGTATAAAAACACTTTTTCTTAAGCATTAAACCAAGTTAAATAGAGCCTACTAAACGAACAGTATTTACCAAATTTTAAGGCATTAGAATTGAAAAAATATATTGAAAACGCAAACATTTGCCTAACCGGTGGAACAGATGGCATTGGCCTTTGCCTTGCTAGGGAACTATCGACAAAAGGCGCTAATCTTCTCGTAATAGGGCGCCGTCCAAGAACTGAAACCCAGCTGCCAGACAATATCGCTTATCACGCCATAGATTTAAGCACCGATACGTGCACGGCAGAAATCGCACAAAAAATAAGCAATATGGGATGGAGGCATCTTGATTTTCTCATTCATAATGCTGGTCTTGGCTATGTAGGCGCGCTCGACCAACAAACAGACCAATCCATAAAAGATATTTTAAATGTAAACCTCACTGCCCCCCTTATCATTACAAACGCATTATTTCCGCTTTTGCAAAAAAAGCACGGAACCCTGTGCCTTATCGGGTCGACGGCAAAAGGGCGCTCAACACCAGACTTTGCCGTTTATACAGCCAGTAAAACAGCCCTTTCAGATATGGCCAGAAATCTTCGAACAGAATGGCGCGAGAAAATTGATGTTCAGGAAATAAATCCTGGTCCGACTAAAACGTCATTTCATGCGAAATCAGGCTTGAAAAACCCACCCATGGCATTTCTCTTCATGAAACCACAAGAAGTAGCCCAAGAAATAGGACACCTTCTTGAAACTGGAAAGAAGGAGAAGAATTTCACT
Source organism: uncultured Alphaproteobacteria bacterium (assembly GCA_938034375.1). Taxonomy (GTDB): domain Bacteria; phylum Pseudomonadota; class Alphaproteobacteria; order Rhizobiales; family JACESI01; genus JACESI01. Next base: position 23,357 of record CALHLB010000156.1, on the reverse strand, counting down.
GTTTTTTCTCTCTTATATTTTGCGATGAAACGTTTTTTGAAGAAGGGCCAGAAATGAGTGTGATTATAACAGGAGCCGCATCCGGTCTGGGCGCAGCTCTCACAAATGAATTTTTAGAAAAACAACAAAAGGTAATCGGCCTCGATCGATTTTGGCCTGAAGTTTCAGAAGAATCTGAAAGTTTGACAAAACCAGAACAAGGAAACCTTATTAAAATCGCGGCAGACCTTGCAAACCACGAGACTTTTCCCGCCTTGATAGAAACGCTCACAAATCATGAGCCAGTGGAAGCCCTTATCCATAATGCCGCCATCAGTGCAACAGGTCCATTTGAAGCAATTCCCGCCTCATCCCATCAACAATTGATTGATGTAAATTTCACAGCTCCTTTATTGTTAACGAAAAGGCTGATCGCGACAGGTGCTTTAAAAAAGGGAAGCTCAATTGTTTTCATAGCATCGCTTTCTGTCCATGTTGGTTACCCTGGCGCCCTGTCTTACGCAGCTTCAAAAGCTGGTTTAGCCAATTATGCAAAAAGCCTTCGCAAAGCGCTGAAAAAAGACGGCATACATGTCATGACGGTTTATCCAGGTCCTATGAAAACTGCCCAGGCAAGTCGCCACGCCCCAAATGACGCAAAAGAAGAAAGCCGCATGCCACCCCAAAATGCAGCTCAAGCAATTTTAACAGCAATGAAAAAGAAAAAATCCAGTTTCATTCCAGGAACAACCAATAAAGTTTTCGCACTTGCCGGTAAGGCTGCTCCATCATTATTGGATAAGGCCATGCGTAAAATTATTTATGACAAGCTGGAAAAACCTGTTTATGAAAACAAAATAGAAAATGAAAACAAAACGCCAAACCAATGACATCTGCCAACTTTGATAAAGATGCATTCTTAGATCATGCACTAGAACTTGCCTTTCAGGCGGGTAAACGCATTATGGAAATTTATAACGGCAAAATTGATATTGCTTATAAAAAAGATACTTCCCCTGTTACAAAGGCTGATGAAGAAGCTGAAAAAATCATCTTAAATGGCTTGAAAGACTCTTTTCCAAGCTTGCCGATTATCGCAGAAGAAGAAGCCACAAAAGGAAATATTCCTGAAATATGCAACCGCTTTGTGCTTGTTGATCCACTTGATGGGACAAAAGAATTTATAAATCGAAATGGCGCTTTTACGGTTAATATCGCCTTGATTGAAAATACGCACCCTGTTGCCGGCATCGTACATGCCCCAGCCTTAAAGCGCACCTTTACAGGAATAAAAAACAAAGGGGCTTATGAAATAAAAAATGGCACCCCATGCCCCATAGAGGCAAGACAACCCCCAAAAGCGAATATTATCGCGGTGGCTAGCCGTTCCCACCCCGATGAGAAAACACAAAATTATTTAAAAAAAAGAAACGTCAATCAAACTGTTTCAATTGGATCCTCCCTAAAATTTTGCCTGTTAGCAGCAGGAGAAGCCGATCTTTACCCCCGCTTCGGAAGAACAATGGAGTGGGATACAGCCGCAGGCCATGCTATCTTATCTGCTGCCGGTGGACATGTTACAAATCAAGATGGCAGTATATTTTGCTATGGTAAAAGAAATCAGCCAAACGATTGCGATTTTGCCAACCCACCTTTCTTAGCTTTTGGAAAAACTAAAAATAGTTTTTAAAGAGACTATTTATTAAAAGTTTTTACTTAAGTATTTTAAAAATGATTTTACTTATCCTGGTAAAATCAGATTGACTTAAAGAAACATTGTTACAGGGAATATATTACAGATGAAATTCAGACTAATTATTGGAAACCTTGTTTTATCTTTCCTTATTATTTTTTCCCTACCTTTGGCAGCAAAAGTTCCCGTTCAAAAACCCACTTTTCAAAAGCCTGGAACCTATCTTTCAATGGTTTCAAAGGAAGGGAAGCAAAGGCTTAGATCCGCAACACACAGGAAAGACTTCATACCGCTTTCTGCAACATTCACAACACAAATTACACAAACACTCTGTTCCGTTGCTGCTGCCGTCACCGTCTTAAATGCCTTGGAAATAGAACGCCCCATTGATGTAACTTATTTTCCTTATCTCTATTTCACGCAACAAAACTATTTCACGGAAGAAGTACTGGAAATCAGAAACTATGCAACGGTCCTGGCCAATGGCATGACACTTGAAATGGCAACAAACTCCCTTAGAAGCCATGGTGCAAAAGCCCAATATTATCACGCTGAAGACATCACATTTGAAGAGTTCAAATCGCATTTAATTGAAAACCTGGACCGTGAAGGGGATTTCGTCATTGCCAATTATCAACGCCAATTAATTGGACAACCCAAAGGCGCCCACTTTGCACCCATCGCAGCTTATGATGAACCAAGCGATTCATTTCTGATAATGGATGTTGCCCGTTATAAATTTCCACCCGTTTGGGTAAGAGCTGATGATCTCTTTAAAGCCATGAATACGCAGGATAGCGAAATTCCCAAATCACGCGGTTTTATTTTAGTCTCAGCGGACAAGTGACCCTACAAACGTATATTATATATCATAGACAAGGCCGATAAAAAAACATGGTAAAAAGCGATATACCAAAGTTTTGTCATGGATCGACAATGCGCCATGTTCTTGTGATGACATCAACCGCCTCTTTAGGGCTGATGTCCATTTTCCTTGTTGATTTTGCCAATCTTTTTTATATTTCCATGCTAGGCGAAAGAGAATTGGCAGCAGCAATTGGATATGCAGGCACCATTCTCTTTTTTCTAACCTCTATTGCCATTGGCAATATGATTGCAACAACTGCAATCGTTTCACGCGCTATTGGGAGGGGTAATAAGCGAGAAGCAAAGCTTCTAGCCGGCTCATCCATTGCCTTCATGTTTTTGACAATGTCCTTAATTGCAGCCCTATTTTTTCCTTTTATTGGCCCAGCCTCTTCCTTCATCGGTGCAGAAGGATTAACACTCAAAATAACAATAGAATTTCTACAAATCACGGTGCCATCAGTACCCTTATTAGGGCTAGGCCTCGCCCTATCTGGTATTTTACGGGCAGCTGGAGATGCCAAACTTGCGATGTTTGCCACATTAGGTACTGGCGTTTTTACGGCTCTCATGGATCCGCTTCTTATTTTCGGTTTCGATATGGGCGTACAAGGGGCTTCCATATCAACCGCCATATCACGCCTTGGTACAATCATCATTGCGCTTTATGGCGTCATTAAAATACACGACCTTTTGGGTTTTCCACCTTTTAAGAAAATCATAATAGACTGTCGTCCTCTTATCATTATTGCCATACCGGCAATCCTTGCCAATGTTGCAACACCTTTTGCAAATGCCTATGTTACATCCAGCATTGCAAATTTTGGTGATATGGCTGTTGCCGGCTGGGCATTTATTGGACGCCTTATTCCCGTTGCATTTGGTTTAATTTTCGCCCTTTCAGGGGCAATCGGTCCCATTATAGGTCAAAATTATGGGGCAGGCCGTTATGATCGTGTCCGACAAACAATTATTGATAGTCTGATTGTCACAATCATTTACACACTCATCGTTTGGTTTTTGCTTTATATTTTCCGAGATGCAACAATAAATGCTTTTCAATTAGACGGGGAAGCCGCTGAAATTGCAGCGTTTTTCATCAATATCGTCATTGTTACATTTTTGTTCAATGGCATTTTATTTGTCGCTAATACCGCCTTCAACAATCTTGGTAACGCTACTTATTCCACTGTATTAAATTGGGGTAAAGCAACATTAGGCACCATTCCCTTTGTTTGGGTTGGCGCCTATTATTTTGATGCAAAAGGAGCAATTGCCGGCCAAGGCATTGGTTATATTGTGTTTGGTCTAGCAGGCATTTTATTGTGCTGGCGTGTTTTGAACAAACTTACTTCTTCTCAAAATATGCAGCAAGATGAAAGCGACACTCTCATCATCCCAGCTGATATGCCAGGATATGATTCAGGAAAATCAGCCATAATATGCATGCCACAAAACAAAGAACAGAAACGCTAAAATTCTTGAATAAGGGGCTTACAGGCCCCTTACTTATTAGGCAAGCTTATTAGGCAAGTTATAGTGTACTCATTTTAAAGTATTTGACTATATCTACTAAATTTTGCGTATATCAACAAAGTGTCCTGCAATTGCCGCTGCTGCCGCCATAGCAGGTGAAACAAGATGCGTACGCCCTTTAAAACCCTGACGACCTTCAAAGTTACGGTTTGATGTAGAGGCACACCGCTCTTCCGGTTTCAATTTATCAGGGTTCATGGCAAGACACATGGAGCAGCCAGGCTCACGCCAGTCGAAACCTGCTTCTTTGAATATTTTATCCAAACCTTCAGCTTCTGCTTGCGCTTTTACAAGACCAGATCCAGGAACCACCATCGCACTTATACGATCAGAAACTTTTTGCCCCTTAATCATAGAGGCTGCCGCACGCAAATCTTCAATACGACCATTGGTACATGATCCAATAAATACACGGTCAAGTGCCACATCTGTCATCTTAGTACCAGGAGTAAGCCCCATATATTGCAAAGCACGTTCTTTAGATGCTCGCTTTGTTTCATCCTTTATTTCTGCCGGGTCAGGCACACTACCCGTTACAGAAACCACATCTTCAGGGGAAGACCCCCAAGAAACAATCGGAGGCAAATTAGCTGCATCCAATGTTACAACTTTATCAAAATGAGCATCTTCAACAGAATATAGCGTTTTCCAATAGTCCATCGCCATTTCTAACGCCTTGCCTTTTGGCGCTTTTGGACGTCCTTGAACATATTCAAATGTCTTTTCATCAGGCGCAATAAGACCTGCGCGCGCACCACCCTCAATAGACATATTGCAAATTGTCATCCGCCCTTCCATGGAAAGAGAACGAATAGCCTCGCCGCAATATTCAATCACATATCCAGTGCCACCAGCTGTCCCAATTTCACCAATAATGGCAAGGATAATGTCCTTTGCAGTCACACCTTCAGGTAAGTGGCCTTTAACTTCAACTTTCATGTTTTTGGCTTTTTTCTGAATGAGGGTCTGTGTTGCCAGCACATGTTCCACCTCAGATGTGCCAATACCATGCGCCAAAGCACCAAAAGCACCATGTGTTGATGTATGGCTATCACCGCACACAATTGTCATGCCAGGCAGCGTAAAACCTTGTTCTGGTCCAATAATATGAACAACACCCTGTCTCTCATCGTGTTCAGAATAATATTCAATATTAAAATCGGCAGCGTTTTTAGCCAGCGCCTCAATTTGAATGGCTGATTGCGGATCAGGGTTTGGTAAGGAACGGTCGCTTGTTGGCACGTTATGGTCAACAACTGCAAGTGTTTTTTCCGGGGCATGAACAGGGCGCCCAGCAATCCGCAACCCTTCAAAAGCCTGCGGACTTGTTACTTCATGAACAAGGTGGCGGTCGATATAAAGAAGACAAGTGCCATCTTCCTGTTCGTGAACCAAATGATCGTCCCATATTTTATCATAAAGCGTTTTGCCTGCCATAGACTTTACCTCTTTGAAAGATGCATACCTAAAAGGGGCGGCTGCTCTTTCTTTTTCTTGTTTGAATCTTGCGTTGTTATCCTCTACCTTTAGGGTAAAGGTCAAGCAGTTTTACATTAAAAAAAGCATATCAAAGGACATATAAATCCACCATGCAACGTTCTTTTATTGGCATTGCAAATTTCTAAATACAACTGTCCTCTCCAAAATTAACGATATTCACCAGATATTGCAAAACATCTCCAAAACGTTACCGGTATCGGACCGATAATCACAAAAAAGTCACATTTCCCCCAACATCAAGTCACATTTTTTAAGCACTTATGGAATGGAGTTTTTCCCAAGGAGTTAAAGAATGAATAAGATTAAACTAAGCATCGCAACAATTACCTTGTCCCTTCCCCTTGCTGCCTCAACAGCAATGGCAGCAGACTTGCCAGAAGAAATTGCCCCACCGCCTGCACCCACAGCCCCGGTTGAGGCACAAGACTATGACTGGAGCGGCGCTTATCTTGGTGCTAATCTTGGCCTTGGTTTTCGTGGTGATTTTGATAATGATGCCAATTTAGACCTTGATACCGGCTTTGGCTTTATTGGTGGCGGCGTTGCCGGTTATAACCACCAAATTAACAAATTCGTTGTTGGTGTCGAAACAGATGTCAATTACACAACATTGGGTGCCGATGCTGGCACCCTGGAAGCAGATCTAAACCTATTAGGCTCCGCTACAGCAAGAATTGGTTACACACCAGTAGACCGTGTTCTAACCTATTTTGAAGGTGGTTATGCCTTTGGTCTAAGTGATGTAACAACGCCGACAGGATCCGATGATAACTTTCATAATGGATATGTTGTAGGCGCTGGCGCTGAATATGCCATCACTGATAACATCTTATCTGGCGTTGAATATAATTATACAGACCTTGCTGATGCCAGCGTACAAACAGGAGCAACAACAACAAATACCGATTTTTCGGGTCACTCCGTTAAATTTAACATGAAATATAAATTCTAAACAAAAACGTGGCGCAAGCTATCCTCCCTCTTGCGCCACTAGATTATATAACAAAAACTTAGCGTTTTCTTAAGATCCCTCTTGCATTCTATCACAGAAATTAATGTGGGGTCTGATCGTGATTACTAAATTCTTTGGACGTTTTTCTCTTCGTATTACAATTGCTGGCGTTATTGCACTCTTTACACTTATTTCCTGTTCTGTTCTAGGTATTATGAGTTATGAGCAAGCGAAAAATGAGTTATCTCAGGCAATTAACAGAGAATTGCAATTTATTTCACAAACATTCGGCGAAAGATTGGAGACAAGAGTAGCCCAATTCGACTCCTCACTCATTACTCTTGCTGAGGGTAATTTGGGCCGTGACATTGTAACAGAACTTGGCAACAAAATTAATCCGCAAGATATTGATCTTTTACGCCAGGTTTTCCAAAAACCGGACCTAACGCCAAAAGAACGCGCAGAAATTGTTGGTGAAGTACGTTCATCTCTTTATGAATGGAAACATTCAGAAATACACCCACAGTTTCTTTCCTATCTCAAAGAATTAGGCTTAAGTGACATTTTGGTTTTACGCGCTGGCGGCGATGTCGTCTATAGCGCAACTAAATCTCACGAATTCCTGGAAAACGTTACAAAGAAAGATTTCGGCGTTTTAAGTCAGGCTTATAAAACCCTGCTAGATGATAAACAGGGACGGCACTTTGTTTCCAATGTTATTCCCTACGGTCCCAATAATGAACCATCGATCCTCTGGGCGCACTCATTTTATACATCTCTCTATGCCGCCCAGGAAAATGACATCAGCGCCATTGATGGCATGATGGTGTTTCGACTTGCTGTTTCAGAACTAAGTAATCTTCTTATTTTACCCAATGAAAAATCAGAAACAACAGCTATGATAGTAGCAGATTCACAAGATAGAATTTTAACATCAAGCGATAATCATAAACCAGGGGATATCATTGAAATATATAATCCCACCGCCCCGCAGAATGGTTTCATTAGTGGTGAAATTTATGACGAACATCATTTAGGTGAAGCGCTGGCGCAAATTTCAACAATAAAGCTGAATGATACGCCTTTCAATTTTATCGTTGCACATAATAAACAAGATGCACTTTCTGGTCTATCCAGTATGTTATGGAGTACAGTTACAACATCAGCCGTTTTTTTAGTTCTTTTTTGTGGTACAGGCCTCATGATCGCCATTGCTATTACCAAGCCCATCACTGTTTTAACAGACGACATGGAACGTTTGGCTGATGGTAATGTTGAAGAGAAACACTTCAACTTCAAACTGGGTAATGAAGTGGGACATATGGCCGATGCCGTTCAGGTTTTTCGCGATAATGCAATTAAAAGCAATCAATTGGCTGAAGAGCAAAAAGCAAGCCATCAGGCCAATATCGAACGTCATAATACGACAGAACATCTGATAGAAGACTTCAGATCGGAAGTCCTCAACATTCTGCAAAACATGACTGATAAAACCGAATTAATGCTACAGTCTTCAGAGATGATGAATGAAACCGCTTCAAACAGTTCTTCCAGAAGCGAAAGTGTGGCAGCTGCAAGCCAGCAAAGCAATAATGCAATACAAATGATTACAGAATCTGCTGAACAGCTTTTCCAAGCAATCGCTGAAGTAAATCAACAAGTTGGCGATACTTCAAACATTATTTCTGATGCAAGTCAAAGCGCACAAAAAAGTTCTACAATGATTGCAAGCTTAGCTGAAACTACATCAGAAATTGGTAATGTTATGACACTCATTTCAGACATAGCCGAACAGACTAATCTTCTTGCGCTTAACGCAACCATTGAAGCAGCGCGCGCTGGTGATGCCGGCAAAGGTTTTGCCGTTGTGGCAAGCGAGGTAAAAGCCCTCGCAACCCAAACAACCAAGGCAACAGAAAATATTGCCAAACAAATTGATCGTATTCAAACATCAACTTCTGATTCCGTAGGCGCTATAGAAAATATTACCAAAGTTCTTGATAAAGCGAATGAATATGCACGTAACATGGCAGCAGCCGTTGCTGAGCAGGAAGCTTCCACGCGAGAAATTCATCGTAATGTCAACGAGGTATCAAGTAGCACCGGAAAAGTGAATGAAGATTTGAGCAATTTACAAGAAAGCGTTGTCAAAACAGCCAACGCGGCCGATGAAGTGCAAAAAACATCCAGAGAGATGGAAGAAAATACACGCACAGTTCGCCAGTCAATTGAAACATTTCTAGGGCGTGTTGCCAGCCTGTAAAGCATAAACTAAACATCAAAAAAGCCGTTATTCTTAATACAGGATAGCGGCTTTTTTATTAAACAAAGGGTCATGCCTAGCTAATTGAGGATTTTTGCTCATAAAGCTATGGTATGAGATGAAAAATAAATACTGCAAACATTCGCGCATTTCTGAACGAAAAATTCGAGAGATTGTAAAGTATTTCGCAGCAGATTTGACTGCCCTTCAAACGGTTGAACTCAGCAGCCTTAATCGCAACACCGTCAACAGGTTCTATCGGGCATTGCGCGAGCGCATTCAAACAGCTTGCGAAGTGCAGCGCCCGATGTTCGGCGTTGTTGAAGTGGATGAGAGCTTGTTTGGAGCAAAGCGCGTAAAAAATAAGAGAAGAAGGGGTGCTTATGGCAAGGCAACCGCCTTTGATATCTTTGAACGGCAACGTCAAGTCTATACAAGAAATCGTCCCAGACGGCACAAAGGTAACGTTACAGGGCATTATAAGAGGAAAAATCATGCTACCTCTTGTGATAAATTCTGATGGGTGGCCTGGCTATAATGGCCTTGTTGATCTGGGCTACGGCCATTATCGCGTTGACCATTCAAAGGATAAGTTTGCCCGTAATGGTCTCCATATAAATGGTATCGAAGGGTTCTGGGCCGCGGCCAAAGTGCGCCCGACAAAATTCAAAGGACTGCCCAAACACACCTTTCATTTGCACCTGAAAGAAACAGAATGGCGGTACAATAATCGCCATTCCAACAAGTATAAATTACTGCTATCCTATCTCAGAAAAAATCCACTCAGATAGGCATGAGCCTAAATAAATACCGAATATTTATTCAGCAGATGCCTCTGCATTTTCTGCGGCAGCGGCTGCCTTTGCCGCAGCTTTTTCAGCTTCTTTTGCAGCCTTTGCCTCTAAAGCAATGCGGCGCTCATCATCTTGAATACGGCGGGTACGCACATCTGTTGCTTCAGCAATACGGGCAGATTTACCACGACGATCGCGCAAATAATAAAGTTTGGCGCGGCGCACCTTACCGCGGCGCACAACATCAACGCTGTCAAGCATAGGTGAGTAGACTGGGAAAACGCGTTCTACGCCTTCACCATAAGAAATTTTGCGAACGGTAAAACTTTCGTTCACACCACCACCCTGGCGCGCGATACAAACACCTTCATAAGCCTGAATACGCTCACGTGTTCCCTCGGTCACGCGAACGTTAACGCGCACTGTGTCACCTGTTTTGAATTCAGGCAATTTGCGTTTTGCTTCAATCGCCTGCATTTGCTCTTTTTCAAGCTCTTCAATAATATTCATCTCGATATTGCCTTTTTAATTTTCGAAAAACCAGAGCGCCTTTCCCACAATAGGCCGAACCTTTTTCATTTCGGGGCGGTTTCGTAATTCATGTCGATGAAATTTCATGTGCATTTATATCATTTCACACGAAATGTCGAGCCTTTTATACCTGGTTTTCCATAAACCTGTTTAATGATTGTGCTGATGTTCACCATGCCCTTTTGCCGCAAGCTTATTAACCTTGAATTTTACAGGTACATCCCCTGCTTTTTCAAAAGTTAAAATAACATCAAGAACATCACCTTCTTTCAAAGGTTCTTTCAAACCCATAAACATAACATGTTCAGCACCCGGCTTTAAAGCAACAAAACCACCTGCCGGTATTTCGATGCCATCGGGAAGTGGCCGCATTTGCATAACATCATCAACCAATTTCATCTCATGAATTTCAGCCCGTTCAGCAAAATCTACTGTTGCAGCAATCAAACGATCAGCTTCCTGCCCGTTATTTTCAACAACAAGATAGCCTCCGCCCACGTTTGCACTTTTAACCGTTGCTCGGGTCCAGGCTTGTTTTACAATGAGTCCTGCATTTTTTTCATCTTGAGCGTTATCATGCTCATGTGCTTTATGGTCAGAATGTCCATCACCTGAAGCAAGAACGATAGGAGAAGACAAAAATAAGCAGAGCGATGTTGCCATCAACATCTTTGAAATTTTATTTTTCATGAAGAGTACCTTTATAATAAGATTCGTTAAACGTTATAAAAAACGTCAAAAAATGAACTTAAATATAAAGCGGCGGCGCGCGCGCAGTCGCACTTTTCTGTTTAGTTTGTATTGCCCGACCTTCAAGCAATAAACGCCTTTTTGCCGAATAACCTGAGAGTGCATGCCCGCTCTCAGCATTTAAAATACCTATAATATGACAGGAACACCCTTCGCACTCATGCATTCCATTTTCTGATTTCTTATTTTCGGTATCACAAAAAACCGGAAAACTGCCATCAGGCATTTGGTAAAATTGAAGTTCAGCAAAGCTCATTCCAGCGGGCAAAGAGGTAGCATCAACCATAGCCCCCATTGTCAAGGATGCATAAATATTTATAGCAAGAAATAATAGTGTTATTAATTTTCTAAACAGAAAATTTCTAAATAGATTAATCATAGTTTCGCTATAAACGATAAAGCTCAAGGTCACAAGATATTTTAATAACATCAAGCCATAGCGCGGGCTTTTACCAAGCGGGCTGCCTGCCCTTGTAAATCAATCAACATAGCTTTGGCATATTCGTCATCAATATCAGGGTATGAAGCAACAGAGGTTTCAGCCAGCCGCTCTAACTGGCCTAAACGGCGACAACGAAACTTTATCAATACCTCGAACGCTTCTATCCCCATTCCCAAAGACTTACACAATAAACTAATCGGCTCGCTATCCTTGTTGGAGAAAACATTTTTAACTGTTTCTTTCGGTAATTTGCCGGTTTTTGCCAAAAGCTCAATAACATCATTAAATCGGGCTTTATCAGCATAAAGTATCATCATCTCATCAAGCGGGTTTTCTCTTTCGGTTTGCGTCTCCTCGTCATTATCCCAAATGTCCTTATCTTCATCTTTTCCGTAATCATCATATTCATAAAAAATTGCCACATCCTCATTTTGATTCATCAATCGAATGACAGGCGTTTCATTAGCTCGCATAACCTCCTGAACAACATCGGGAGGCAACTCACTTCTTTCTACCAGTAACATGCGGTGGTCTGTTGATGTATTTTTAGCAATATGCAACAGAGCCTCATCAGATAAGAGATAGTCTGGTTGCAAAAAATCACGGGCAATAACAATCTCGTCACAGGCAAAATAAAGATAAAGTTCTTCCGGCAAACCTTTATATTCTAGAACTTCTTTAGCAATCTGAACCCTTACTGCAAGAGAAGCAAAGTTTAATAAAATGCGGATAATATCCAAGAAACGCTTTTCATCATTACTCTCTTTAATACCATAGCGCTCAGCTTTTTCACACAGGCCGGACATGAGAGAAAAAAGGTTTTCCTCTTCCATCTCTTCAATCGTTTCATCAAAAATTTCAGTAAGAGACATAAAATGCCTTCATCATGGTATAATCTTTTTAAAAATATAAACCTGATTTACTTTATCTTTTATTAACCAAATCTCATAAGAAAGCACACTTTTTTTTGCCTAACACAGAAAAAAGCAAACAAATAAATCGATAGAATAATGTATTCAAAACCTATTATCATACAGAAATAAATAAATTTTTGTTTTTATAGAATAATACAAACGGGAATTTCAGAAAAATATTTTAAAATAATGATGCATTGCAGCACCTTTTTTATTAGACAAAAATCAATTTTTATATCACACTTCTGTTACAAACCTTCGTATTAGTTGCAGATGCGGCAAGTAATATAACAAGAAGGTAATAAATACAGGAACTAGGAGGCAATATGACACGATCATTTGGCACTTTGGGAACTTGCGCTGCATTCCTGTTTGTTGCAGCACTTATTTTTGGTTTAATGTAATCTTTCCCGTTGTTAGAAGTAATGTTTTAGGTCTTAGACCTTATAAAGTCGGAACTTTTTAAGTTCCGACTTTATTTTGAAAAGTGCAGTTTAAATAAGAGGACCTTTAAAGAATAAAGGTCATGAACTTGTGTTACGCACACCCAACATATGACAAATAGCAAAAACAAGATCGGCTCTATTCATCGTATAAAAATGAAAATCACTTATACCACGATCCACAAGATCCATGACTTGCTCGCTGGCAACTGCTGCAGCAATTAATTGCCGCGTAAAAGGATCATCATCCAGCCCCTCAAATCGATGACGCAACCAGTCGGGAACATGCGTTCCACAACGTGCGGCAAAATTGGCAATCTGCTTAAAATTATGAACAGGCGCAATGCCTGGAATAATTGGAATGGTAATACCCGCTTTTCGAACGCGTTCCAGATAAGTCTCAAAAACATCATTATCAAAAAAGAACTGGGTAATGGCGCGATCAGCGCCCGCATCAACTTTTCGTTTTAAGTATTCAATATCAGCCCAAATATCAGCGCTTTCGGGATGTTTTTCAGGATAAGCTGAAACAGCGACCTCAAAACTTCCCCGCTTTTTAATTGCCGCCACTAAATCCGCCGTCTGCTCATACCCCCCTGGATAAGGTTGATATTTTTCTCCCACACCTTCAGGCGGGTCGCCCCGCAAGGCAACAATATCACTCACACCAGCATCGGCATAGGAATCCAGAACATCGTCAATTTCTTCACGGGTTGCGCCAACGCAGGTTATATGGGCGGCAGCCTTCAAACCCGCCTCAGAAACAATGCGAGAAACGGTTTTATGTGTGCGCTCTCTAGTCGATCCACCTGCCCCATAAGTAACAGAAACAAAGGCGGGGTTAAGGGGGGCTAATCGTTTAACAGAGGCCCAAAGCGTTTCATTTTGCTTATCGCTGCTTGGAGGAAAAAACTCAAAAGATACATCGATTTCGGCCCCCTTATCACCAAGCTTATGTCTGATATTATTCCTATTGGGCATAAAACCTCACTCTATCTATTCAAAACTGTTCACTCAGAGTTATTGCTTTTTGGCAATCCAGATTGTAACGGTTAATTCTTCACCCGATATTTTTTCAGGCGCCAATTTCTGCACTTTAATAGGGGTCATGCCAACACCCCTAAACCAGCTATGCATTTGCTCATCCGTAAAACCAAGGCGGCGATGGGCATAATCACTCCGCATAAATTCAAGTTTATGGGATGCAAAATCAACAATAATCCAATGGCCCAAAGGCGCCGTAACACGGGCAACTTCACTAAGCGCTAAGGCAGGGTCATCTAAATAATGTAAAACCTGATGAATGGTAACAAGGTCAAATTCAGGACCCAAAACATTGCTTTGCAAAGTCAGGTTATAAATATCTGCCTGCCTTACCTGAACAGGACAGATTGCCTGTGTTAACTTATTTCTTGCAACAGATAACATACGCGGATTAGCATCAATACCAAGGGCGCGTTCCACCCGGGGGGCAAACAGTTCTATAATGCGGCCTGTGCCTGTACCGACATCCAAATGATTCTTAAAATCAAGATCCGGCAAACAAGCTAAAATAGCCTCTTCAACGGCAGCTTCCGGCACGTGGCGTTTTCTCACTTCATCCCATTCCCGCGCATTGGCATCGAAATAGGTGTTAGCTGCATCGGCCTGCGCGCGGCGCACACCTTCCAACCGTTCTTGATCTCTTGTGAGCTGAGCATCAGCCTCATCAAGATGGGACAATATATGACGGGTTAAAAAAGACCCTGCCCCCCTATCCACAAGACGGTAATAAACCCATGCCCCTTCTGGAAAACGTTCAATAATGCCTGCATCGCATAAAAGTTTTAAATGACGGGATATTCTAGGTTGGCTCTGCCCCAAAATTGTTGTCAAATCACTTACAGTTAGTTCACTTTGAGCCAAAAGAAATAAAAGGCGCAAGCGCGTTGCTTCACTGGCAGCCTTAAGATGCCCCAATAACATATCAAAAGATAATTTATCCGCTTTATCCACGCAAAACCCCAAATCATATAAACATATCTTTATATCATTTGGGGACAATATGTCAAGAGGCAACCTCAGCAAGCTTTCGCTTGGTGTTTATCAATATCAGAACAAAAATTAGCGAACGCCCTATTTAAATAGCGCGCTCTAGAGCGTGTTTCCCATAAGTGAATTCACTTATGGGATAAAAACTCGCGTAAGAATAAAGGTTTAGCGCATAACAGATGAATTCATGAAAATGCATCATGCGCTAGAGTCAGGCCTATTCATTAACTGATGGTTGGTTAGCTTTTTAAACCTTAGCTCTTTGTAGTCCTGTTGCACTACTTCTTGCAAGAAAGATGCGTTGCGCCACTTCCGGCTTAAGATTGCCAAAAGCTTTCAAAGCTCGTTGCCTTGTATTTTCTGTCAAAATTCGTTTCCAGGGACCCGTTTTCAACAAAGAGTAAACCAAGCTTTCATGAAATCCGAGGGCTTTAAACGCAACAATAGCAGGGTCTACCTCACGGCGCGAAAGCCAATGAACAGCATCCTCCAAAGCCAGGTCTGCCAGTCGAGCAAATATAGCACATGTTCTTGGAAAATCATTTATTTCTGTCGCTTGAAGCAAATCATCAACAACAAGGGGTTGAACTTGTTCAAGGCGCAAAATATCCTGATAAGCGGCTTCATATTCATAACCCAAAATACTGGACGTTGATAAAACCCGTTTTTGTGCAACAGCTTTGGCCCGATCAAGATGTGCCAATAAATCCTGCCGCCCAGATTGGGTTAAATGATGACGCAACGATTCGCCGGCTTCAGAAACAATTTTAGATACAACCTTTTGAGGAAGATCTGGACGATCAATCAACCCCATTTGGATTTTTGGATTTTCACGAGCACGATTAACAAGAAAAGCAACAGACTTATCTGATAAATCTGCTCCATTATTTTGAGAAAGACGCTCCCACACCTGTTCATTACCAAGCCGCATCAACTCTGTTGTCACCAAAGAACTAACTTCCTTGCGTTCAGCAATCGCTTCAAGGTGGTTTGACCCGCATAAACGGGAAACCATTAACAAATCTTCATCTTGTAAAACTGGAGACTTGCATAAAACGGGTTGAGCCACTTGAATGGGTTCAACAGCCAAATATTGCAAAACACGCCTTGGCGCATCTTCAAGCTCTGCCAAACGCTCTGAAATTCGAATACGCGCTTCAAGTTCAACTAACCCAATAAGCTGTGTTAGTACATCTTCACACATTTCAATCTGTTGCCTGCTGGCATTACCATTAGACGCCTGAAAAAGGTCAAAAACCAGACCAAACAGTTTTTCCTTCGGAGCGTTTTCCGCCTCCTCACCTTTTAATATAGACCAAATCTGGTTTTGGTCTTCTGCCAGAGTATCAAACATAAGCCACCTTTTAGATATTTCAATACACATAGCCTAGCAAACAGGGATTGACATATACCCAATTCCAGCAAAAAGTTTTTCACAAAATTTCATTTAATTTCATTATTTCATCTTAAGATCTTTTTTACAAAAAAGAACGCTTAAAAAAGGAAAAAGTTTAAAGATTGTCGTGAAAATGTCATTTAATATGCCTAGCGAAAAACAGAATAACTGCTTATATTAGCAAATCTTCCACTAAACCTTATGTCAAATATAAACAGGAAAGAATAAATGTCGGCGCAAGAAACAAAATCTTCTAACGATAAAACATCGATCGATGTAGCGCGGGACAGAGCCGAACACCTTAGAAAAGCTGTTTATCAGCATAAGCCAACATCACGTGCAGGCTTCTCTGAACGTCTGTTTACTTGGGTTTTCAAAGGCCTCGTTTACCCTCAAATCTGGGAAGACCCGGACATTGATATGCAGGCTTTGGATCTTAATGAAAATTCCCGCCTGATAACCATTGCGTCCGGGGGATGTAATGTTCTTTCCTATTTAACGAATAATCCGAAAGAAATTCTGGCGGTCGATTTAAACACAGCCCATATAGCGCTTACCCGCCTCAAATTAAAAGCTGCAGAAGCACTACCAAATTATAATACATATTATCGCTTCTTTGGCGAGGCCGATGAAAAAGCAAATTTGCGAACTTATAAACGTTTTTTGCAAAATGAAATTGACCCTGCAACAAAAGCATATTGGGAAGGCCGTGACTTTCTTTTTAGAAAACGCATAACTCTTTTTTCTCGTGATTTATATCATCACGGTCTTTTGGGTTATTTTATTGGTGCAGCACATTTTGTAGCAAAAATTTATGGCATCAACCCGGCAGATATTACCAAAGCAAAAACCCTTGAAGAGCAGCGTTCTTATTTTGAAGGCTCCCTAGCGCCCCTTTTTGACAAACGCCTTATCCGTTGGGTGACATCTAAAAAATCGTCTCTTTTCGGTCTTGGCATCCCCCCTGCACAATATGATGCACTGGCTGGCGGTGGCGATATGTCTATTGTTTTGAAGCAACGCCTTGAAAAGCTGGCCTGCCATTTTTCATTGGATGAAAATTATTTTGCCTGGCAGGCCTTTGGCCGCTCTTATGCACCAATTGATGAAGGAACATCACACTCAACAGGAAAAGCTGGCCCCTTACCACCCTATCTCCAAGCCCAGCATTTTGATGAGATCAAACAACGCGCTAACCGTGTTTCTGTTACTAACATGTCTATGACAGAAAAGTTAAAAGGTCAGGATAACATATCTATGGATGGATATGTGCTGCTTGATGCACAAGACTGGATGACAGACCAACAACTCAATGAACTTTGGTCAGAAATTACACGCACAGCACGCAAGGGTGCCAAAGTTATTTTTAGAACGGCAGATGAAGAAACCTTACTGCCTGGCCGCGTTATTGATGAAACATTAAATCAATGGACTTACGAAGAGACGCGCTCGTTAGAACTCAATAAGCAAGACCGGTCAGCCATTTATGGTGGCTTTCATCTTTATGTTAAAAATTGATAGTGAATGAAATGTCTTCAAATCACGCAAGCCTTATGGACGGGGTTTATAAATCCCAACGCCATATTTATGATTTTACCAGAAAATATTATCTACTTGGCCGCGATCAATTAATTTTTGATCTTAAGCCAGATTATGGACAAACCATTCTAGAAGTTGGCTGCGGGACAGGTCGCAACCTTATACAGGCTGCTAGGCTCTACCCATGGGCAAAGTTTTATGGCTTTGATATTTCAGAGGAAATGTTAATTACAGCACGTAAAAATATAGAAAAAGCAAGGCTTTCAGACCGCATCATACTGGTTCAAGGGGATGCATCAAATTTTTCATGCCAGGACCTTTTTGGAATCGAAAAAATGGATCGTGTTTTCTATTCCTACACCCTTTCCATGATTCCCCCTTGGCAAGATGCAATAGAACAGGGACTCAAGGCTTTAGAAAAAGAGGGATCCCTACATATTATAGATTTTGGACAACAGGAAGACCTACCCTCCTTCTTTAAAACAATTTTAAAACAATGGCTTAAAGCTTTTCACGTTGTCCCAAGGGCCGATTTGGCAATAAAAACAGCAGAGCAAGCCGAAAAGGCAGGGCGAAGACATTCATTCAAACCACTTTACAAAGGGTATAGTTGGGGCTTGAAGGCTTGGTAACAAGCCAAGGGTCAAGGGCCTATTAATAAGCTCTGCGCCCTACCCCCTTACAGGATCAATCATCATAAATGGCATCTTCTACGGAAGCATGGTGTAACTCGCTACCCCATACGATTGTTTGGTTTCTACCATTATTTTTTGCAGCATAAAGCGCTTGATCTGCTCTTTTCAAAAGGCCGTCTAACGTGTCATCCCCATTAAATTCACTCACCCCAAGACTACAGGTAACAGAAATAGGTATTGTATCAACGCTTACTACTTGCTCTGCAATATTAGTGCGTATTTTTTCTGCAATTTTGAAAGCTTCATCACCATTCACCAGGGGTAGAAAAGCGGCAAATTCTTCCCCGCCCAAACGACCAAGCATCAAGTTACCTTTTAATAAGCTTTTACAAAAATTGGTAAGCACAACATCCCCTGCATGATGGCCAAAGCTATCATTCACCTTTTTAAAATGATCAATATCCATCATAATCATTGCAGAAGGCGTAGCATTTTTCTTATCTTTCAAAACACCTTCGACTTTCTCAAAAAAAGCCCGACGATTAAGAGCGTTTGTTAAAGGGTCAATCGAGGCCAAACGAACAAGTTCCAACTGCGCCCTTAAAACACGCTCCGCCGCACGCAAACGGGCACGTAATTCATCCTGGATAAAAGGTTTTTTCAAAAAATCATCCGCGCCAGAATCCAAAGCCTCTACAAGTTTATCAACATTAGACGAACTGGACATGACAATAATATAATTTGGAGCGCCTGCTTGATTGCGCGAATTAGCGGCCCAACAAAGTTCCAGCCCTGAAATATTTGGTAATTCCAGTCCGGTCAGTAAAATATCCATAGGGGCATCAGAATTTATGTAATCCAACGCTTCTGCTCCATCTGCAAAAGCTGTTACACTATTGCCACTGGCCAACACTTGCTTGCGAACAATATCAAGTATCGTTTGACTACTATCTGTAATAACGATGTGCATAAAACAGTCTCCTGAAACCGATGGAGTAGTAAGCGCTAATCGTATATATGCCTACCACATTTTGAAAGTTAATAAATGAAGCTTAGATTTCTAATCTAATCAGAGGAACCACAGACCTAATATAAAAATCATTTCGCATAGCCAAATATAGAATATGCAAAGGCAACATTCTTAATCTCAACTTACCGCTTTAAAAGTTAAAACTTTATGCATTATTCCTTTCTTTTTAAGCGAAGAAGAAATTCTGCTGTCACGCTACAACAAGGCCCTTCTCTAATATTGAGTGGTAATCGCTGCAAGAGAAGTCTAACTCAAAAAAACATCAATGGTTTGATTTTAAGAAAAATGGTGGGCCCGGAGGGACTCGAACCCCCGACCAAGCGGTTATGAGCCGCTGGCTCTAACCAACTGAGCTACAGGCCCCACCTTAATGGATAACTCACGCTATAGCATGTAAATTTGAACAAACAAGAGACCAAAGCAAATATTTTATTATATCTCTTTCTTTTTATCCAAAAGATCACGTATCATCAAAGTTAAAAATCAACCCAGGTCAAGGATTAATACCCTCATGACAAAGAGACTTTCATTTGCAAAAAAACTGGTCATTCATCTCACTGTACTCATGACCCTTTTACCCCCTTCAAAGGCAATCGCTGATCTGCAGGAAAAAAACATACTAACGCTAACAGGTCGCGGCACCGTTCTTGCCAAGCCTGATATTGCCTATATTTCTACAGGTGTTCTTAGTGAGGCCAAAACACCCATTGAAGGCCTTGAAGACAATAATGCGAAAATGCAATCAATTTTTAAACTTCTTGAAAAAGCAGGAATTGAAAAAAAACACTTGCAAACAAGTAACTTTAATATTCAGCCAATCTATAGCCATTATCGAGCAAAACCAGGTAAAGCACAAAGGCCACCCCAAATTTCAGGGTACAGGATACAAAATAATCTGACGGTTAAAATTATCGATCTACAAACAATTGGCAAAATATTAACCGCCCTTGTTCAGTCTGGTTCCAACCAGCTTGGCAATATTCGGTTTGACGTTTCAAACAAACAAGAATTGTTGATGGAAGCACGCAAAAAAGCCGTTCAAAATACGCTTGAAAAAGCGAAATTATACGCACAGGAAGCCGGCTTTAAACTTGGAAATGTTCTCTCCTTGCGCGAAACCAACCCAAATGCACGACCACAATTTAAATCTGTCGCCAGATCAGCCGCCCTTCAAGAAGATGCAGGTATAACCCCTATTGCTGGCGGACAAGGCGATTTATCTCTTTCAGTCACGATACAATGGCAAATTATACAATGAATGCACTCAGTGCATTTATAAAAAGTGCATTCATTGCGCTTTTTTGTAAAAATTATACTTGTAATTCACATCAAAAACCGATACCAACCCACCATCCGTGAAGGCTGGCTCCATGAAGGACCAGCCCCACTCCGGGACATCTGCTGGTTGGGGAGAGCGCAGTGCGTAATGATGACGCCCTCTTCCAATTGGGGATGGACTTGGAGGCTCTTAATGATTTTGAGCCAAGAAGCACCACCCAAACGGAAGACTTTGAAGAATATGAGACTGCTTTTTTTGGTAATAACAAACCTCAAAAAACAAAGATAAATGATGCTTCCATGGTTGAGAAAAAGCTTGACCATTTCATTAATGAGGGGGGCGATTATTTTGCCGGCTCCCACATTATTATAGACCTATATGATGCGGAAGGGTTGAATGACCAAAACCGTATTGAAAAAGCGATGCTTAATTGTATAAGGGAAGCAGGCGCAACGCTTTTGCATATTCACCTACATCCATTTGAACCAACAGGCATTAGTGGTGTTGCAGTTCTGGCAGAAAGCCATATATCCGTTCACACTTGGCCAGAAGTCGGCTATGCTGCCTTTGATGTCTTTATGTGTGGCGATGCTTGTCCTGAAAAATGTATCAACATTTTAGGCAAGGCTTTTAACGCTAGTCGTGTTGAAGTGAAAAATTTAAAGCGCGGAACCGAGGTTTTGGACAACCAAAACCAGCATGCATTCAGCTTTTAAAAGGCAGCCCCATGACAAAAAGTGATGTACAACAAAAACCGTCTCAAAAAGATTGGGTAAGCGAAACATTGCACGATGGCGTTGAAATTTCTTTTCGCGTTGACAAGGTGCTTTATGAGCAAAAGACAGATGAATGGCATCTGGAACTGATTGAAAACAGCTTTTTTGGCAAAGTTTTAATGCTGGACGGCATTACGCAAGTAACAACGCGTGATGAATTTATTTATCATGAAATGATGGCTCACGTTCCCATTCTTAGCCATGGCAATGCTAAAGAAGTCCTCATAATTGGTGGCGGTGATTGCGGCATGGCGGAAGAAGTATTGAAGCATAAATCAGTTAGCCGACTCACTCAAGTAGAAATAGATCGTTCTGTTGTCGATTTTTCAAAAGAACATTTTGCAAACTTCAATGCACCTGTTTTTGAAGATGAGCGCTTTGATCTTATTATCGCAGATGGCGCGCAATTTGTTCATGAAACTGATCGCCGCTTTGATGTTATCCTGATTGATTCAACAGATCCCGTTGGCCCTGGGGCCGTACTCTTTACGGAAGAATTTTACCGCGGTTGCCATCTCTGCCTGAAAGAAGGTGGCGTTCTGGTTACACAAAATGGTGTCACCTTTATGCAGCGTGATGAACTCGTTTCCTCTATCAGCCACTTTAACAAAATCTTTAAAGAGGTCTCTGCTTATGTTGCCTGTATCCCAACCTATTTTGGGGGGCATATGGCGCTTGGCTGGGCAACTGATAATGATGCTTTAAACAAGATACCTGTTGAGGTGGTAAAAAAACGCTTTGAAGAAGCCAATTTTACCACACAATATTATACGCCAGAAGTACATATCGCCGCATTCGCTCTGCCCAAATACATTTTGGATGCCGTTAAAGAGGGTAAATCATGACAAACCATGCCCGTCTTTATAAGTATTTTTCCCAAAATGATCTACCAACCCCCTGTTTGGTCGTTGACACTGAGATTGTGGCTGAAAATTATAATAATTTTAAAAGGGCCATGCCTGAAACAGCCATTTTTTATGCTATCAAAGCCAACCCTGCCCCGGAGATTTTAAGGCTTCTGGTACGCCTTGGCAGCTCATTTGATGCGGCCTCTTTAACAGAAGTGAAAATGGCTCTGGAAGCCGGTGCAAGTCCTCATAAAATTTCCTGTGGCAATACAATCAAAAAAGAAAGCGATATTAAAGGCGCCTTTGAATTAGGTATTAAAACCTTCGCGGTCGATTGCTTTGCGGAAGTTGAAAAAATTGCCCGCTCAGCACCAGGAAGCACTGTCTTTTGCCGAATTTTAACTGATAATAAAGGGGCCGATTGGCCACTTTCCCGTAAATTCGGATGCGATGCCAAAATGGCGCTCGCCGTTTTGAACCATGCAAGAAAACTGGGCTTAATTCCCAATGGCATCTCATTTCACGTAGGGTCACAGCAAACAAACCTTACCGCATGGGATCATGCTATTGAGCAGTCTGCCAACCTTTTCAAAGAATGTGAAGCCTGCGGCATTGAGCTGAAAAGTGTTAATCTGGGCGGCGGATTCCCAACAGAATATGTTAAAAATATCCCCACCACAAAAGATTACGGAACAGCAATTTTTAAAAGCTTACGGCATCATTTTGGAAATAGAGTACCAGAAACCATGATTGAACCTGGCCGCGCTATGGTGGGTAATGCAGGCATTATTAAAAGTGAAATCGTATTAATTTCACAAAAATCAGAATCTGAACCAACCCGTTGGGTTTACCTTGATATTGGTAAGTTTGGAGGATTGGCAGAAACCATGGATGAAGCCATTCGCTACCCATTCAAAACGCCCCACGATGATGATGAAAAAACGCCTTGCATCATTGCTGGTCCAACATGCGATAGTATGGATATCCTCTATGAGAAAACGCCTTATCCCCTGCCGGTTTCCCTAACAATTGGCGATGAACTTTTCATTGAAAATACAGGGGCCTATACAACAACTTATGCTTCAAACGGTTTTAATGGGTTTGAACCATTGCAGCAAAGGGTCATTTAAAAATATTCTTACAAGCCCAACCTCATTGA
>CALHLB010000155.1 GCA_938034375.1 uncultured Alphaproteobacteria bacterium | reverse complement strand
TGATCGTAAGATCGCTTGTCTCCAAAATGCGCAGTGCTTCGCGTTTAAATTCTTCCGTAAATTCTCGTTGTTTCATCAAAACCTCCTGATAAATAAAACTTATCAAAAAGTCTCTCCATTAAAACAGGGTAAGTCCAGCCTAAAGACGTGTGTAGCCGAGTAATTGCGGTTTTTCGAACTCCCCGATCACCAACGGGAGTTAGAAATGTCTAAGAACAAAACATCATTAAGAAACAATGCGGCGATTGCTTCTATGCGAGCAACCAAAGCATTTACCATCGCTCGTGTCTCCTCAGATGAGCAGGAGGAATATTCCCCCGATGCACAAGATAATCGGATGAGTGAATATTGCCATCGCAATAGCCTTGCCGTGCTGGAAGCATTTCAGATCACCGAATCATCTACCAGAGGTGATCGTAAAGAATTTATGGAGATCATCTCCAAAGCCAAGGCTGCCGCGAAGAAGTTAAACGAACCGATTGCCATTATCACCGATAAGGTGGATCGCCTGCAGCGCGGCTTCAAACAACAGCCGTTGCTAGAGGAAATGCGTGAGAAAGGATTGCTGGAATATCATTTTAGCAGTGATAACTGTGTAATTCATAGAGATTCACCCGCCAAAGATTTGTTTATGTGGAATATCAGCGTGGCGCTGGCACAGAATTACACGGATAGTTTGCGGGATAATGTTAAACGGGCCATCGAGCAAAAATTGCGCAGTGGTGAATGGGTGAGCCAAGCGCCGATTGGTTATCTCAATAAGCGGGATGCCACCGATAAGCGTGATGGGCGTGGGAAAGCCCATATCGTGATTGATCCGGTACGTGCGCCGCTGGTAAAACAACTATTTGAGAAATATGCTACTGACTGTTATTCGATATCGCAGCTGGTGAAATTTGCCAAAGAAATTGGCCTAACCAATAGCCGTGGCAATCAAGGTGCGCTGAATAAAAGTCATGTGCACAAGCTCATCCAAGAGCCATTTTATTATGGGGTGATGAAAGTGAAGAAAACAGGCGAGGAATATCCGCATCGTTATGAGACAATTATCAACAAACCGTTGTTCGATAAATGTCAGGAAGTGCGCCAAGGCAAAGGTAAACCGCACTCACGATATGGTCAGATAGATTTTCTGTTTCGTGGCATTCTTACCTGCGCCAATACCGGTAAGCTATGCACGGCACAGACACATAAAAAGAAGTACAAAAACGGTGGCGGAGCATCATTTACCTATGTGGTGTCGCATGATGCGAATGATCCCAAAAAGATCTATTACACCAGAGAAGATAACGTGATCGAGCAGCTGGAGGCTGCACTGGGCACGCTGACTATTTGCAATGACAAAAAGCTAAAAGATATCCTCTCTTATGTGCGCTCTGCCAATGAAGGTAAGAAGATTCACCATAAGGAACATACCGGTGATCTGAAACGTGAGCATACGGAGCTGGAAAGAAAGCTGGAGCGTCTGACCGATTTGCGGCTGGAAGGTGAATTGACTAAGGAAGAATTCATTTCACAAAAGCAGCGTTTGAAAAATCGCCAGTATGAAATCACCGATTTGCTGCATGCTTATGATGTGACGGATGATGAGTTCTGCAATAAGCTGAATTACATGGTGACACTGGCTTCTGGAGCATTGGAGGAGTTTAGAAGTTCTGGTTTTGATCAGAAACGTGAATTGCTAAATTACATATTCCAGAACCTGAAAATGAACGGCAAAAAACTAGAATATACAATGGCTAAACCATTTGAGGTTATCGCCGATTGCAATAAAACTGGAGAGTGGTGCTGCCGAGAAGATTTGAACTTCCGACCTCTCCCTTACCAAGGGAGTGCTCTACCCCTGAGCTACGGCAGCTTAAGTCTTATTTTAGATCCAGTTTGCCTCATGTGCCACAAGGTTTAACCCAGTGCAAGAGAGAATTTAACCAAATTCAAAATCTTTCTTGACAAATTCCTCTCAAATAAACATACCACCTCACCATGGAAAAAAAGCAAAATCGGGAAAAGAGACTGGCTGAGGCCTTGCGGCAAAATTTGAAACGACGCAAGGAGCAAAAGCGTGAAGCTTGCACGACAGAAGAAAAGGGCGAGGCGCGTCTCTTCCGGGAAAAGCCGCTTAAAAAGATGCCATCCCAAAACGATCATTAGGGTTTTAAATACTCCGCGCCTTGCTGATAATTGATTTCTTTCAAAAGCGCTTTATAAAACCTTCAATGTGACGGGAATCAAATGACAGATAAAAAGAAAAAGGCCAAGCAAGATAGGCTGGCTATCAGGTGACGTTTTATGGATAGTATTAAAATTATTGGTGGCAATGAACTAAACGGCACCATTCCAATTTCTGGCGCAAAAAACGCGGCTCTCCCCTTGATGATTGCCTCTCTCTTAACGGATGGCACTTTAACACTCGATAATCTGCCCCGTTTGCGCGATGTTGAATTACTCACCCGTATTTTGGTCAATCATGGCGTAAATTACTCTGTTGATGGCAAGCGTGCCGGTGATGGCACCATGAAAGGCCAGCGAGTTCATTTCTCCGCAAAGGATGTTGTAGACACAACAGCTCCTTATAATTTGGTTTCCAAAATGCGCGCTAGCTTCTGGGTTATTGGTCCTATTCTTGCCCGCATGCATGAAGCCCGTATTTCACTGCCTGGTGGATGTGCCATTGGTACAAGGCCGGTCGATTTTTTTATAGATGGTTTGAAAGAACTGGGCGCTGATATTGAAATTGATCAAGGCTACGTTATCGCCAAAACCAAAGGGGGCCTAAAAGGCAACCGCATTTCACTGCCTGCCCCTTCTGTTGGCGCAACCCATACATTAATGATGGCTGCAACCTTGGCCAAGGGCGAAACAATAATTGAAAATGCGGCCCGTGAACCAGAAATCGCGGATCTGGCTTCTTGCCTAACAAAAATGGGCGCAAAAATTTCTGGTGCAGGCACATCCACCCTTCAAATTGAAGGCGTTGACCAACTTTATGGTGCTCACCACATTGTTCTGCCAGACCGTATTGAAACAGGCACTTATGCTATGGCTGTAGCCATGACTGGTGGTAATGTTCTTTTGGAGGGAACCAGGGCAGATCTTTTGCAATCAGCTATTGATACTTTAGTGCAGACAGGCGTGAAAATTACGCAAACAGACCAAGGTCTGCATATCCAAAGTAAAGGTTATAACATCACCCCTGTGGATGTTGAAACACAGCCATTTCCAGGGTTTCCAACTGATCTGCAAGCCCAGTTTATGGCTTTGATGACCAAGGCAAAAGGCAGATCCCATATTAAAGAAACAATTTTTGAAAATCGTTTCATGCATGTGCAAGAACTGGTACGTTTGGGCGCCAATATTTCTCTTGATGGTCAAGTTGCAACAATTGAGGGCGTTGAAAACCTGAAAGGTGCTGAAGTCATGGCAACGGATTTGCGGGCTTCGGTTTCCCTTGTCATTGGCGGGCTTGCAGCTGAAGGGGAAACACGTATCAACCGCGTCTACCATCTTGATCGCGGTTTTGAGCAGCTGGAAGAAAAATTATCTGCTTGCGGTGCAAAGATTGAGCGCATAAGCGGTTAATTTCTTTGCATTTATAAGATTTACCGCCTATATTAATAAAGCTCGTAAGAGCTATGGCAATAAATGGCCTGCGTAATAAACCTATCGGACCCGGGGGCGGTACCCGGCGCCTCCACCAAAATCCATTTGCTTTAACTTATAAATATATGGCTTTTGGCGGGGGCGAAACAGGATCGACGAGGGCGTAAAGGTTGTGCTTTTGCTCGGCATGATACCACCGTTATCGGATCAAATCAGTAGTTGCAAATGACAACAATGCTGAAGGTTATGCTGTTGCTGCGTAATGCGGTACCACTAAACCGACTTTAAGTCCCTTTGGCTAGCACCTCTGGGCGGGGTTCGGCAGCACCTGGCAACAGAAGCTGTCACTTTTATTCATCTCTAAAAAGCCAATATTAATTGGTAATAGATATCTCACAGCTTGAAATTTAAACCAAGCTGGAAGAAACTATGATTCGAATGATTTATTTTGCGTAAAGGCGGATTTAAAAAACAATGGCTGACGATATGATACGCTATGATGTACTAGCCCAAGAGGCTATGCGCTCTGTTGTAAAAAAAGTATTAAATGAGGTTGTACGAGCAGGGCTGCCAGGTGAGCATCACTTCTACATTACATTTAATACTGAAATGCCAGGTGTTCGAATCTCAAGCAAATTAAAGGAACGCTATCCAGAAGAAATGACAATTGTTGTTCAACACCAGTTTTGGGATCTGGAAGTTAACGCGCAGTCCTTTGAAATTAGTTTGGCCTTTTCCGGTATACCGGAAAAACTGGTCGTACCTTATTCTGCCATAAAAAGTTTTGTTGACCCATCCGTACAATTTGCGTTGCAATTTGATATTGTTGACGAACATCTTTCTGAATTGACAGAAGATGACGAGGAAGATTCAGGCAAAAGAAAATCAGCTTCCCTTATTTTTGCCGATGAAATTATGACTGCAGAAAAACAAGCTGAAGATAATCTTGAAGAAGTTCTTGAAAAAAACTCTGAAACACAACAAGATGATGAAAGTGGAGAGACAGGAACAGCAGACGTTGTCTCACTGGATGCTTTTCGCAAAAAGGCTGAATAGGAACGGTAGATAAAATGGGCGATATCATCAATTTGAAAAATGCCCGAAAACAACGTGAGCGGGATAATAAAAATAAGGAAAGTGCTATTAAACGAGTTAAATTTGGCGCTAAGCGTGATGAAAAAAACATCATAAAACTAAGCCAGGAAAAGCACGAAAAAAAACTGGATAATCATAAATTAGACAATAAAACACCCGTGATAGAAGATGATGAAAGTTTATGAAACGATCCATTACCTTAAGCGGGCATAGAACAAGTATTTCACTTGAAGATCCCTTTTGGCAAGCATTGCATGAAATCTCCCAAGACACAAAAAAGACGCCAACACAACTTATTAATGTGATTGACGCAAAAAGGCAGCCAAAAGACAACTTATCATCTGCAATACGTATTTACATATTAGATTATTTTAAAAAGAAAATTATAAATAATAAAAATATTTAACCAATAAGTGAATAATTCACTCATTCTTAAAGGTAATATATTAAAAAAAATATTCAGTTTATTATAATAATAAGAAATTTTTATCAAATTTCTTATTGTATACTTTTCTTATCTTTAAAAGGAAAAACATAAGAAATGTTGCAATCAATTAAAAATCTATTCAAACCAATACTATTAACAGCATCGTTTTTAATAACATTATCTACGAATGTATTGGCATTGCC
>CALHLB010000154.1 GCA_938034375.1 uncultured Alphaproteobacteria bacterium | reverse complement strand
TTCAACAACAGCTCCAAGAGGCAGGCTTGACATGCCAATGGCTGCACGTGTGTGGCGCGCCCGTTCACCCAATATATCTACCAGGAAGTCTGAAGCGCCGTTTATTATGAGAGGATGATTTTTGAAGTCTTGTGTTGATGTGACAAAACCATTTATTTTTGTGAGACTTTCAATTTTATCAAAATCAACAATTGCTGCTTCTACCTGCGATAATATGTTAAGGGCAGAATATTGCGCGGCGATAATTGCTTTCTCATCCTCAATTGAAGAGCCACAAAGGCCGGTTATAACATTTCCTTCTTTATCAAAAGGAAGTTGCCCAGAAATATAAAGTGAATTGCCCACCTTTTTATAGGCAACATAATTGCCTGCAGGGCTGGCCGCCTTTGGCAAGGTAAAGCCTTTTTCATTTAAGCGTTTTAAAACATCATTATGGTAAAGACTTGCCATTATTCAACCTCTTTTCATTGTTACTTGAAAATAATATTTTTTCATGACGCAAAAGATCATTTTGTGTAATCTTTTGCAAGCAATGTGATTCATTCAAACAGGTTTTTTCGATGACTTTTAAGGGTGCTTTATCGGTTTTTTGTGTTTTTTCAACGGCTTTTATGCCTGGTTTCGTTCAGGCATTACAGCCACATCGGGCAATTTATGATATAAGCCTTGATAAGGCCATTCCTCAATCTAAAATTACAGGCGCCAGCGGTAAATGGGTTTTGGAAATTAATGGTGGCGCTTGCACAGGTTACAATGTTTCTTATCGTTTTGTTGCTCAATTGGGATTGGAGGGGGGTAAAACACTTCTCCTTGATACTCGCGCTAAAAATTTTGAAAATGCGGAAGGCACAGCTTTCGATTTTTCTAATGAAATATACCAGAATAATACCTTGATTGAAGATACAAAAGGTGTCGCCTCGCAAAAGGAAGGCCAAATTTCCGTTCGCCTTTCACGCCCTGAAAATCTTGAGTTTTCACTTTCGAAAGATGCCCTTTTTCCCATCCAGCATTATAAAAAACTGATTGAGGAAGCCAAGTCTGGCAGTAAGCTTATTAATAGTCTTGTTTATGAAGGGGTTGAGGGAGGCAAAGAATCCATGGCTGCAACAGCGATAATTTCTGATGCAAAAGCAGTTGAAGGAATTGAAGGCAAATTGCTACAGACTTTACCTTATCAGATTTTGAAAGATGAAAAATTGCGGCATTGGCCTGTTTCGGTTTCCTATTTCAAGCAAAATGCGGGTGGTGATGCTGTTCCAGAATGGCAAAACTCTTACCTGCTATATGAAAATGGCGTAGCTCGCCAATTTATCTTTGATTATGGTGCCTTTGGTTTAAAAGGCACGATGCAGAAATTAGAATATCTTCCCAAGGAAGAATGCTGAACGAAAATGGCAAGCACTTTTTTTCATCGCTATTATTTTGTTTTTTAGAATTAAGCACCGCCAAAGGGTTCTCATAGGGGATGTGCGTTTGCGCGATCGCGAAATTATCCGTTGGCTTGTGCTCAAAAATATAGCCAAACTCGTATCAATTGATAATTGATTTTGGCTATATGTCATTGCACTGCATCCTTTTACACGGGTTTAAAAAGCGAAAATTTCCTTTCCTATCAGTTGCATGGTTTTGACCATGCGCTTTCCTGGCAAGAAAATTTGTCAACAGGATCTTTCGAAGGATTTTCAACGCAAGCAGCAAAAACCTAATAAAACAAAGGCAGATGTTGATGAAATATCTGTCTTTTATGTTTATTTCTTAGCTTTGGATTTTTGAGTGCCATCATAAGTTGAAGACAGGCTTTGTTTTTGTTTTGTCTTTTTGCTTTTATGAAGGTTTGGCAGAATCTTATCCTCGAAAAACGGATCTTCAAAAAAACCGTCACCACCTCCATGACCGCTACCGCCAGCTTGTGCAGATATTGATACGTTTAGGGCTAATAGTACTGCACTTACAGTTAAAACAATTTTCTTCATGTGTCGTTTCCTCTTAACATTTATTGCAACTCTCACATAAAATATAAGGAAGGGACATTTGCTTATCCAATCATCCGCGTTCAAAGGAGTGTGATCAGTCTGTTGATTGATTTTTCAAACGTAATTTTTGAAGAGAAATTAAAAAACTGGCTTTTCCTTTTTTGCATGATGCGATAGTACATCTTCAACAATGAATTTTTGATAAGACAGGACCCTTTCAATGACTGCTATTCTTGATATTTCAGCCCGTCAGATTTTTGATAGTCGTGGCAACCCAACCGTTGAAGTGGATGTAACACTGGAAGATGGCTCTATGGGGCGTGCTGCTGTTCCTTCAGGTGCTTCAACAGGGGCGCATGAAGCGGTTGAATTAAGAGATGGTGGTGATGCATATAAAGGCAAAGGTGTTACCAAAGCTGTTGATGCTGTGAATGGTGAGATTTTCACGGTTCTTAGTGGCCTTGAGGCTGAAGACCAACTTAAAATTGATCAAGCGATGATTGATCTTGATGGTACTGAAAATAAAAGCCGTCTTGGGGCAAATGCTATTTTGGGTGTATCGCTTGCAACTGCAAAAGCTGCAGCTGAAGCATCGGCCTTGCCGCTTTACCGTTATATTGGCGGTACACAAGCGCACATTTTGCCCATGCCAATGATGAACATCATCAATGGTGGTGAACATGCTGATAACCCAATTGATTTTCAAGAATTTATGATTATGCCAGCTAAAGCTGAAAGTATTGCCGATGCTGTACGTATTGGTTCTGAAATTTTCCACACATTGAAAAAAAGTTTGAGCGATGCAGGTCATAATACCAATGTTGGTGATGAAGGGGGCTTTGCACCTAATATCGGTTCTACTGTTGAAGCGCTTGATTTTATTATGAAATCAATCGAACAGGCAGGTTATAAACCTGGTGATGACGTAACACTTGCGCTCGATTGTGCATCAACCGAATTTTATAAAGATGGTTCTTATGTTCTATCTGGTGAAGGTAAAACTCTTTCTTCTGATGAAATGGCAGCCTATCTAGGGGACCTTGTTGCCCGTTACCCAATCGTTTCTATAGAAGATGGCATGGCAGAAGATGATTGGGCAGGCTGGAAAGCTTTAACAGATTTAATCGGTGATAAATGCCAGCTTGTTGGTGATGATTTATTTGTTACAAACTCAACACGCCTTGCAGAAGGTATTTCCAAAGGCTGCGGCAACTCAATTCTTGTAAAAGTCAACCAAATTGGTACTTTATCGGAAACATTGCAGGCTGTTGAAATGGCGCATCGTGCTGGCTTTACGTCTGTTATGTCGCATCGTTCCGGTGAAACAGAAGACAGCACCATTGCTGATCTTGCTGTTGCAACAAATTGTGGGCAGATCAAAACAGGCTCTCTTGCCCGTTCAGACCGCATGGCAAAATATAACCAGCTTATTCGAATTGAGGAAGAGCTTGGTACGCAAGCACGTTATCTTGGGCGTGGCGGCTTGAAGTTTTAGGAAAACTTGAAAAAATTGAACTTTAAAGCAGGGTATATTGTTGCCCTGCTTTTTTTATCACTTTAAAATCATTTTAGCGGCTTTTGTTAATGGGGTTTGGCACTTTTTTCTTTCTTTATTAGGGGC